>MGFG01000015.1 GCA_001791745.1 Candidatus Uhrbacteria bacterium RIFOXYC2_FULL_47_19 | reverse complement strand
GGAAATTGCGAGCCTTTCTTAATTTGTCATCCCGGAAGGCCGAGCGGAGCGAGGTCTATCCGGGATCCAGGATATGACCTTTCTGCTTCTGGGTCCCGGCTCGGAGGCAGGGACGACATCAATTGAGGAAAAACATTTTGGACCTGGGTTTCGGCCCGGGACGACATTGCCGTCGCAATGACATGTCTGGACAGTCCTGACCCGATGGGGTAGGTTAACCGTCAATCTTAAACGAAACACATGGAACTCAAACGCGAACGGGCTGACTGGCAGGAGTACGAACTGCTGGATAGTGGCCATCAGGAAAAATGCGAACGATTCGGTGAGGTTATAGTGGTGCGACCGGAACCGCAGGCTTTGTGGTCTCCAGCTGGTACTGAAGTTTGGCAGCAGGCTACTGTTCGTTTTGAACAACGTGGTGATGATGGAAATTGGCGCGTCATCAAAGAGCCACCGGAGAGTTGGTTAGTTAGTTGGAATCAACTTCGTTTCGGTTTGCGCCTGTCGAGTTTCAAACACACTGGCGTCTTTCCTGAGCAGGCTGTCAATTGGGCGTATTTGCAATCGATACTCAAGCCCGGCGACCAACTCCTAAATTTGTTTGGTTACACTGGTGGAGCGACCTTGGCCGCGCTATCCGCCGGAGCCGAGGTGGTACATGTGGACGCTAGTCGTCCAGCTATTGCTGCGGCCAAACATAATGCTGAGCTATCTGAGTTAGCTGATCGTCCAGTGCGGTGGATTGAGGACGATGTAGTCAAATTTGTACAGCGTGAGATTCGTCGCGAACGTCGTTATGAAGTGATCGTTCTCGATCCACCAGCTTTTGGGCGTGGACCAAGGGGTGAGGTGTGGCGTTTTGAGATTGGACTGCAACCACTATTGTTCGCCTGTCGTGAGTTATTGAAACCCGGCGGGCAGCTACTTCTGAACGCCTACTCACTTGGCTTTCCGGCGTTAGTTGTCGAGCAAGTAGCACGAGAAGTTTTTTCTGAGGCCACGAGTATTGAGAGTGTCGAGTTATGTCTACCAGAACAGGCTGAGCGTGGTTTTTTGTTGCCGGCCGGTGTGACTGTTCGAGTCAAACTTTAGAATTTTGATATGAAGCTGAAAGTCCTGTTCGAGGATAATCACGTTATCGCTGTGGTGAAGCCTGCCGGACTACCAGTGCAAAGTGACGACAGTGGTGATCGGTCGTTATTCGACGAAGTAGCAATCCATTTAAAAGAAGTCGGTCATAAGCCGGGCGATGCTTTTGTTGGATTGGTTCATCGGCTAGATCGGCCAGTGGGTGGAGCGATGGTTTTTGCTAGAACTAGTAAAGGTGCAGCGCGGTTGTCCGAGCAGTTTCGATCACGGACAATTAAGAAAGTTTACTGGACGGTAGTCGAGGGTGTACCAGCTGAATCGTTTGGTCGGGTTTCACAGTGGCTGGTCAAAGATCGTCTGGCTAATCAGGTCGCCGTTTGTTCGTCGGACACACCAGGAGCCAAACTAGCTGAGCTGACTTACAAAGTACTGCGCTCGGACGACAGTTTGACGCTCATAGAGATTAGGCCGGAGACCGGTCGGCCACATCAGATTAGAGTGGCCATGCAGTCGCTCGGCTGTCCGATTCTCGGTGACCTGAAATACGGTTCAAGCCGCGGTTTGGGGCACGAGATTGCGCTCTGGGCGGTGTCACTTGAGTTTCAAAAAGTTGTGGGTGGGGAGTCGGTTAGGGTTAACTGTCGGCCAGAATGGGATTTTTTTACCACCAATGAGGTGGAGTTGTCGTAGGGATGATGTACGGTTGGCTCGTTCATTTTTACTAATAGGTCTAACTGGTTGACAGATGCAGTGTTTTGTCGTAGTCTAGTCGTCGTCCTTTGGACAGGAAGGTGCAACATGAGCAGGAAGAAGCCGGAGTTCGTGCCCTGGCTGACCGTCCAGCTGCCGGATGGCGAATTCGTGAAGCTGGTCATGCTCTCGGTTGGAGAGTTGGTCGGTCTGTCAGGTGGTACGGCGACCGAAATTCTGGCGGAGGCCAGACGTCTCGGCTTGCGGGACTGTCCGTACGAGGTGGGTGATGTCTTGATCGGTCGACTCCGTCCGAGACGTGGACAGAGTAGAGTCATGTGCATCAATCCGACCTTGCTCGGTATGGAACCTCAGATCATGTCTGATGGTGGTGGTGTCCTACCAACCATTGTTCCTCCTAGGTGTGGACATGGACCCAAATTGGACATGTCTCGGGTGCGCGGACCGGACAACTGTCTGGCTTCCGGAGTCGGGGTAATTTTCGCCCTGGGCTGAACGACATCGCCTTTCCGCGCGCGTTGCGTGCGGCTTCATCTACACCGCTTGGTTCATCTTTGAATCGGGCGGTTTTTTTGTTGAAACTCAACTCCCGAAAATTAAAAAACGTTTGTCATCCCAGCCTCCCCCAATTAATGTCATCCCGGACTTGATCCGGGATCCACGATCAGTCCGGTATTTTTACCTCTGGGTCCCGGGTCTTCGCCCGGGACGACAGTAAATTAGAAAAAAATAGTTGTCATCCCAGCCTCCCCCAACTAATGTCATCCCAGCCCCCCACTAATGTCATCCCGGAATCGTGAGCGAGCGTAGCGAGTCGAACGGTATCCGGGATCCACGATCAGTCCGGTATTTTTGCCTCTGGGTCCCGGGTCTTCGCTCGGGACGACAGTAAATTAGAAAAAAATAGTTGTCATCCCGGAATCGTGAGCGAGCGTAGCGAGTCGAACGGTATCCGGGATCCAGGAAAACTCGGACTAATAATTATTGTGGATAATATTTTTTATTGAACATTAATTTCGGCTCACCTTAGCCGAATTTTTTGTTTTTTTGACCACCCAAATCCGCCATGTTAAATCTCGAGCAGGTCAATCAATAACTAATCACTCGAACGTATGGACGAACGATTTATCAAATACTCAAAGATCTCACTCGCTCTGCAAATCATAACCATTTTGGCGCTACTGCTGCTTTCTTGGATGGTACTACTTACCTATTTTAAGTCAGTTGAAGCTCGACAGGTTTGTGTTGATCGCGAGTATCAGAACCTAAAGGCCGTAATTTGTCAGGATCTTAACTTAAGATAGTGGCCGAAAGGCTCGTTGATCACCGATCTCGGACGTTGGTGCACGCCGCGAATTAGTCGAACACTTGACTTGATGCGCAGCGGCACGGATGCCTGCAGGTGTAGGTGTTCGGTCTTTGACAACTCAAAGTTTGAAAGGAGGTCAGTAATGACCATAGCTAGTGGAAGAATAATTCGTAGTGTTTGTTTGTTGGCGGCTCTCATTTGCTGCTGCATAGCGGATGAGAACAGAACTTTCGAAAGTCCGAGTAGTATGGAAGATGCGCCGGTTGTGGCTAGTAATAGCATGACTAGTTACGATCTTATTTTGCCCTTTCCTGTTTCTGAGCGACATGTGATCACTCAGGGGTATTATGGATCGGTCAGTCATACCAGCGGGAGTGGAACGCCCCTGGCTGTGGATTTTTCCGGTCGCCTTGGTTCGCCGGTACTAGCTCCGGTTAGTGGGACAGTGAATTTGTCGCCATCCAGTCATAGTGATTGTCCTTCCGTTGATGGTATGCCGGCTCGTGGGGCTAATCATGGGTTTGGTAATCATCTCTACATCAACGCTTACGGATCATGTCGCGTACATTTGGCTCATCTTACCAGTCTGGTTGTTTCGGAAGGCCAGTATGTCCGGCAGAGTGAAGTGGTTGGCTATGAGGGCTCGACTGGTTGTACTACCGGCACGAACATTCACGTAGATTGTTCTTGTCGTGAAGTAGGGGAGAGTGTTTGGCAACCTGTACGTTGTGAGCCAATGTCTGGTTATTCCGGTTTTGCGAGCGGTCAGATTTTCGGCCTCAACGAGTATTCTAGTTTGCCGATTGGAACCACAGTTCAGGCTTATGATCAGCCGGAAATCTATCTGGTTTGCGAGGAGGGGACGTTGTGTCACATTGCCGACTGGGAGGCTTATCGGTCGAGGCGGCTTTTCTACGATTCTAACTATCCGACCGCTCAGGTGGTTCGAGTTCCAGACTCAACCATTGATTGCTATCGGAGAGGGCCGGAGATCTCTGGAGTTTCGGAACGGTACCTAACCGAATGTCTGAACGGCGGCTATCTGATCATTAGAGAGGGCGGTTTTGCTATCAGACGTTGGATACCGTTCAACTTCGACAGCACTAGGATGGAATCAGAGCTGATTCTCATGTCTTGGGGCATGCGTTATGATGTCGACTTTCGTGAATACAGTTTTTGGGATTGTCATTTGCCGGAAGGAGACGATCTGACTCTTCGGGACGGAACGATTATCGAATTGCCCGACGATAACGATTTTTACGTCGTAACCGGAGATCGCTACGAGAATGAGGCCAATCCTTCCAATGAACATGGCTATGTCATGCGGTTGCGGCGGTCGGCTGACGGGCGTCCGTTCATGCCACTACTTTATGGTTCCTACAATCGAGTTCTTCAAGTACCGTCTAATGCCATTTTCACCATGACCAACGGTATGTGGCACGGTCAAAATGAGTATACGACCGATTTGGCCAGACGCTGCGAATATGGTCACGGTGCAGGGGGATCGGGTGTCGAGAGCTGCGGCGACGGCAACTGCAACGTGGGAGAGAGTTGCCGTGACTGCCCGGAGGACTGTTGTGCGACCGAGGATGAGTGTGTTCAGAGCTCACGTCGCTGCACCGCCGACGAGTTGTCGTACGAGGTTTGCGTTCATGATTATAACGTCGGTGCTAACGTTTGGGTGTCTTGGTCGTGTCCGTTGGGTACGTCTTGTATGGGAGGGGAGTGTCGAACACTTTCGGAGCCCGACCCCGACCCCGACCCCGACCCCGACCCTGATTCGATTCCAGAAAGAGATCTACCTCACACCATCAGATGCGACCTCGGTTCAGATCGCCTGTCGATCCGCATTACCGGACCAATTCTCGACGCACTAATTGCTGTACCAGCCGAACCGTTAGCTATTCAATACGGCAGCAACACCGACGGTTGGGACGTGCCTTATCCAGCTGGCTCTCGAAAGCAGACCATACCTTGGGCTGGAGATTCAGCAGTCTATACTTTCGATTTACCTCGCCGGACCGATGGACTGGGTTTCTATGTAGTCGACGCCCGATCACCTTCACGTCACTCCTGGTTTGATACTGATCTGCTTATGGACGGCTTCATTCCTTGGCATCCAGTTGGTGATTGTCGATTGGATGGCACGCTTCTACGTATTGGGGAGGGCTACGGCGGACCCGATCCTACTCCTCCTGATCCTGATCCAGAACCTGATCCATATTGTGGTGACCGATCTTGCGACACTGGTGAATCCTGCACCAACTGTCCGGTTGACTGCGGTGCTTGTCCAGCTCGTTGCGGCGATGGTAGTTGCGACTCGCGCGAATCCTGTTCCTCCTGCGCCCGCGACTGCGGTTCATGTCCACCTCGTTGCGGCGATGGTAGTTGCGACTCGCGCGAATCCTGTTCCTCCTGCGCCCGCGACTGCGGCGCTTGTCCGACTCCCGAACCCGAACCCGAACCAGACCCCGAACCAGATTCAGGCCGGCATCTCATTTCCTGCCTCCGTCGGTCCGGCACGTTGTTCGTTACGGTCAGCGGATTGGATCCCATTTCAACTTTGATCGAACCTGTGACCACACCGCGTTGCGTAACTTATGGTAGTGACACCGAGGGTTGGTCTGTTCCGCCGGAATCCACTTCAGGTCGTGAATGCTTACCTTGGCTCGGATCGACCTCCAGTTACACCTTCGAGATGCCCGAACATGCCACTCGATTTAATTTCTTCGTTGTCGGCGTTAGTGCTGGTACAGGTGGTTGGTTCGATCTGACGCCTGATTGGGGCCCACCCGGCGTGCCTTGGACGGTGATCGGGGACTGTCGACTAGACGAAGCTATAATCGTCCAAAGGTAATCTCTCTGGCCTCGCTTTAATGCTCTTTTAACCGATGTCATTTCGCCCTTTTGACTAATGTCATCCCAGCCTCCCACTAACTAATGTCATCCCAGCCTCCCACTAATTAATGTCATCCCAGCCTCCACTAACCAGTGTCATCCCGGGCCGAGACCCGGGATCCAGAAGAAAATCAGATCATTAATTACTACTCTTCTTACCGCCCTCTCACTGAGGGCGGTCTTTCTTGTTGTTTCGTATTTCTTCGGCGTTGACAATTCAATATCAGAACATCGAAAAATTAATTAAGGATTTTTAATCATTTTCTATTTTGGTGGTGTAATAATCGATCTGCTACACTTTATATATTAAGGGTTGGTAATCGAATCATCGAGTTAAATTATTTTTTACTATGGCCAAACGTGCCTTGCCAATTGGGGATTATTTTTTGTTGAACATGAACAGCGTGGTTCGCCTGCTGGTTGTTTCTGATGTTATTTGGATGGGAGCACTCGGACTATTAGGTCCGATTTTTTCGCTCTTTATTGTTGAGTACATTGAAGGTGGTAATGCAGCTGTAGCTGGTACTGCTGCCGCCATCTACCTAATCACCAAGAGTATTTTGCAGATTCCAGCTGCAGCTTTGATCGATAAGATACGCGGTGAAAAGGATGATTTTTGGGTTATGTTTTTAGGATCACTAATGGCAGCCTTCATGCCACTCCTTTATTTAGTGATCCATACTCCTGGTCAGCTTTATATTATGCAATTTTTTTATGGTGGCATCGTGGCTTTCACCTTTCCATCTTTTATGGCGCTCTTCACCCGGCATATTGATCGCGAACGAGAAGGGACCGATTGGGGCGTCTATTTTACTCTAACCGACCTCAGTTCGGCGGCCGCTGCCTCGATTGGTGGTGTGGTAGCTACCATGGTTGGTTATAGCCCATTGATCATCACTCTAACCGGAATTAGTTTGATTGGGATTCTATTTCTATTTCCAATTAGAAAACATCTCTTTAAGAAGTAGGTTTTTAATCTGTCATCCCGCATCACTTTTTAAGTTGTCATCCCGAAATCGCAATCTTTCTTCATCTGTCATCCCTACTTTTTAATATGTCATCCCGGACTTGATCCGGGATCCAGAATCCAATCTTTCTGCGTCTGGGTCCCGGGTCTCGGCCCGGGACGACATTATTTTATCCACAACAAAAAACGCAGGATTTAAGCCAAAATCCTACGCTTTTCATTTTAGGGTTAGTGATGGGCGGCCAAAGCCTCTGCCTTAGTCTTGTGAATAGTACCGTCCTGGTGCTCTGGTGGGGTATATAAGGTATAGAGCTTCATTACCCCTTCCGACCCATTGATAATATCGTGCTCCAATCCGGCCGGAATCACCACAGCAACGCCGTCCGCCAAGGCAAACTCCTCGCCGCCGATGGTCGCCCGGCCCTGTCCGGCCTCGACCCTGATGAACTGGTCATGACCTTCGTGTACCTCTAGGCCGATGTTCTCGCTCGGCTGCAGGGCCATGAGCACCAGCTGACTGCGTTCGGTAGTGAAGAGTACCTGACGGAAAAATTCGTTCTCGAGTGTCCTTTGCTCCAAGTCGACACTGAAACCTTTCATGTTGATAAGTTTAGTTCAAGTTATGTGTACCGACACTTTCTTGTCGGTCTTTCTAATATAGCATCTCCCCCCGGCAATAGTAGGATAATTAATATCAGTCCGGTGAATTTTTCAGACGGTGGAAAGTTACTGCCCGGAAATTGTTTCGGGAACTAATGTGGTTAAGTTAGGCTTCCTAAAAAGTCTTCAGATCCGTAACCGTCCAGTCCAGACATTGAAGGGTTGGATTCCGCCGGAATAGTCGGCGGTTTCTTTTTAGGAATGGGTCATGCTTTGCTGCAGCGGATTGCATGTCGTCTCCAATCTCAAAAATTGTGTTGACGACAAAAACTTGTGCTATACTATCGTCGTAATTATCCACAAATAAAATTTCCTCACTTAACTTTTTCGAGGAGATTAATTTTATAAAGGAATATGAATAAATCATTTCGCTCATTCGCCCGTTGGGCGGCCAACGCTTTAGCTGTACTGGCTGTCGCTTTGGTACCGTTCGGCTCTTCAGCCACCACGATCGGCACGAACATCTCGACCGACGGGACACTGATTGTTAACGGGAACACAACGATCGGCAATGCGCTTACCGATACGATTACCATTACCGCCGTCCTTCAGGGCGCATCGCCGTTGGTTTTCGAGGGAGCTACGGTCAATGACTTTGAGACAACAATCGTCTCCACCGACGCCACAGCCGATCGAACCATCACACTGCCGGACGCGAGCGGCACCGTGGCCCTGGCCGCCAACGTCGCGACCCTGGCCCTCGACAACTTGGCCTCGGTCGCCATCAACACCTCGCTGATCTCCGACACGGCGGCCACCGACAACCTGGGCTCCGCCGCCCTCTAC
>MGFG01000014.1 GCA_001791745.1 Candidatus Uhrbacteria bacterium RIFOXYC2_FULL_47_19 | reverse complement strand
TGTGATAGATGATACAGCTTACGTTGTGGCTTTTGTGGAGATAGAGACATGGATACAGGATACCACTACCCGCAGCAAGCTGACGGGGTATTGACCCGAAGAGAGAATAAAAACTAAAAACCTCTCGGTTCTACCGGGAGGTTTTCGTTAAAGCGATATTAGAGCGACGGCGGTTGACAGAATGACCGCACATTGATAAATTAGGCAGTTCGTAACATTTCTACGGACTCAGTTCACTGACAACCAAAAGAAAGAAAAAGGAGTGTTGAGATGAGAAGAATAAAAAAGATACAATCTGGACTGCTGACAGCTTGGGATCTGCTCATTCTAGCGCTAGGCTTAATGCTGAAGCGCGACCAAAGTCTGTTTGGTATTACCCAAGTTGATCTCGGCCAGCCAATCGGCCAAGGCGTCTACCGCACCAATATTCCACCGGAAGGTGAAGTAGAAGAAGAACTCCCGACCCATAGACAGAAACCAGGACTCCGAGGGCGAGCAAAGGAAATCTGGTCTTTGAAACGCACTCAACACGTCCTGCGCTGGTCAGTTACTATCTCAATTCTTGAACTGACAGTGCGTATTTTAAGTCACTTGGTCCACAATCCGCTACCAGAAATTAATGTTGGTCTAGGTGCCTTCTTCAGCGACCCGCTGATAGACCAAACTGACATACCACTGACTATCACGATCTCTGGTTGGTGGAATGTGCTAGCAGTAGTACCGATCACGATTTTGGTCGTACTCATACTTACAGAAAAAGCAGGCACAGCTGCCGAACCAGAAACCTTCGGACTACGAAATAAAATTTTCTGTTTTTCGATGGTCGGTATCCTGGCAAGTTCACTAACCTACTTCAACCTCCTCCAGGGAGGAATACCAATTGACGAAGGTCGTATTATCCTTTTAGCGACCACTATCGGAATAATAATTCCGATCGCAGGAATGACTCTTACCGGATTGAGTACTCGTAAAGGATCGACTGGTTCGTACTACCATTGGGACAAGGGTCCAGGACAACCCAGAGAAATTGGTTTTACGATTTCTTTACTCCCTACTTTTTTAGCATGGATCGTCTCGTCGTCGAATATTGAAAAGTATGCGAGTACCGCTACTACCACACTACTATTCTTTCTGATAGGAATCTCACTTATTGCCGTCCCGATCTACGGCCATCATCTCAATCGCAGCAATGGTGTATTAGCCACACTAACCGCTTCACTACCGGTTGGTGTGTGTTTCGGAATATCTGGCGACCCCGTCAATAGCCTGCTAATCATGGTGGTCATGATCTCGATTTCGCTGGCTGTATCCTTGGGCCTCTACACAATTATCGCCGTGGGCAGAGTCGTGATCCGAGTATTGTTTAAAATCATAGACTGGTTGATGGTCACGGATCACCAACCGGTCCCAACCACCAACGACAAACAACAATCCCAACCCTGACCGACGTCGAGAACTACATCTTATTTAATCTCATAAGCCGCCCCTTCCGGGCGACTTTTTTGTTGAAGCTATATCTTACTTTTTTAGCCCTTTATAAAAGATTTTACTTCTGGGTCCCGGATAGCCGCTGTCGCGACTTCCGGGACGACAGTGCTTTAACATGTCATCCCGGAAGGCCGAGCGGAGCGAGGTCTATCCGGGATCCAAAAGCTAATCCCAATCTTTTTTACTCCTGGGTACCGAATAGCCGCTGTCGCGACTTCCGGGACGACAACATTCTTTTGTTATCTCAATTCTTCTTATGTATTTGTCATCCTTACTTTTTAATATGTCATCTTGAAACCTCAAGCCTTTTTATTTTGTCATCCCGGAAATTGCGAGTCTTTCCAGCTGTCATCCCGGAAGGCCGAGCGGAGCAAGGTCTATCCGGGATCCAGAAACCAATCCCAATCTTTTTTGCCTCTGGGTCCCGGATACTGTTCGACTCGCTACGTTCGCTCACAGTCCCGGAACGACAGTGCTTTAATATGTCATCCCGGGCCGAGACCCGGGATCCACGATCCGATCTCCACGGCGCATACCCACGCGGCAATCTCGAAGGTGTCCAATCCGATCCCCGCCGCTTGCCGAGTACGACGGCACTCGCGGGTCGCAGCATACCGTCGCTCCGCCCGGCGGAGCGCGACGCGAGAGGAGCGCAAAGCGCACCGTTCGAGCGTCGAGGTATGATGCGACCCAGCGAGGCCGGCGAACGCAGGCCGCGGCTGGCGGTTTCTTCCCTCCACTTCTTTGACAAGACAAAGAAGTGGGGCCGGGGGTTCCCGGGGGCTGGAAGTCCCCCGGGTTAAAAAAGGGGGTCTAGGACAACAAAGAAGGCAAGACAGCCAACGGTTGACGTTTGGCTCTTTATATCCTAGTATTCAGTCTCAATTGAGACTTCACCGCAAAACCATGAATTGCATCATCAAAAAGCTACCTCAGAGTCAAATCGAACTAACCATTACCATCGAGGTTTCCGAGGCCCAAACAGCCCTTCAAAATGCGGCCATTAAAATCTCTAAGGAGCGTCCAATTGATGGCTTCCGTCCAGGCAAAGCCAGTTACGAGGCGATCAAGAGTCATTTTGGTGAAGCGGCTATCTACGAAACTGCTCTACCAGAATTAGTCCGACACAACTATGTCCAGGCGGTCAAAGATAATGATTTATCTACTTATGGAGACCCGGAGATCAACGTTACTAAGTTGGCCCCAGGTAACCCGATTGAGTTTACTGCCACCGTCGCCCTAATTCCGGAAGTGATCCAACTAGCTGAAGCCAACAAAATAAAAATCAAAACCTCAGAACCGATTGTTGAAGACAAAGAAATAGCCGGCACCCTCAAAGAACTTCAACGCATGCAAACTAAGGAGGTTCGTGCTAGTCGCGAAGCACAAGCCAACGACAAGGTTATTGTTGATATGGATATGTCTCG
This sequence comes from Candidatus Uhrbacteria bacterium RIFOXYC2_FULL_47_19, assembly GCA_001791745.1. GTDB lineage: Bacteria > Patescibacteriota > Patescibacteriia > SG8-24 > SG8-24 > UBA1561. The sequence goes on along the minus strand of MGFG01000014.1, from coordinate 6,058 downwards.
AGACAACGTTCCGCTTGATGGCGGACAAGCTCATGGACATGGTATTTACTTGGACGAAGATTACTATGTACCAGGGCTCAGAGAAAAAATTATCGGCATGAAAGAAGGTGAGACCAACGAGTTTTCTCTCAAATTTCCTAAAGACCACTATCAAAAAACCTTGGCTGGTAAGGATGTGCAATTCAAATTAACAGTCAAAGAGATCTACGAACTACAGCACCCAGAGATCGATGATGAGTTTGCTAAAACTCTCGGCCAGGAATCACTGATCAAGATGAAGGAGTTGCTACACAGCAACATCATGAAGGACAAAACCTTAAAGGAGTCACAAAAGATTGAAGCGGAAATTCTAGAAAAGCTGGTTGAAAAATCTCGCTTTGGCGAGATTCCAGAAAGTATGATTAACCAAGAAGTTAATCGCATGTTCCATGAGTTGAAGCATAGTGTTGCTGAACGCGGATTAGAATTCGAAGACTATCTCAAATCAATTAAGAAGACTGCAGATGAACTCCGATTAGAGATGGCCCAACAAGCCGTACAAAGAGTCAAAACTGCTCTGTTGGTTCGTGAATATGGACTGCGAGAAAAAATTGAGGTGTCAGATGCAGAGGTGTTAGCCGAGGTAGAAAAAATGATCAACGATAGTTCTGATGATGCAAAAGCACAGGAAACTATTCGCTCCGAGGAATACCAAGACTACATCAAGACCGCTCTCAGAAATCGTAAAGTGATTGAATTACTTAAAGAGCGGGTCAATCTAGTCAAGAACTAAGGTGTTCATTAGCACCTAGAAAAAACCGCACTAGTTGTGCGGTTTTTTCTTCGGCTCTATCATCACCATGACGACAAAATCATCTCTCATTGGTCATCAGTATGAAAATAGGAGCACACGTCTCTGCAGCTGGAGGTTTATATAATGCACCAAAAAATGCGGCCCAACTCAGCCTAGAATGTTTTCAATTCTTTAGTCGACCACCTCAGGGTGGACCTGTTCCTAAATTGGGGCCAGAAGAGATCTCGATCTTCCGTCAGACCTGCACTAACCATGGTTTCAGTGAATATTACGTCCATACCCCCTATGTACTAAACATCTGTTCTGATCGGCCAGAAGTTAGGAGTAGGACAATTGGTATTATCAAAACCGATCTGGAACGTGCTTCTTTATTAGGTTGTCCGGCGATTATGACTCACCTAGGCAGTGCCAACGGTGTCGATGAAGAAGATGGCCTAGCTAGAGCGATTGCTGGAGTCAAACAGATATTGGACGGCTATAATGGTTCAGCTCGATTATTACTCGAAAACTCAGCCGGTGCTGGAAAAATAATCGGTAGTCGATTCGAAGAATTGGCCACCATTATAACTGAAGTTGCTGATGAACGTATTGGAATTTGCTTCGACACTGCCCACGCCTTCGCCTCGGGTTACGATCTACGAAATGAGTTGGCAGTTCGCAAGACAGTCGCCTTATTTGACCAGACAATCGGGCTTAATCGATTGGAATTAGTACACGCCAACGATTCGAAAGTAGAGTTTGGTACACATAAAGATCGTCACGAACATATTGGTCATGGTTACCTTGGAACTACTGGTTTTAAGGCCATAATCTCTGAACCACACTTTCAAAAAGTTAACTTCATTCTAGAGACGCCGACCGAAGGACAATTGGAAGACATTAAACTTTTGAAAAAAATGAGAAACCAGTTGATGGTATGAAATTCGTAGAGGTTATTGCTAGAGCCGGAGCACGTGAACGACGAGTAACAAAAAATCCAGACGGTACTTTGACCGTCCGGACAACCCGTCCACCAGATAAAGGACAGGCCAATCGTGACATTATTGCACAGGTGGCCGAATACCTAGGAATTCCAAAAACCAGTATACAAATAGTTAGTGGTCAAACCTATTTCCGTAAAAAATTACAAATCGACTGACTCCTGTAGAAAAATATAAACCAAAAAAATAAAAATGGGCCGACTAAGGCCTTTTTTATTACTTCACTTCATCTATTCCACCTTTACTCCAGGGATTACAGCGGGTCACTCGCCAAACAGCCCGACCTAATCCACGTAAAATCCCATATTTCTCCACTGCTTGATACCCGTAGGCCGAACAACTAGGCCAATACTGACAGTATCCGTTTGGAAAAAATCTTTTACCTAAAAAACTGTGGTCCGGCGAAATGGTTAATTGATAAAGGCGAATCATTACTAGGACCAAACATTTTGGTTTTGCCAACCAATTTGTTAGCTGTCTACCAAAGTACTTCATGGTTGGTCGCCACTTTTTAAAAGTCCAACTTTCTCTAAAAGATGAATAGTCGATGTTTCGATCTGCTCGAAGGTCATGTCTAATACCTCTTTTCTAGCTAAAATTGCAACGTCCTGATTTCCCTTAATCGAGGGAAGTAACCGACCAACAATCGACCGAAGTCGTCGACGAGCCTTATTTCGTAGCACTGCTTTCTTGCTAACCTTGGTGCTAATCACCAAACCAAAACGACTGAATTCTAAACTATTTCTACAAATCTTAGCGCTCAAACCACGACCATGAAAAATCCGACCTTTCGAAAAAACTCGGGAAAAATCCTTTTTTGAAATCAATCTTTTATCTTTAGGGATCATAGGCCAATAATAGCAGAAATCCGCACCACTTATGATGCGGATTCTTTGCTTGGCGCTTTTAGACCGATAGTGACTTTCGTCCTTTAGCCCGTCGCCTCTTCAATACATTTCTGCCGCCAGGAGAGCTCATTCTGGCTTTAAAACCATGAGTTTTCTGTCTTTTGCGGCTCTTTGGTTGATATGTCCTTTTAGGCATAAGCCTTATGTCAGTCAGATACTTGCTGACCAATACTGCCACATACCCACAAAAAAAGCAATACCTTCACCTGAGTAGTCAAAACCATTGACAATAAATTGAGTTTTCCACAAAAGATATGCACAATTGATACACAAAGTGTTAACAAGGACATCCTTTCCAAATTATCCACGGTTCCATAGACTAAAGGACGTCGTGACTTACATTTTTCACCATCGAGATAATCACTATGAATACACATGAACTCTGGCAGGCAGTACTCGGTGAACTGGAACTTTCTCTTAGTAAAGCCAATTTTACAACCTGGTTTAAGAACACTTTCATTTCATCCATCGAAGATGAAAAGGTGGTTATTAGTGTCCCCAACACCTTTACTAAGGCTTGGCTTGAGAAGAAATACAACCAGTCTATCCTCAAATCAATCCAAAATGTTAGTAATCTGCCGATAAAGGGAATTATCTATAAAGTAGACGTCCGACCGCAGCAATCCAGAGTTTCAATGCAGGCCATCCCAGTCCCAACCAGTTTTCAAACCCAACCTTCTGGCTCTCAACATTTTTATCAGCCTTCAGTTCAAACCCTAACTAGAGAACCTAGTTTCGATCCTTCTGGCAATCCTAGAGCTTCCGGGTCTTCTGATAGTAAATTGAATCCAAAATACGTCTTTGAATCGTTCATTGTTGGTAAGGGCAGTGAATTAGCCCACGCAGCTGCTGCAGCCGTAGCCGAAAATCCGGGCACTAAATATAACCCTCTTTTTATTTATGGAGGAGTCGGATTAGGTAAGACTCATCTGATCCAGGCCTTGGGTAATGCAGTTATTTCACGTCAACCTAGCGCAAAAATTCTTTACGTCACTTGTGAACGCTTTACCAATGATTTTATTAATGCGGTCAAAAGCGGGCGCGGCAAAGATTTCAAAGATACTTATCGGAACGTCGACGTACTCCTGATTGATGATATTCAGTTCTTGACTGGTAAGGATGGTACTCAAGAAGAATTTTTTCATACTTTCAACGCGCTACATCAAACCAATAAGCAGGTAGTCTTAACCTCTGACCGTCCACCTAAACAGATCCCGGCTTTGGAACACCGGCTCATTTCCCGTTTTGAATGGGGTATGATGGCCGACATTTCTAGTCCAGACTACGAGACCCGTATCGCAATTCTCGAAACCAAGTGTCGAGAACGAAATTATGACTTGGATGCAGAAATCATCAGCTTTATTGCTGATACAGTTCAATCCAATGTCCGAGAACTCGAAGGCGCTCTCAATAAGATCATCGCCTACCATCAATTTAAGAATTCCCGCCCAACTCTCGAAGGAGCAAAGCAGCTTTTATCTAGTTTTGGACCGGCGAATTCTCAACGCAATGTTACTCCCAAACACCTAATCCAGATTGTTTCTACCTATTTTGATGTTTCAATTCCTGACATCTTAGGTCATTGTCGAGAAAAGAGACTAGCTCATCCGAGACAAATCATTATGTATCTCATGCGTGAAGAAATGAGATCATCCTATCCTACTATTGGCAACGAGTTGGGTGGCCGAGACCACACCACAGCCATGCATGCCTTTTCTAAAATCAGTAAAGACCTCCCCAACAACCAAAAACTCCAACAAGATATCGACCAGATCAAACAACGTCTCTATACTTCTTAAATCTTTTTTCTTTGGTCTTTATCTCCTGGAGATAAGTCTCTGGAAAACCCTTTGATATCAAGTGAAGAGTTTGTGACCTATCTGTATATCAAAAGTTAGCTCTTTATCCACTTTTCCACTTGCGAGTTATTCTGTCCCCTCCTCCCACCCCTTAGTTTCACCTTTTTCACACAGTTCCTTTCATAAAAAATTTCTCTTAGTTGAGAAATTTTTTACCTCTTGTCCCCTTTTCCCACCTCCCTACTATTACCGTTACCGATTATATATAGTTCTCACTTACCAGTCCTACTAGCCCGACAAACATGAAATTCTCCTGTACACAAGAAAACCTACGACAAGGTCTTTTTATAGTGAGTCATATCGCTAATCGCAGTGTTAATCTTCCAATACTTGAAAATGTATTAATCCGTACAGAAGAAGGTGGTCTCAAACTAATGACTACTAATTTAGAAATGGCGATTAGTTGCGCTATTAGAAGTAAAGTTGAAAGTAAAGGTGAATTTACAGTTCCTTCAAAACTGATTTCTGATTACGTTTCACTTTTACCTAAAGATAGAGTTGATGTAGAGCAGATTGAAAATTCACTTTCAGTTAGTTGTGGTACTTATCAAACAAAATTAAACGGAATTGGAGCTTCTGAGTTTCCATTAATACCAACAGTTGAAAGTGAGCATAGGTTCACCGTAAAAGTTAATGCACTTAGAAAAGCAATTGGTCAGGTTAACTTTGCTGTGGCAGCAAACGAATCAAGACCAGAAATAAGCGGAGTTCTTTTTAAATTTTCTCTAAATAGCAGTATTCCTTATTTAGTCTTAGCTGCGACTGATAGTTATAGATTGGCTGAAAAATCGATTGATATCGACAAAGTAAACGGACCACAAACTGAAGATAGTTTGTCGGTAATTGTTCCTTCTAGAGCTGTTTCCGAACTCGTACGTATTCTTGGGGTTTTTAAGGATACAGTCGATAATCCAGAAAAAATAGATATTATTGTTGCCGAAAATCAGATCATGTTCCGTTACGATCAAGTCGAGTTGGTATCAAGAACTATTGATGGGAAATATCCCGATTATCGACAGCTTATCCCCGAGAGTTTCGAAACAGAGGCTGTAATTCCCAAAGATGAGCTTATTCGTGCAGTTAAAGCTACTTCTTTATTCTCCAGAACCGGACTTAATGATATAAATGTTAAATTTACTGCCGGAGCAACAATTGGTATTTCAGCTAATAATCCACAAACCGGTGAGCATCGTGCAGAAGTAGAAGGTGAAGTAACCGGAAAAGAAAATTCTATTACTGTTAATCATCGTTATCTCTTGGATGGATTAAATAATATTGAGACCGAAAAAGTAATGGTTCAAATGATTGATGGTATGAGTCCTTGCTTACTACGTCAGGGGACCAAAGGTTCTGAATATCTGTACATCGTCATGCCGATCCGTCAATAATTAGAAATAAAAAAGCAGACTAAATTGTCTGCTTTTTTATTCGTGTTTTTATCAACTAACCCAAAAGACCACGCCCTTGGGCGTGGTTGAATGGGACATTCCCTGCGGTATTTTGGTATGTTCCATGCAT
>MGFG01000013.1 GCA_001791745.1 Candidatus Uhrbacteria bacterium RIFOXYC2_FULL_47_19 | reverse complement strand
ATCCCGGAAGGCCGAGCGGAGCGAGGTCTATCCGGGATCCAGAAGCCGATCAATTTTACTCCTGGGTCCCGGATCAAGGTCGAGCCGCAGGGGAGGCTTGAACTGCTTCAGATCGACACGGCGAGACCGGCGAGGCGATGTCCGTGGACCGAGGACCGCCGAGTCGCCGGGACGAAAGATGAGTAGATATGAGACTTCAATAAAAAAAGAAGGACCGCAGACGGTCCTTTTGTGTTCTTTAGCGAGGGAGTTGTTAGCGGCTAGTCCTTGTCGTTTAGGTTTAGATATTAATCTTATCTTGTTTTTTCAGGAACAGTAGGTTAAGCCAGGCACTAAAGGTAGCCGGATCCTTATTGTTTCTAATGCGATATAGGGCGTCTGAAGCCATGGTACTAATTTGTTGGTCCGGTGAGGCGATCAGATCGTTTAGTACTTCTATCGCCTCTGGTGCGGAGTTGGCTATGTCGCACAGCTCGGAGACAAGGACGGCTTTTGTAGTTTGATCCTTCTTATTTTTCAGACTCCTTTTATTTCAAGTACTCGCTCCCTTGCTTGTTCATCCATTACATCCTCCTCTCAGCCTTTTTTGACTGTAAATGAACCGGTCCAGGGTTAGCTAATTTGGAGTGCTGCGTCAAGGATTTGTGCTGGTGAGAAGTGTGGTAACGTTGATAATTGACCATTTTTGTTTTTAGCCGCTAATCTTTTCCAAATTGGCTTTTCAACCACCTTCAGCCACTTCACAGAACCCGCTCGGCGTGCTACTCTGGCTACGCTTAAAGAGTAACTGAATACCGGGTTCGCCGGTCGAATTTCTTTAGTATTAGTGTCAGTGCTGACTGCTTGTCCTGATTCTACCGAGTCAGGATTTTGTACGGCATCTTCACTCAAAGACAAAAACTATGATCATCACTTGGCTAGGATATTCCTGTTTCAAGATTGAAGTTCAGAATCGCGACGACAAAGTAACAGTGATTACTGATCCTTTTTCGGCTGAAGGTAAGGTACGTCTACCACGTAGCTTAACAGCCGAGGTTGTGACTTCGAGTCATAATTCACCGCGACACAATGCCGCGTCCGAGATAGAAGGTAAACCGTTTATTGTTTCTGGTCCGGGGGAGTACGAGGTTAAGGATGTCTCAGTGATTGGAGTGCCAACTTTCTACGAGGAGACCGATGGTAAACGGAGTGGAGTTAATACTATTTATTGTTTGACAACCGAGGATTTGCATTTGGTACACCTTGGTAATCTAAAGCATCCGCTTGATGATGCAGACCTCAAAGATCTGAGTGATATTGATATTTTGTTTGTGCCGGTCGGTGGTGGTGATGGACTCGATGCCAAACGGGCTGCCGAAGTGGTTGCTCAAATCGAACCGCGCGTAATCATTCCGATGAATTATCTATCCGGGAAGTTGGGTGATGGATTACAAGGCGTCGAACCATTTTTGAAGGCTTTGGGTGTTTCTGAACCAGAGACTGTCAATAAGTTGAAAATCACTCCGCGTGATTTGCCACAAGAGGAGACTAAAGTGATTGTAATTGAACCGTAATGACCAACGGGCGCAAAGACAACGAGCTAAGTGAGGAAGGACGGCGGACCGCGATGACCGTGGCTGTTGTGCTGACCACAGCCTTCGTTGTTGGTGCCTGGCTCTGGCTTTTACCAATGCAACTCGACAATTCTTCTAGTGCTAACGATGACCAGGTTGGTTGGAAGTCAATGAATGACAGTTTGAGTAATGAAGCAACTGAACTTAAAGAATCACTCGATACATTGAGTGCTAGCCTAAGTGATGCGAGTTTGGTTCAACCATCCGAAGAACAGATTGATGACAGTGGTTCCAGTAACACTGGGCCACCGGACACTACAGCGATCGTTGGGCGGTTACAGGAAAAGCTTAGTGCTAATCAATCTGGATCATCCAAAGAGGATCAGAAATAGACAATCAATCCGAAAAACATGCCACCACGCAAGAGATTACAGAGCAAAAAAAGAGGTCAGTCCGAACTGCCGATTGATGGGCCAGTTGCGGCCAACGTCGTGTCTCGTTTGATTAGTGACGAGATGCAAGAGTCGTATTTGGATTACGCCATGTCGGTCATCATGACCCGGGCGTTACCTGATGTCCGGGACGGACTCAAGCCGGTGCATCGGCGTATTTTGTATGCCATGTGGAAGATCGGTCTCAAACCGAGTGCTAAGTTTAGGAAGTCAGCCACCGTAGTTGGTGAGGTACTTGGTAAGTATCATCCACATGGAGATTCGGCAGTCTATGATTCGTTAGTTCGTATGGCTCAGTACTTCAGCATGCGTCACATGCTGGTACATGGTCAGGGTAACTTTGGATCAATGGATGGCGATTCGGCTGCTGCCATGCGTTACACCGAATGTAAGTTGGCCGGTATTTCTGAGGAAGTTTTGACCGACATCGAACGTGACACAGTCGATTTCGTTCCGAACTACGATGGTGAGCACAAAGAACCAACTGTTCTACCGTCCAAGATTCCGAACCTGCTTTTGAATGGCACAGTGGGTATTGCAGTCGGCATGGCTACCAGTATTCCACCACACAATCTGGCCGAGCTTTGTGAGGCTATAGATTTATTGATCGAGAACCCCGAGGCTACGGTTGAAGATTTAATGGCGTACGTCAAAGGTCCTGACTTTCCAACTGGCGGCATTATTTACGACACCAAGGCCATCGCCCAGGCGTACTTGACCGGTCGCGGCGGCATCGTCATGCGGGCCAAAGCTGACATTGTCGAGGATAAGTCGGGTCAGTTCCGGATTATCGTCAGCGAGATTCCGTACATGGTTAACAAGGCCACGCTACTCGAGAAAATAGCAGCCCTAGTTCAGACCAAAAAGATTGATGGAATTCGAGACCTACGCGACGAGTCCTCAAAAGAGGGAGTTAGAGTTGTGATCGAACTGAAGAAGGACGCCTATCCGAAGAAGGTACTCAACCGATTGTTTCATCTCACTCCGTTGCAGGACACCTTCCATGTAAATTTGATGGCCCTGGTCGACGGGCTGCAACCGCGGGTACTTAATCTTAAGAGCACACTCGAGTATTTCATCGAACATCGTAAGCAGGTGATCCGTCGACGTACTGAGTTTGATTTGGCTAAAGCTAAGGCTCGGGCTCATGTGCTCGAGGGATTGAAGATTGCGCTCGATAATCTGGATCAGGTGATTAAGACCATTCGAGCATCCTACGATCGCGACGAGGCCAAACAAAACTTGATTAAGAAGTTCAAGTTGAGCGAGATTCAGGCCGATGCGATTCTCGAGATGAAGTTGCATTCGCTCGCCAATCTGGAGCGGAAGAAGGTCGATGACGAGTACAAGGAGAAGATGAAACTGATCAAGGAATTGGAGGCTATTTTAGCTTCGGCTAAGCGAGTACTCAAGATCGTTAAAGATGAAACAGCCGCCATTAAAGACAAACATGGTGAACCACGTCGTACTCAGGTTGTGCCGCATGGGGTCAAGGAATTCGCTCAAGAAGACCTCATTCCGAATGAGTCGACCATTGTAATGATTACTCAAGATGGTTATATCAAACGTTTGCCGCCAGATACTTTCCGGACACAAATTCGTGGCGGTAAAGGTATTACTGGATTGAAGACCAAGGAAGAGGACATTGTTACTGACCTATTTGCTACGACCACTCATGCGGACATGTATTTCTTTACTACTCGTGGTCGAGTATTTAGATTGAAAGCTTATGATGTGCCACAGACAACTCGTACTTCGCGTGGACAGGCCATGGTCAATTTCCTGCAACTTGCGCCAAATGAAAAGGTATCGACTGTCTTATCGAGTGAGGTATTCTCCGGCTACAAATATCTACTAATGGCGACTTCTAGAGGTACAGTCAAGAAGACGGACATTTCGGAGTTTGCCAACATTCGTAGTAATGGCTTGATCGCCATCAAGCTCAATGATAGCGACACCTTGAAATGGGTAAGGACTACTAATGGTGAAGAAGATGTGATGATGGTTACCAGAAATGGTCAGTCGATTCGATTCTCAGAGAAGAATATTCGCCCAATGGGGCGGGTAGCCGCTGGTGTTCGGGGCATCAAGTTCAAAGGTAATGATTCGGTCGTTGGTATGGACATAGTTCCAGCCAAGATGGTCAAAGGTAAATTGAACGTGTTGATGGTTTCAGCCAACGGTTATGGCAAGCGCACTGATGTTACGGAATACCGAGTTCAAGGACGAGGTGGTAGTGGTATCCGGACTGCACATGTAACCAAGAAGATTGGCGAGGTGGTTAGTGGAATGGTCGTAAATAACGCCGACGATAGTGATTTGATGGTAGTTTCGACCAAGGGACAGATTATTCGTGTGCCACTCAACACAGTGAGTAAATTAGGACGCGATACTCAAGGAGTTAAAGTAATGACTTTCAAGCAGGCAGGGGATTCGGTTTCTTCGGTGACGTTGGTTTGATAAACATTAGTACGTTTTGAGTATTAAACTTCTCTCCTTATAAGAAAACATTTATTTCTGTTAAGTCTGGCTTGTAGTCTACTTTTGGTTGGAGTTGGTTGTTCAGAACCTTCGACTGAGGTGATTTCTGATGATAATAGTCAGACCGTTAGAGTCGAACTTAATGGTCTATCTTTCGTTTTGCCAGATGATTGGTCGGTAAGGTCGGTCGATGGGGATACGGCTTATTTCGGGGTTCCGGATTCTGAGTATGATGTAGTGATTCCATTCATGGTGAAAGAGACAGAATCATTCGATGGTTCGTCTGATGAGCCTTTCTCGAAAGAGACTGATTCTGGCGCGAAAATTTATAATGAGGTCTGTGCTCCTAGTCTAGGTTGTCGTTATATCGATTTTGGTGGCAAGGTCTATCTCGCTTCTTTTTTGTCACCCCGGAGCAACGAACTAGCACCAGAAGATCTCGATGGTCCATGGTTTCCACGGACAGAAGTTACTCAAGATCAACTATTTAACGTGATCGATACTGTGAAGTAACTCGTTGTTATTTTTTCCGGATCATTCTAGGATACTGACTGACCACTCATTTGGGTGGTCAGTTTAACTTTCAATCTTTGTATTTGTATAATCCCTATCAGGAATAGTTTTGGGATCAAAGCATTTAACAGTATGACTTTTAAAAAAAGGATGATTAATTTTTTAGAATCAGTCCTGAGGAGTTGTTACGATCTAGAATTTTATCGTCGAGTGCGTGTTGGTACTGTCGGCGCTGCGCTACGTTATGCAGTAGTTTTTTGTTTGTTGCTGACATTAATATTCGTCTTGACGGTCGTGTTGCCAGGAGTATTACAACTGTCTCGTTTAGTTAATGATGGTCTTAGCGATAAACTCCTACCTGGATCAAGTTTTGAGATTAGCCAAGGTCAATTTAATACCAATTTACTACCAGGGACAGAGTTCAATTTTGGTGATTTAGATTTAGTCGTGGATCCAACGGTTGAAGGAAATGAATTTCCTTTGGCTTTTTCTGATCGTACTGGAGTGTTCTTTGGTCATGATTCAGTCTTCGTACAGCGATCGGATGGACAACGTGAGATTACACCGTTTTCCGATTTACCGGACCTTTCTGTAACTCGGGAAGAGATGCAAAATATTGTTTTTACTTGGAAGTGGCCGGTTGTCGCTATTATCTTGGTTTTGGCTACTATTTTTAGATTTTTATTTAGCTTCTTGATTTTGATGGTTGATGTCGTTGTTATTTCGTTACTAGCTTTGTTATTTAGTCGTATTTTTCACCTCAAATTAACCTTCGTGCAGTGGTTAAGTGTCGGTTTTTACGCCATTACCCTACCAACACTGATCGACCACGTTTTTGGAGTCTTTTTATTTGGAATGCCATTTGCTTCGACGGTCGTTTTTCTCATGTTTATGCTGGCTGTGGCTCTGGATGAGCGAGCTAGACCGGCCATTTCAAATCAAACCAGCCTTGATCTTAGCCATTGACACCCTCCAATATCTGCGCTATTTTTAAGGCGCTTTCAGTTGCGGTTTTTAGCCCAGCTGTCAGGCTACGGAATTTCACTAAGGAAAGTAACGCCACTTTATGGCCCTTCCAGGACACAGAAGAACTAGCTCGCATAAGCGGAGGAGAGCATCACATTTCGCACTGAAGAAGGTCACACTGGCGGCCTGCCCCAAGTGCAAGCAGCCCAAGTTGCAGCATAACGCCTGCAATAACTGCGGATCTTATTCCGGTCGTCAGGTTCTAAAGCTCGATAATCCGCTCGAGAAGAAGACCACCAAGACAACAACCAAGTCGACCAAGCCGACCAAGGCTTCTAAGACAACGGCCAGTAAGAAGAAAAAGTAACGTACCGGCGCGTGATTAGTTCGCGCGCCGCTTTCGATAGAGGTCTTTAGCCATCAATACCATGTCAAACCGACATCTCGCCCGAACGATTGCCATGCAAACCCTTTACCAGTGGGATTTTAATGGTAAGCCTACCTCTAAGGTGCCCGGATTTATCGCCTCTAATCTTCAGGATTTTGCGCCGGATTTCGATGATAAGGGTTTCATTTCCGAGTTGATTAGTAATATCATCGCCAAAATCGACCGGATCGATGAGATTATTACTAAGTACGCACCTGACTGGCCGATTGAACAGATCACCAATATCGATCGAAATATTTTGCGTATCGGTGTTTATGAATTGAAGTTCTCTGATGTGATCCCATCACGAGTTGCTATCAATGAAGCAATTGAACTAGCTAAGACCTTTGGTGGGGAGTCGTCCGGTCGATTTGTAAATGGTGTGTTAGGAGCTGTATATAAAGATGCGTTGGCAGCTGGCGAAGAGAAGGAGGTAGATAAAACGGAAAAATCATCAGCCAAAGCTGAAGAACAGGAGGTTGACGAGAGCAATGTCGACTCTTCTGAATGAGAGAAATTAACAAAGGTAGCAACGATTAACAATTTACAGTCGTGCATCATGGCTTATGACAAATCGAGACTCGCGTTTTGCGGGGCGAATTTGCGATGAGCGATGGTGATCTGTTCTGTCGGTGTGACCGACAAACAATTTTATGGCAGACACCAAAGATTTTTCCTCCCTAGAGGAACGAGTGAAGATCAAATTCAAGAATAACGAAGTGTTAACTCAGGCCTTTGTACATAGGTCTTATCTCAACGAACATCCTGGGTTCAAACTGGGACATAATGAGCGCCTGGAGTTTTTAGGTGATGCAGTATTAGAGTTGGCTGTAACTGAGTATTTGTACGAGAAATATCCGAACCCAGAAGGGGAATTAACGAATTGGCGAGCTGCACTTGTTAATGCTAAGACGTTATCTGGTGTGGCTCAGGATTTGGGGTTGGAGGAATATCTCTATTTGTCGCATGGGGAATCCAAAGATGGTGGTAGCAAAGCACGGCAGTACATATTAGCGAATGCCATGGAGGCTTTCATTGGGGCTATTTATTTGGATCAAGGAATGAAGGTCACCAAGAAGTTTGTCGACAAGTTTGTATTGTCGTTGTTACCGGAAATTCTTGAGCGACGATTGTATATCGATCCTAAGAGCCGTTTTCAGGAATCAGCCCAGGAGAAGGTTGGTATGACACCAAACTATAGAGTGATGGAAGAGCACGGCCCTGATCATGCTAAAGAGTTTATTGTCGGTGCGTTTTTGGGTGATGAGTTGGTAGCTACTGGCACAGGGACTTCGAAACAAGAAGCTCAAGTTGCAGCGGCTGAGAGTGCGCTCGAGATCAAGGAATGGTAAGATGTGTTCATATGGCGGTGGATTACGACAGTCCGAAAGTCAGAGAGGTGATCGATCGACTTTTTGAATTAGCTGTTGATCGTGGCGCTTCGGATTTGCATTTAGTGGTCGGTAGACCACCACTTTTGCGTTTGACTGGCGAGTTGGTTGAGATTGAAGGTGCTAAGGAATTGACGTCGGACGTTGCAAAGCAACTCTGCTTTTCGATAATCAGTGATGCTGAGCGTGAACGTTTTATCGAACTTAAAGAATTGGATGTAGCGCATCAAGTCGGGTCGGGCAAACGTTTTCGCATCAATCTGCATTGGGAGAAAGGGAACGTGGCCATGGCTGCACGTGTTATACCGTCCGATATTCCGCAGATGGAAGATTTGGAGTTAGCTCCGGTCGTTCATAGTATGGTTGAGTATCCGCATGGACTGGTTTTGGTAACTGGTCCGACTGGGGCAGGAAAGTCCACGACGCTTGCAGCCATGATTGATCGCATTAACGCGACAGCGACTAGAAATATAATCACATTAGAGGATCCGGTTGAATTTTTATTCAAACACAAAAAGTGTGTCGTTCGTCAGCGGCAACTTGGTCAGGACTTTATTAGTTTTACTGAAGGTCTTAAGCATGTACTTCGACAAGATCCAGATGTGGTTATGGTCGGAGAGATGCGCGACATCGAGACCATTTCAACTACGCTGACTATCGCAGAGACCGGTCATTTGGTATTCGCTACACTTCACACTTATGGTGCGGCTCAGACTATTGACCGTATAGTTGATTCGTTTCCGGCCCATCAACAGAACCAAGTTCGCATTCAGTTAGCATTAACTTTGCGTGGTATTGTTTCACAGCAGTTACTACCCAAGGTTGATGGTGGACGGGCGGCAGCCAGAGAGGTGTTGGTAAACAATCATGCTGTTGCCAATTTAATTCGGGAAAATAAAATACAACAGATTAACAATGTGATGCAGACTTCGGCTGGTGAGGGCATGATTACTCTGCGACAGGATTTAACTCGATTGGTTAAAGAAGGGGTTGTGACTAAGGAAACAGCTGCTGAATACGTTATTGGTGGTAGTTCTGATGAATTTTCGACCAAGAAGAAGTGACTGTGGAGAGTTGAGGGGGTTGACGTCCGGCTCCGGCCGGGCTATTTTGTCTCAGGCAGGCTAGTTAGGTATAGTTTGTTACTTGCAGGCGTAGCTCAACGGATAGAGCACCGGTCTTCGGAACCGGCAATGGGGGTTCGATTCCCTCCGCCTGCACCAGTAGTAACTTTTTGAGAATCAAGAGAACGGAGCGTTTTTTGCAAAGCAAAAAACGCACTTGTATTTTCGCCAAAACCCTTTCCGCCTGCGGCGGAAGCCGTGAAATCCCATAATTCCCCCCAGCGTATGGAAACCGTTTTGTCCTTGATTTCAGGGTTAGAGCCGATTTTCTGAAAAAACTTCTTCCAGTCTAAATAGTTGGAAGTTTTTTCTAAATCGGACGCTTGTTTCAAGGACAAAACGAAACTCCGCAAGGGTTCGACCCAATTCTTTCTCTGTTGCCCAAAATTTGATTCTGATTCGAGCAAACCCGCTTTTTCACGCATGAGCAGGTCTTTGCGCGTAAGATACATTTCGCGTTCAATATCGCCGTCAAGAAAAACTGAAACGAGTTTATTCAGTTTTTCTTCGTTTGCTCGAATCTTTTCTTTTAAATTTTTGGCAACACTTCCTTTTTCAGAAATTGATTCTTTTTCCCAAGCGGTAATCTGCTTGTCCATTTCTTCAATTTCTGAAAAAGGAAGCGACACTGATTGAAGCAGTGTTTGCAATTGTGTGGCGAGTACCTTTTCTTGCGTATACGGCTGTGCGCACTTTCCATTTTTCTTGGTGCAACGATAGTAGGTGTAGCGGGTGCCAAAGCGGTTGGTGGCATACTGCGCCGTAATCGCACAGCCACACTCGCCGCACTTTGCAAACCCAGTGAACGCGAACGGTAGCGCAACTTTAGACTTTCTCGGCTTCTTGCGCGAAGTGAGCACCTTTTGGACTGTTTCAAACAGTGTCGGAGAAAGAATTGGCTCAAAGTTTCCGTTGTGCCATTCACCACGATGTTTGATAAAGCCGAGATATGCTCTGTTGGTCAGCATTTTCACAACGGAAACTTTGGCAAGTGGCGTTCCTTTTTTCTGCACAACGCCGTGATCCGCCAAAAAATCCGCTAGAGATTTGAGGGTATATGTTCCGGTGGCGTATTCCTCAAACGCTCGCTTGATGACACGGGACTTTACTTTGTCAGGTTCGATATTCTTGGTCTTGTAATTATTCACATAGCCAAATGGAGCGAGCGTTAGCCATTCGCCACGGCGGATTTTTTGGCGGATTCCACGCTTCACATTTTCAACAAGGTTGTCAGAAAAATATTTAGATTGTCCGAACGCCACTTGCAACATGAATTTCCCTTGCGGAGTTGGCTCAAACCAAAACTGCGGAAAGCGTAAAGAAGCAATTCTGTTGATGTCCACTAAGTAAATAATTTTACCGCCATCAACAGAATTACGGGCGAGACGATCGGGGTGCCATGCCAAAATACCAAGTGGCTCGCTAGAGCTTTCAATATACTCAATCATTTTGGCAAACTGGTCTCGCCCGGGCTTCTTTGCGCTTTTCGCTTCCGTAAATACTTTTACGATTTCAATGCGTTCTCTGCTCGCATATTCGCGTAACTCAAAAAGCTGTGCCTCAATGGACATTATCTGCTGGTCATCTTCCTCGGTGCTCTTGCGAGCATAGAGAACACATTTAGTTTTGGTTTGAGTTGTTTCCATACGCTGGGGGGAATTATGGGATTTCACGGCTTCCGCCGTAGGCGGAAAGGGTTTTGGCGAAAATACAAGTGCGTTTTTTGCTTTGCAAAAAACGCTCCGTTCTCTTGATTCTCAAAAAGTT
>MGFG01000012.1 GCA_001791745.1 Candidatus Uhrbacteria bacterium RIFOXYC2_FULL_47_19 | reverse complement strand
CGCGAAGCGCCGTCTGTTCTGCATTCCCCCCACAAAATCCTGATTCTGCAAGGATTCGCCACGCTCCGCGTGGCTCCTCGTTTGCCAATACAATCCTATGAATAATCACACCAGAAAATTTTTTATCTATACTCGTAAATCTACCGATACCGAAGATCGGCAAGTGAGAAGCATTTCAGACCAACTGGCCGAACTCAAAGAGTTAGCGGTTAAAGAACAAATTGAGGTTGTAGATATTTTCGTGGAAAAACAAACCGCCAAGATTCCGGGTCGGCCAGTATTTGATGAAATGCTTCTCCGTATCGAGCAAAACGAAGCAAATGGAATTTTAGCTTGGCACCCCGATAGATTGGCGAGAAATAGTGTTGATGGTGGAAAGATAATATATTTGCTCGATACGGGAAAAATTGCCGAACTAAAATTTCCAACTTTCTGGTGTGATACGACACCGCAAGGCAAATTCATGCTTTCTATCGCTTTTTCGCAATCCAAGTATTATGTGGACAATTTGAGCGAGAATATTAAGCGTGGTAAGCGAAACAAAGTGAAAGACGGGATATGGCCTCAAATGTCGCCGTTGGGATATGTAAACGAGGGTGGAAAAATTGTTGTTGATGAAAATATCGCACCTTTAATCAAGAAAACATTTGAGGCATATTCGTCTGGGTCTTTCACTTTGCGACAACTCCGCGACAAATTTAATGAACTTGGATTGAAGCGAAAAAGCGGAAAGGAACTTGCGGTGTCGAATTATCAAAAACTTTTGAAAAATCCGATTTACACAGGTTTGATGTTGTATAACGGCGAAATCCACGAAGGCAAGCACGAACCGATTATCACAAAGAAACTTTTTGATTCCGTTCAGGAAGTGATGATGAGAAAATCTAAACCTCACTCGAAAGGACTCAAACCATTTTTGTACAGAGGATTTTTCCGTTGCGGAGAGTGTGGTTGCTTCATTACTACCGAAACCCAGAAAGGGCACAACTATTTGCGATGTACTAAACGGAAAAATCCTTGTTCACAAAAATATACTCGTGAGGAAATCATCACTTCCGAAATTCAAAAGGAAATCAAAAAAGTTTCTTTGCCAGACGATTGGGCTAAATGGATGTTGGCGGAAAACGAAAAGGACAAATTGGTGGAAGCCCAATCGTCTACACTTTTTGCAGACAACACAAAAGTCGATATTTCTCTTTTGGATTCCAAGATTGAGAAGCTGATGAACGCTTACCTAGAGAATGCACTTTCGCTAGAGGAATATCGAGACGCTAAAAGTGCGTTGGTCAATCAAAAACAGCTTCTCAAGGAGAAATCATCGGCTTTTGAGCAAAAAGCAAATAATCGGTTCGAACTTACCGAAAAGTTTTTGAAATACAATATGGAATTGGCAAACGAGGGAACAAATGAAGAAAAACTTCATTTGTTCAAAAAAGTCGGTTCGAACTTTCAAATTAAGGATCGAACCGTACTTTTTGAGCCACGCGGAGCGTGGCGAATCCTTGCAGAATCAGGATTTTGTGGGGGGAATGCAGAACAGACGGCGCTTCGCGCCGACCATATTTTTGGCGGAAATTTGAATTCCGAATTTTGGCGGAGGGAGGGAGATTCGAACTCCCGAGGGCTTGCACCCTACCCGCTTTCCAAGCGGGCGCACTCGACCACTATGCGATCCCTCCGTTTAGTAGTGGCGTGACCATTCTATACTCACCTCTTAAGCTTGGCAAGAGATTAATAGCCGCCATAGTAGGAATTACAGTAATTTTGGTTGGTAATAAATAACTTAAGGATATATTGATTCAGTCTCGGTAATGGTGTAAGGTCTGGTCGCAGATCGTTCATCTTTTTGCTCAGTTTTTTCGATATTTAGCGACACTTAACGATATGTCCGACCTGACTATAACCAAGCTCGCCGGTGCGGCGGGTCTCCTGTCCATTCTGGTAATGGCCGGGTTATTGGGCCGCCTGCTTGGTCTTCAACCCGACCGCTGGTTTTGGAGCGACTTCTTAGCCAATCTATTTGCTGGCGTGGTGATTGTTTCTACTGCAGCCATCCTCCTTCCTTCGTATCTCCAACGACTACATCGACCCCGTCTAGTTCCGGAATTACCAGAGGATGTCCAACTGACCAGATATCTAGACGGACGAATCAAGGGTACGGTTCGTCTGGTCGTACGAAATGACAGTGATCGGATCGTTCATTGCTTCGGTTGGCACCTCTTTTTGCCCAAGCGTCTGAATGCCCAAGTCACCGAACTTGCACCCTACGGCAAGAGGAAGACGATTGGTACGCGAGAGATCAGCGACCTGGTTTATGTTCATGGTCTAGTTGAAGACGAGTTGATTTTTCCTCAAACCAGTTTCGAATTGCCGGTTAGGGTTTGGTGTGATACCGCTGATAGCCGTTCGGAGTGGTCTATTCGTTTTGGGTTGAATACTGAGACTGGATCGTTTCCGACAGTTTTCGGACTACATCGGACTGTTGATGCAGCGGCCGCGGCCGACTGCCTAGAACTGATAGTGCCCTCGCAGACCAGCAGCACCGATTGAGTTTCTGACCGACCACTTTTCGTGCTAAGTTTGAGATAAACGACTGCGTTTTTGTTTCTCACCATCAGGAGTCAATATGTCCGGTGACGGCGTAATCGATGAAATCAAACAACGATTAGATATCGCCGAAGTTGTCGGTGATTATCTTCAGTTGAAGCGAGCTGGCACCAGTCTTCGAGCTTGCTGTCCGTTTCATGACGAAAAGACCGCATCTTTTTTTGTTAATCCGGAACGTCAGATTTATCACTGCTTCGGCTGCGGTGAAGGGGGCGATATTTTTGAGTTTATTCAGAAGATGGAAGGGTTGGAGTTTCCGGATGCGCTTCGCTTGCTGGCCGGAAAGGCCGGTGTAAAGCTGCAGCCCGGCCGCGGCGACGATGGCCAGCGGTCCGAGCGGCGTCGTCTTTTGGAGGCCAATGCCCTGGCTGCCAAGCTGTATCACAAACTACTCTTGGAGGACGAACGAGCTTCTGTAGCCCGAGAGTATGTTGAGCGACGTGCGCTGTCGGCTAGTACAGTTGAGGATTTTTTACTTGGTTATTCGCCGGATTCATGGGACGCGACTTCCAAATTCTTAATGTCTCGTGGTTTTTCGGAGAGTGAATTATTCCGGGCCGGCCTGTCCGTTAAGAGCGATCGCGGCTCCGGACACTACGATCGTTTCCGCGGCCGAATGATGTTTCCAATTCGTGACGTCCATGGTGAGGTGATTGGTTTTACTGCTCGAGTAATACCTGGAGCTGACGGTCGTGATCCAGAAGGACCGAAGTATGTCAACACACCTCAAACCGTAATCTATGACAAGAGCCGAGCGCTTTATGGTATTAATTTAGCCAAACAACATATTCGGCGAGAAGGTCTGGCTGTAGTAGTTGAAGGTAATATGGATGTTGTCTCTTCGCATCAAGCTGGAGTTAAGAATGTTGTAGCTAGTTCTGGGACCGCATTAACTTCCGAGCAGTTAGAGTTGTTTCGACGGTTCACTGACCGATTAGTACTGTCCTTTGATGCAGATTCGGCTGGTGAGAGTGCAGCCAAGCGGGGGATCGATGCAGTAGTAGCGGCTGGGTTTTCAATTCGAATGTTGCGCTTACCGCCTAATGCTGGAAAAGATCCCGATGATTGTGTGCGAAAAGATGTTGAGTTATGGAAGCGAGCCATTGTTGATGCTGAGCCGTACATGTCTTGGTATTTGAATTTAGCCTCGGAGCGAACTGACTTTTCAAATGCCGAATCAAAGCGTCGTGCAGCAGCCGAACTTTTACAGGAGATTGCTAAGATACCCAATCAGGTTGAACAGTCACATTGGATTTCTCAGATGGCGCGAATGTTTAGTACGCCAGAAGTCATGCTTTTTGAGCAACTTAGGCGACTAGGTCGGTCAACTAGTACCAGAAGTCAGGTTCAACCATCGATTGCAACTCCGGTGGTATTACCAGCCAGAAAAGAACGGTTAGATATTTGTACCGAATATTTACTCGGTTTGGCTCTAGTTTGGCCGAGTCTAAGTAAAACAGTGGTCGGGGGTCTTTCAGGCAGTGAATTACCGGTCGGACTGGCCGAGCTTTACAGTAATTATCGAGAATTCTATACTTCAATCCGAAGTGATGGCGAAAAAGTCCCGATTTTTCGTTCTTGGTTGGCCTCGCGTGACAAGTCAGTGATAGCGCGTCAAGCGGCCATTCTAGAACTCCAGGCTGAACAGGAGTTTGGAGAACTACCCTTGGAGAGCCTTCAAGAAGAAACGGGTAAATTAATTGGAGAATTCAAATCGCTCCAGATTAGCCATCGTAGACAAGAACTCGTTCGAGCCATGTCCGTTGCAGAAAAAAATGGCGACTTGGAAAAAATCAAGGAAATTCAGCGAGAGCTAGGAGAGATGACCGCTTGATCGGTCTCGGTTTTATTGCAAAACCGAAAAGAAGTCGATCCTTTTCCTAGTAACTAGTAAGAGGTTAAAGAGTTGGTTCGAAACCGCATTAGTTGGTTTCGGCCTTGAGACGGCCAACGATTTTATTTATGCCGAAAAAAGTTACGTCCAAGAAAGTAGTATCAAAGAAGAATGCGGTGGCTAAGAAGCCAGCCAAGAAGGTGGTCAAGAAGTCGTCGAAGCCAGTGCGCAAGCCGGTGGCTAAAAAGGTGGTTTCAAAGAAAGCGCCGGTGAAGAAGCCAGCCAAGAAGGTGGTCAAGAAGTCGTCACCAAAGAAAACAACCGTTAAGTCTTCTACTCATTCGGTTAGACCGAAGCGTGATCAGGTACCACCACCCTCGCAAGAGACGATCGACATGTTGATTAAAAAAGGGCAGCAGCGTGGTTTTGTGACCGAAACTGAAGTGCTTTATGTTTTTTCTAATCTAGAGGAATACATCGTTGCTTACGAGGATTTTTTGGATCGCATGGATGGTATCGGGATTGGTGTCATTGAAATGAAAGAGGGAATTATTGGGCAGCAAGAGGACCGCGAGAAATTATTAGATCAAATCCGACTTAGTAAAGAAAAAAAACGGTTTGATTTGACCGACATTTCCGCCGACTCGATCCAAATGTATCTGCGTGAGATTGGTAAGATTCCACTTTTGACAGCTGAGGAGGAGGTGGCACTCGCTAAACGTAAGGAGCGCAACGATCGTGAAGCTGAAAAGCGTTTGATCGAGGCCAATCTACGTTTGGTCGTTTCCATCGCCAAGAAATTTGTTGGCAAACAATTGTCTTTACTGGATTTAATTCAGGAAGGTAATATCGGCCTATTTCGGGCGGTTAAAAAATTTGAGTATCGCAAAGGTTATAAGTTTTCGACTTACGCCACTTGGTGGATTAGACAAGCAATCACTCGGGCACTGGCAGACCAGTCACGCACTATTAGGATTCCGGTGCACATGGTTGAGACCATTAATCGTTTCCAACAAATTGAACGTCAGTTGATTCAAGACTTAGGGCGTGAGCCGTTACCCGAAGAAATCGCCGCAGAGATGGGTGAAGAAGTCGATAAGGTTCGACATATTATTCAGATTTCGCAGGACACTGTTTCGCTCGAGACATCGGTCGGTGAGGATGATGAGGATTCAACACTTGTTGATTTTGTTGAAGACGTGAAGAACGTCGCACCGAATCGGGCTGCTGCACTGCAGCTTCTCAAAGATTACGTTCGTGACATTATTAAGGATTTATCACCGCGTGAGCAGAAAATTTTGGAGATGAGGTTTGGCTTACTTGATGGAGTTAGTCATACACTTGAAGAAGTAGGTCAGGAGTTCGATGTTACTCGTGAGCGTATTCGACAGATTGAAGCGAAGGCCTTGGAGCGAATAAAAGATCATCCAAGTATTGTTAAGTTGCGAGATTACTAAAAAAGATCAGTCTGATCGCTTAGGAGTCCGATTAATTTGATCTTGCAAAATCCGGCGGCCGTGCTATTATGCCCCCGCCGGAGAGCATTCCGAGGTAGCTCAGCGGTAGAGCAGTGCGCTGTTAACGCATTGGTCCTGGGTTCGAATCCCAGCCTCGGAGCCAACAAAGAGCGGATACCCGATTCGGGTGTCCGCTCTTTGTTTTGACACCAAGGGCTGGGATGAGAACGGGTTGAAAGTGAGGCCAAGCGGCACCGTCCAGCCGCGAAGGCCGAACGCCGGACGGCCAGAGATATCGCAGGGCCGGACGCAACCCCGGGCACGGAGGTCCGGTCTCGGCCTACCGGACCGACACGGAAATCACAGACTCGGAGCCACGGCACGTCGTTCGCGAACGATGTGCCACGGAAAGAACGCCCTAAAATAAGGCGTTTTTTCTTTGACCCCAGGTGGGATGTAGAACCGGGCCGTTTTTTACGGCCAAAACATACCATGTGTTTTCCGATTCCCCAGACTTAACGGTCAGACATTCTTATGCCGGGATTTCCCTCTTTAGTAGGTCTAACATAAAAGATGTCAGAGCCGGTTCTTTTTGCCAGCAAAACCCCGGACTTTAGTCCGGGGAGGATGTCATTAGGCTCAAGTGTTTGTCAGGGTACGTAAACTTCATTGATCGTTACGATCTTGCTGTTACTTACGAATACTCGTATCAGGAAGGGGAGCGGTTGGTTATTTAAAACCTCCCCGAACGGTATGGTCTTCAGGCTCAATTCGGGGTCGGAATAGTCGATCCTCTCTAGTTCAGCCGAGTCGGCGACCGGTAGCGTCAGCCGGTACCCCAGATCTCGGACGTAGAACATGTTGTTAAGGCAGGCTTCCTCGGTTACCTGGTCCTCGGTGCAGGCCCCGTCCGCCAAGGCTGCCTCGTACATGCCAGTGTCTCGCCCCAGGAACTGCGCAGCCTCCCCGGAGACGGTCAGGCCGTCGTCCGTCCAGACAAGGTCAGGGTTTCTCAGTAGGAGCTCTTCCGGTCGTTCTGAGCCGTTACTAGGATCGTTCGGAATGTCGCCGTTCCGGCTGGCCCCGAAGAGGCTGCCGGCCATGAAGCCGATACCCAGTATGAGGCAAGCGGCGATGATGGCAAATGTTTTCGTAGTTTTCATGGGTTAGGTTGTTCAGGTTTCGGTAGTAGTAAATAAAAACGGCACCGTGGTCGGCACCGTCAAGGGGTGTGTGTTGTGGCGAGTTGTGCAGACGTCGGTCAGCACATAGTGTTTGACCGGCGGGCCGAGTACCCCGACAGCGATGACCACGTACGGTAAGTATACACGACGCGATCATAGTTGTTAAGGGCCGTGGCCTCGTAGGCGAAGATTCCGTTGTAGGCCGATCCTGCGAATACGACGACATGGTTGCCGGGGTAGTTGAAGACCTCACCCAGCTGGTAGGTGGGACCGTAGGCGGCGGTCGAGTAGGAGGGGATGGACGAGGTGGAGAGCTTGTAGGTCAGCCCCCAGATCCGAGAGACGAAGCCGGAGCAGTCCACGCCGTACGAGCACGATAGGACGTAAGATGTGTTCATGTTACCGGCCTTGTACCCGGAGCTCATCGCGTTCGAGAACCCCGAAGGGGTGTCGAATCCGCCCCAGTCGTAGCTGACCGAGCTGTAGTACCTGGGGGATCCCAGGTAGGAAGGAGCTTCCCTCCCGCTGCACCAGGAGCTGTAGTAGATGTTCGACGAGGACAGGTATCTGTAGACGTTGCCGTACTCGTTGATGTTGCTGAGCATCTGGCTGGAAGTGAGGCAGGAGCCGCTGTAGGTGTAGAGCGCCGAGCGTGCCACTCCGCTGTTTTCGTCCAGAGGTTGCTCCTCTGGGTCGTCTCGGCTGACGGTGAACGTCTCCGTCGGTTCCCTGCTCAGTGCAATCTCCGGCGCAACCGGGGTGACGTGCCAGAAATTCAGCCTGTCCACTGACGTAGTCATGACGACTGGTTCGTCGTCGTGGCCGACGGTGACTCCGAAGCTGCCGCGCACCTCCGATTCCTCGTACGGCACCCTGGCCGTCTCGATGATGGTCCCGTCGGGAGATATCTTCCAGACGGTTTGCTCGACGGACACCTCAGGCAGGAAGGCCACGTCCTCCACCAGGACGAATGCATCCCCGTCCTCGTTGATCCCGAGTATTCGTGCCGACCCCAGCATGTTCGGTACGGTGATGATCGTCCGGGAGTCTCCTATGCGTACCGTTCTTTCTCTTCCGAACTGTTCTTCGGGGAGCTCTACGGAGTACCTCGTGCCGTTCCACTCGTAGCCATCCGTCGGCTCAAGCGAGACGGTTCCGTCCAGCACGGACGCCCGGTACAGGCGTTCCCCACCGGCGAACTCCACGATCAGACCGTTGTCGTCATGCGTTAGGCCGGACGGTTGCGATACTTCCTCTGTCGGCATGTCGAGCCTTCTGGACGAACCGTCGGCCGTGATGCGGACCAGAGCTGGAATTTCGGAGGCGCTGTCCAGCAGTACGATGTCCTCGCCGTCCTGGACCGCCGCCGTGACGCCCCGAGCGTGGTCCGACACATCCATAGTCCCTCGGTGGGACAGGTCTTCTCTCAGGACGTGCACTGTCCGGTTCACGTTGTCCGGTACAATATAGCCACCGTCGACCGCGAACATGCCGGACGGACCGAGAGGCAGCGCATCTTCCGTGGCGAGGTTGGCAATGCCGATCGAGAGCGGCCTAGTGGGTAGTGTTGCGATGGACCTCCCGCCAGGCAGTCTTGATGTGTTGGGCGTGCCGATGCCGGTGTCGCCGTTGTCACAACCCGCTGTCAGCAGCGCCGCTAGGAGCATGCCGACCAGAATTGAACTTCTTAAACCATTCATGGTTTCTCCTGGGCTCCGATTTCTACATGGACCCGTTCCATGTATTTTTGAAGGAACCAGATGGATATTAGCAGTTAAGCGGACTGGGTCAATTAGGCTGTGTCAATAGGTGTTTTTGTTGCTTGAGGAGAGTTGTGCACCATAGTATCTAATCTTGTGTTTTAGTTTATGCTTTCGGTCAGCCTCTACCGATAAACCAAATCTGACACCGTAAGCCTCGGAACCTCCACTGAACCCCCATTTAATGCTACGGTGGTTCCAATGTCCTCCACACTGCGGAGCCATGGAAAGAATGTTTAAGAACAGCTAGGCAGGCTGGACTAACTTTTCACATGGTTTGACGTATTCAAAGTTAGAATATAAACTTTTCATAAGTTAATTTTTGTGAAAAGATCAAAATTTATGGCAAACCAGGCCTTCAAGGCGGGCATTTTCAAGCAACAGGATCAGTATAAGAGTTTCAGCCCGACGCTCGTAAATCACCCGTTCTCATGGGCTGACCCGAGAATAGACGTGCTGCTGGAAGACGCAACGCGACATTTGGCCGAGCTAAACGCCTTTTCGCGTTTTGTTCCAGATGTCGACTTCTTCATCCGCATGCATGTCTTCAAGGAAGCAACTACATCCAGCCGCATCGAGGGAACTCGTACGGAAATGGATGAAGCGCTACTACCTGAAGATGAGGTTGATCCGGAACGTAAGGACGATTGGTTGGGAGTTCAGAACTACACAGAGGCAATGAACTTTGCGATCGCTGAGCTTGCTAAAATTCCTCTCTCTATCCGCCTGCTCAAAGATACGCATAAAATTCTGCTCTCTGGCGTGCGCGGCAAACACAAAATGCCAGGCGACATAAGAACAAGCCAGAACTGGATCGGTGGAGCAACGCTAAAAGATGCGATTTTTATCCCTCCCTCACCGGAGGAGGTGCCCGAAATGCTCGGCGATCTTGAAAAGTTCTGGCATAACAAAAAGATCGAAGTACCACACCTGATTCGTATCGCCATCAGCCATTACCAATACGAAACCATCCATCCGTTCCTTGATGGAAACGGCCGTATCGGTCGCCTGCTTATCACCCTTTACCTGGTGGACAAAGGCATGTTGAGCAAACCAACGCTCTACCTGTCGGATTTCTTCGAGCGCAATAAGGGAAAATACTACGATGCCCTAACCATGGTAAGGACTTCCAATGACATTGAGCATTGGATGAGGTTCTTCTTGGTCGGTGTGGCGGAAACGGCCAGGCGGGGTGCGGAAACATTCCGCGAGATCATAGACCTACGTGAAAAGGTCGAACGTTTGATTATGACAATGGGTCGTCGTGCGCCGATCGGACGTGAGTTTCTAAGCAAACTCTATTCCCAGCCGATCGTAAATAGCCCGCAGGTAGCCAAGTGGCTCAATATTACCCCGCAGTCGGCCATCACGCTTCTAAAGGTATTCGAGGAGAAAGGTATCTTGAAAGAAACGACAGGCTTCAAGCGAAACCGCCTTTTTGTGTTCAGAGAGTACATACAACTGTTCGGTAAATAAGACTTGTTCATAGATAAACCAAATTTGACACTGTAAACCTCGGAGCCATCGCAGAACCCCCGTTTAAGTCTATTGCGGTTCCGATGTGGTTGACCCGCCTTCGCTTGAAGCTCCGGCAGGCAGGCGGTGCGGAGCCATGGAAAGAACGCCTTAAAATGGGCGTTTTTTCGTTGATCCCAGGTGGGATGTAGAACCGGAATGGCGAAGTTCAAGCGACCAATGCACCACTCGACAGGTATTGATGAAGTGCCTTGTTGGGTGTTAGATACCCAAGCGATTTT
>MGFG01000011.1 GCA_001791745.1 Candidatus Uhrbacteria bacterium RIFOXYC2_FULL_47_19 | reverse complement strand
CTTAGGATCTAATCCTGCCAGAGTGGTGCATTGAGTCTAGAATGTCGCTTAGACGACTCAATACTTGACCAACCATTCTACAACTGCTATTCTAGAAAGTCGTCAAAGTGACGAGAGGGACAAAATGAATAAACAAAACAACCTCCAAACAATCGACCTAAAAGGGAGGACTGAGGACCGCCAACTACTGGGACTAATCGGAGAAATTCCTCGTGTTCACGTCTTCAGAGATCAGGCCGCCTTAGACCTGTACCTGACTAAAGAGACGCCGATCAACGCACTGCTCAACTGGCTGACGCAATGTCGCTGGTCAATCTTCCATGAGCTGAACGATGGTCAGAAAAGGATTATTATCAATCAGAATGAAGCTGGTGGACTCTCGTGTAAGAAGATAAATGATGGTCTTCACGGAGACACTTACCTACTGCGTCTGCATCTAATCGGCCTTCCGCCCGAAGATGGACGACGCATCCCCATGGAAGAAAAATTCCGACTGATCCTGACTACACCAACAGGCCTATCGAGGACCTTTCACAATCGACCATCGACAACACCAACGAGAGAGAAAGGCCGGAAGTCGAGTGGATCTGTTCACGATCAATTATCGCAGATGAAGCTAAGGGTTGTTAAATGAATAATGACCAGCTAAACATCACGTTTCTTTTCTTTCTGCTTATGCTCACTGGATGCACGTCTGTTGCATCCTTTTTTTGAAGTTCGTTTTTAAAATTTCTTCTATTGCCAGAAAGTCAAAAATATGGTAAAATTTAATCATTATCAACTAATAATAATCAACCTGACCTATGGCAGCAATCCAAGAACAGAGTGGGTACTTCACCCCTGGCAACCTCGAAAGACATGATCCGTCAACAGACTCAGATGGACAGATTGAAGCAGGGTTCAGAAGAGATGTTCAAGCCATAGAAGATGCTGAGATCAGAGCAGAAACTGAAAGAATGCAATTGGGTCCATTGACCATAACTGAAAATGACGATTTTAGAACTATCATTG
Source organism: Candidatus Uhrbacteria bacterium RIFOXYC2_FULL_47_19 (assembly GCA_001791745.1). GTDB lineage: Bacteria > Patescibacteriota > Patescibacteriia > SG8-24 > SG8-24 > UBA1561. Next base: position 8,894 of record MGFG01000011.1, on the reverse strand, counting down.
ATGATGCTGAACAGGGAGGCTATTTGGAGGTAATCAAATTTGATGAAAATTACTTTCAAGAAAAAATAGTAGGGTTCAAAGAACGGCTTGCAGAACTGGGTAAATCCCTAAAAAAGAACTTTGAAATCGACGATCCAGAGACCTATTCTGACCGTTTGCCCACCTCTTTCGTGGCCATGTTAAAACACGAAATCCGAGTTGCTACAGAACCCGGATTCGGTATCATTTTTGATGAATTTCAACGACTGTCCGATGATTTGCTGAATACACAATCTAAACTAGAAGAGTTAAAGAATGGTCAACCAGTCTCTGTCGCTGATGAATTAGCGAGAACATTAGCTGATCAAAAAGCCTACCAAATCAAGAGAGCGGCCTTGAGGGCCGTCAGAGGTAATCGCGGTAACAACGGCTCCTCAACCCTTAGTACAATCATCAACCCTTAGTACAGCAGGACATGGCGAATAACCATCCTTAAAAGAAACTCCGGCCTGTATGGCCGGTTTTCTTTTTTTCTTTGATTGATGGCTTACTAGCTTAACGGAATATCAAAAACGCCGACGATCTAACCTATCATCGGCGTTTTAATTTTCTTCTTTATGAAGAACTACAGCTCAGTCGAACGCTCAACTAAAGCTTTCTTTACTCGATCAATGAACTCAGCATAAGACAATTGAATTTCCTCTTTTTGGCCACGAAGACGTACAGTCAAATTCTCAAGCGATTTTTCTCGATCGCCTATTACTAACATGTAAGGCACCTTAGCTTTCTCGGATTTACGAATCTGATAACCGACTGTCTCTTGCAGTTCATTAAAATCAACACGAATCCCTTCAGCTTCAAGTTGTCCGGCTAATCGACGGCAAGTATCCCAATGATCCTGACTAACTGGTATCACCTGTACCTGAACCGGCGATAACCAAACCGGAAATGCTCCGGCATAATGCTCAATTAGAATACCCATAAATCGTTCAATCGATCCAAGTACAGCTCGATGGATCATAACTGGACGATGTTTCGCACCATCCTCGCCAGTGTATTCAAGCTGGAACCGCTCCGGCAGATTAAAATCCAACTGACAAGTCGCCAACTGCCATTCACGACCAATGGCGTCCTTGGCAATGTAATCAATCTTAGGACCGTAAAATGCGGCCTCACCTACACCCAACTCAAAATCATGTCCTTGATCACGGATCGACTTCTCGAGCATGGATTCAGCACGCCGCCAAACCTCATCGTCGCCTAAATAAGCCTGTCTATTATTTGGATCATGTACCGACAACCGCAGACGCAACGGCATACCAAAACCTTCATAGAACTTGCGAATGATGTCCTGGACGATCTTCACTTCCTGCTCAACCTGATCCATGGTGCAAAATACATGTGCATCATCCTGAGTAATAGAACGAACACGCGATAACCCTTGTAGCTGCCCAGTATTCTCATCACGATAAACGGCTGTCACCTCGGACATGCGTATTGGTAGATCACGGTAGCTTCGTGGAGACGAAGCAAAAATCTGAGTATGGTGTGGACAGTTCATGGGCTTGAGCACGAACTCATCGTCGGTCTTTTTGCTACGAACATGAAACAGATCATCTTCGAACTTATCCCAATGACCAGAAGTTTTGTATAAATCTGATTTGGCAATGTGTGGAATGCGTACACGACGATACCCAACTGGAACCTGAAGCGATGAAACATACTGTTCCAGCTCCTCACGTATAATTGTCCCCCGTTCAGTAAAGAGAGGTAGGCCAGCTCCTACAAGGGGCGAAAAAGCAAACAATCCTAATTCAGCACCAAGCTTACGATGATCACGTTTCTCTGCCTCTTCGAGCATTTTGAGATGTGCATCGAGTTCTTCCTGAGTTTCAAACACGTAGCCATAGACACGCTGCAACATTGGATTGTCCTGATCACCACGCCAATACGCACCAGCTACCGATTTGAGTTTAAAGGCACCAATATCCCGCGAGCGCTTCACATGTGGACCACGACATAAGTCGACAAATCCATCACCGGTCCAATAAACCGAAACCATTTCGGCTCCATCACCAATTGCCTCCTTCTCATCAGCACTAACGCTTGTGGTCCCCTTCTCCTTGAGAGACTTAAGTAGATCGAGCTTGTACCCTTGATCACGAGCGCGAAAGAATTCAATAGCCTGATCTATTGGCATCTCCTCACGACGAAACTCATCATTACGTTCGACAATTCTACGCATGCGTTTCTCAATCTTAGCCAAATCCAAGGCAGTAATTGGAGTCGCTACGTCAATATCGTAATAAAAACCATTACCAATAACCGGCCCGATGCCGAACTTGGCCTCAGGATAAAGCTCTTGGATGGCCGCAGCCATAACATGAGCCGCAGAATGTCGCATCTCATCCACCCATTTAAAATCAGAAGGTTTTACAGCTCCCATATATTTTCGCTTAGTTTACGCATTTGAGCGTACCATCGCCGGCTTATTTTCGGCAAGCAGGCTAATAATTGATTAAATAACCGAGAAAAATCTAAAATTCTAAGCTATACTTCAGGCGACCAAAGGACTGGTCTTATTCTTAGAAAGAACATATGAACATTTCAAGAAACGAAACAATGGCCGGATATCCAAGAATGGACAGCGAACCAGATAATGAAGTTAGAGATACATTGCCGGACATCAATCCGTTGGATGAAAAATTTAAAGAATTCGATTACTTTTTAATGGAGCATGGCGGTGTGCTCATGGACCACACTACGGGCAAATATAGAGAAAACGGTCTTCGGGAAAAAATGAGACAATTTGGCCTGGACGAAAAAGAACAATTAGCTTACCTAGCTAGGCAAGAGGCTGGAGCAGAAGAACGGGTTAGAACGATCCGGGAAGCCTTAGATGGCTCAGCGTCACAAAAGGAAGCAAGACGAAGAGAGGAAACAGAAATTCCATCTAAGCTAGGAAAAGTCAGACAGGAAATAGCACAGACTTCGTCTAAATCGACTATTGACCAACCCAACAGCCTACCACGCACACCATCTAATAGAGTTGGTTTGAATACCGTTCAACTTAGCCCGAAGGCTGCAAAAGCAATACAAGATGAAATTATTTTGCAGACAAAACAAAAAAATAACTCAGGAATACTGGGAAAATTAAGAAATCTATTTTTTGGAAAAAGGTAAGATACTATTGAATAAGTCGACTCTAAAAGGTCGACTTATTCGTTTCGTTAAAACAGGACAAAAAACACTCATTGCTTACCAAACAAAAAACGACCAAAGCTACTACTTGGCCGTTAGTTATCTAACTTCGATCTTAATATGTTCGGCCACGTTCGGTAGACGTCGCAACCAAAATGGACACAAACTAACTGAAGCGGACGATACCCCATCAAGACCTTCAAGATACTGCACTGCAGCAGATGAAGTTACACCGACCAACTTCTCCGGGTCTAATCCAGCAGCTTCAGTAGACAACACTGAAGCACCCTGAACGGACACTCGAACATTAGCTCGACGGCCAATCAAATCTATCTTCTCAATCTCTATTTTTGAAGTATCAACATTAATCGCCGCCAACTCCCGACCAAAAGGCAAGCGAGCAGCTAGCATTCTATTGATACTCTCATCAAAAGCCGAACGATCGAAAAACACTCCACGACCCTCGATGGTCACAGACAAACTAAAACTCTCTGCCTCTTCACCAATCTCAGTATCAGCTAACCGTTTGGCTACATTGAATGAAAACAACTCTCCGTCCATCCGACTGCCATCCTGTTTAGCCTGTTCGCGCAAAGCGGAGGTCAATTCCGAACGTAGACGTCGAACCAACTCATCCTCGGCTTTAGCCAACTCAGTGGCCGTCACCATATAGGTCTCCTTTTTCCCACCCTTAAACGAATCAATTGTTTCAACGGTAAAAAACTGACGTGTTCCCTCATTTAACCCGGGAATAATAAAGGTTGTCTCACCAACATCACCAGAGGAACCAGACTCGTCGGCCACAGCCACACCTCCAACCGAACCAAAAGCTGGTACCACCACAGTATCCTTTAGTCTGAAAAGGATGCCGTCCGGCGTAATTAGACGAGTTGAGGCGACCAAAGTCTGAGCCCGTGCCAATTCACTAATTATCCGTACTCGACCCTCAGCTTTAGTCTCGACTGTTATAGACGAGGAAACTGGAAAAGTATCAGTAACTGACCTTGAGATTTCGTAAACCGAACCAGGTACTTCGTCACCCGTCGGGCTAGAAGCAATATCAACAATTAACCCAGACTCAATATCTCTCTGCTCTGATAACACCACCACTGTTGCGCGAGAAAAAACGATTAATAAAGAAAAGATGGCAATGACTACTGTCACTACAACAAAAATAAAAGCAATTAGACGATTAATCCTCCAGTGATGTGCTGCTCTGTATTGTTTGGGTTCACTTACTTGTATCATAGTCGCCTTAAATGTAGCACAACTCAACCTAATTGAGCAGGGTGAACACCTTAAATAGTGACCGACACCAGACCAGACGAACTCTAACGTTAAATTCAACCACGAACAACTCCCCGTCCGAACAATCGTTCAACTGAAACAATTAAATCGCTCGAAACTGCCACCCGAAAACTAGTTTCGATTCGTTTCTCGCTTCCACCATCTTCAACAATCAAAACAACTCGTCGTCCACCAGGATGTTTTTCAAAAATCCTCTTGAGTTCCTGAGCGATCGACGGTGCCATAGTTGGTGGAACTTGAACCAAGACCTGTTCCGCGGTCATGGTCATGGTCGCATCGACGACTGAAGCTTTGCGTCCACCCATAGTCAACATATCTCGGACGTCAGATGCGTTCTCTGGCGACAACATTGTGGCTTTCTCGCAAATCACTTTCGGATCACCGTCACGCTCATCATACTTTCCCTCAACTAACACCGGCTGATCCTTAACCCAACAAGCTTTGGATTCGCCATAAGTACGTGGAAAAACCACTACCTCGACTTCACCTGAACCATCATCCAGCTTAGCGAAGGCCATTGGTTCCTGTTTCTTTTTGGTCAAAATCTCACGTACATCGGATAGATTACCAGCTACACGAAAGAGTCCGTTCTGTCCCTTTTGCCCACGAATATCGGCAATTGGTGTCAGTAAACCTTTAAACATCTGGGCGTACTCAGTGAAAGGATGCTCGGAAACGTACAGCCCCAATAACTCTCTCTCCCAAGCTAACTTCTCACGCTTAGTTGCCGGTGGCACTTCACGCAAGGCAACAGAGGCTTCATGTCCCATCACCGGAGCTAAGGCAAATAAGTTGCCTTGACCAGAAGCCGCATCTTTCATGGCATTACGATTGAATTGTAGGATCTGATCTAACGAAGCTAAAAACTGATTACGTTCACCTAAACAATCCATGGCCCCAGCTTTAATCAAAGACTCTAGCACGCGTTTATTAAAGTTCTTAGTCTCCACTCTCGAAGCCATGTCAGAAATTGAACGATAAACACCGTCTGATTTACGCTCATCGATTATCGCCCGAGCCACATCGATACCGACATTTTTGATCGCCCGCAATCCAAAACGGACTGTCTGATCGTCAATAAAAGTAAAATCAACCAATGATTCATTAATCGACGGCGGCAATACCTTGATACCGAGACGTTCACATTCCTGCACAATAACTGCCACTTCATCGAGATCGTGCGACTCGCAAGTTAGGAGCGCTGCCATGTACTCGGCGGTCCAATTAGCCTTCAGATAAGCAGTCTGATAAGCCACCATACCGTAACTGCAAGCATGAGCCTTGTTGAAACCATAAGCTGCAAACGGCTCAATCAACCGCCATAGCTCCCAGGCTTTAACCTCGGAAAGCCCACCAAACTCCTGACAACCAGTAATAAACTTATCCTTCTGTCTGGCCATTTCAGCTGGAATCTTTTTACCCATGGCTTTCCGTAACTTGTCTGCCTCCAACCAATCGTAGCCAGCGAGCGTAATAGCCGTGAGCATGACATCATCCTGATAGACTAGTAGACCGTAACTTGCCTCGAGCGCCTCCTTGAGTCGTGGATCGGGATAATCAATGGCTGATGGATCATGTTTACGACGAATAAACTCAGGAATGGACTCAATCGGACCCGGACGATATAGCGCAACCATAGCCATAATGTCCGTAACTGTAGTTGGTTCGAGTTGAGTAAGATACTTAGTCATACCCGAACCACCAAGCTGAAATAGGCCGGTTGTGTCACCACGTTTCAACAAGGAGTAAGTCTTAGGATCATCGAGCGGAATATCGTAGATGTCGATGTTGATGCCTTTAGTCTTTCTGATCGTCTTGACTGCTAAACCTAAAATCGACAAGTTGCGGATCCCCAAGAAATCCATTTTAACTACACCAGCCGACTCGACTTGATGCATGTCATACTGAGTAATCAATTTCTCACCCCCAGTTTCTTTTTGTAGAGCGGTGTACTCAGTGAGCGGACGTGGTGCAATTACTACTCCGGCTGCGTGAACTGAACAATGACGAGCACAGCCCTCGACCTTCTGAGCCAAACCAAGCAGCTTTCTAACTTGGGGATCGGTATCATGAAGCTCTTTAAGTTCAGGTTCATCCTCCAATGCCCGAGCAATGGTCATTGGAAAACCCTGACTGCCCATTGGTACCAACTTAGCCACTCGATCACAAAAGGCGTAGGGTAAACCAAGCGCTCGACCAACATCACGAACCGCACCACGCGCAGCTAGTGTGCCGTAAGTTCCAATCTGAGCCACCTTGTCATGACCATACTTCTCGGTAACATAGGCAATCATTTCGTCACGTCGCGAGTCCTCAAAGTCGCCATCGATATCAGGTGCAGATGGACGCATTGGATTTAGAAAACGCTCAAAAGGCAGGTTGTAGGTCAATGGATTGACCGGCACAATGTCAATTGCATAAGAAACCAGTGAACCAGCGGCTGATCCTCTGGTTGTAGCCGCAATCCCCTGCTTCTTGGCGAACCTCATATAATCAGAGACGATCAAGAAATACGATGCATAGCCCTTAGTCTTAATGACGTCAAGCTCATATTCCATTCGCTCACGAATAACGTCAGTAACCTCGGGAAACTTCTCGTCAATACCCTTGATTGTCTCCTCGCGCAATTGCTCATCATAAGTCTTACCTTCCGGAATCTTGAAGTCGGCAAAATACCACTTACCTAAGTCCAGCTCTATATTGCAACGATCAGCAATTCGACGAGTGTTCTCGATTGCTTCGGGCACATCAGCAAAAGCCTTTTCCATGTGTTCGCCAGAGACGAATGAATAATCAGCATTAGTCATTGTTTTACGCCGATCGTCCTGCACAGTCTTTCCAGCACCGACGCACATCAGTACATCATGAGCCTCAGCGTCGTCCGGTTGGAGGTAATGCACATCCTTAGTGGCAACAAGCGGTAGATTGGTTTTTATGGCTAATTTTCGAAGATCTGTATTTCTAGCATTCTGTTCATCAAGTTCAGGATGATCCTGCATTTCCAAGAAAAAATTGTTCGGACCAAAAATATCAGCGTACTCACGAGCAACTCGTTCCGCTCGCATCCAGTCGTCGAGATTCAGAGCCTTGTTGATCTCACCCGATAAGCCACCGGACAGCCCAATCAATCCGGCTGAATGTTTCCTTAGTACCTCTTTGTCGATACGTGGTCGATAATAAAAACCATCAACACTAGCTATGGTCGCAAGTTGCAATAAATTGCGGTAACCCTCTAAATTCTCAGCTAAAAGCACCAATTGATAATTCTGATCATCGATACGTGGCCGCTTGTCTGTCAGCCGATCAAGTGCCACATAAGCACATAAACCAATAATCGGCTTAATCTCTTGTTTGAGGCAGGCCTGATAGAACTCCACTCCACCATACATGGCTCCATAGTCAGTAAGTGCTACCGCGTCCATACTCAAATCCTTAGCACTCTTAACCAGAGCCTTGATTTGCGGCAAAGCCCGTAGCATCGAGTAATGAGAGTGGACATGAAGATGAACGAAGCGAGATGTCATTTAATCATGCTCAAGGCCAAACCGGGCCAAAAAATAAGCCGTCAGACGAGTTCCTGTGATAGTTAACCACAGAAAGGGTTACTCACTGATCGCCTTGAAATTACCTTAGCTAGCGACTATCGACAACTAACCAAAGTAAAATCACTGACCTTACCCAAAAAACCAATGGAAACAAAACGACGGAAACTGTCTCACAAATCCGTCGTTTGGGATGAACTCCCCTGACTATGCCTAGGTGATCCACTACTACTCTTTCGTCGAAACAAAGTCCTAGGAACTACGACGATGGCTCAACTGAATCGGTAGTTTGTCATACTCATCGAAGTCAATCAACTCATCCTCTTTCTTGTATTGATCGATCGGAGCGTTGCGGTAATAAAAACTTTCGTCGTCCATCAGATCAACCAAATAGACAGCCGCCTCCTCGGGAGTGTCGATCTCGTCTGGTATCTGATCCAACTTCTTCAGCTCTCTAACGTAGGCCATTGCGCTCTGATATCCATTCTCGAAGGCCCGGTCCAGGTGTACTGCCAGCCAAAATGGAGAGATGAAGCTCGGTTCCACCAGCCAGTCATCCAGTCCGACCAGCTCGGCCCGATCGTACTTCTCGATCGAATCGGCATAAAAACGGATCATTTTGGCCATCATTTTGGGACCTATTCCAGTCCTACTCCTTCCCGGAAACTTGCCCAGCTCATGCTTGGTCGGACGAAAAATGCGACGAAACGTATCGAGTAAGCAGGCCTCTGTCATCTGCAATTCGTCGTCGGTGGCCAAAACCTGATTCAATGTCAAGTCCCGAGTCAAAAAATGAACTACCTCGCAGCAAGCTGACGAGGTATCGTCGATTATCCAACGTCAAAGAGTTTCAACTGGTTGGTG
>MGFG01000010.1:69572-104174 GCA_001791745.1 Candidatus Uhrbacteria bacterium RIFOXYC2_FULL_47_19 | reverse complement strand
GATGACAGCTGGAAAGACTCGCGATTTTCGGGATGACAAATACGTAAGAAGAATTGAGATGACAAAAAACACTGTCGTCCCGGAACTGCGAACTGAACATTATTCCTTTTGTCGTCCCGGGCCGAGACCCGGGACCCAGAAGTAAAAAGAGGACGATACCATAAAGGTTAAAAGTCAAAATTTGACCCCAACAAAAAAACGTCCGGGTTGGGCGTGTCATAGAGATAGGAAGTTCGTGTTTTTGGTCGATTTGTGTCGGTGTCGACTAGCCGACTACTTCGATTTGGTCGGCCAGTTCCTGCCACTCGATCCATAGTCTCACGGTGGCCGGTGTGAATTCGGTCGGTTCCATGTCCTGCCCGTCGTCGTTGCAACGCTGGTTGTACAACAGTTGAAAATGATTCATGGACTGCAGCAGATGCCGCAAGTCACTCTAGCCGACCTTATCACTCGCGTGCTGGGCTTTCATCAGATGGTCATTTAGGAGTGCTCTGCCCATTTCGACTCTGATTGGCTGCAGCTTGTCGGTCCGCTGTATGATCACGGACCAGGTCAGCGGTAGGCAGAACAGGCTGCTCGTCAGGTCCTCACTGTTTTCGACCGCGGTTTGGACGGCCTCGAACGACAGGAATAGGCTGATCTTTCTTAGTCTCGTCTTAACCCGTTAATCACTCATCTTTACTTCCTATAATGATCCGGGACTAGGTTAGTAAGTTTGTTTTTCAAAATCAATTTATTTTTCTTTTTTGTACTTTATAGAGACTCGACATTTAATTCGGTCGGTTGTAGGCTGACCCTACGGCTGGGACATTTAGTACCCAGCACAAACCTACAATCCCGTGGACCTCACTTTCATTCTAGTTGCTTTGTTAGCACTCTACGTTTCACTTACCGTGCATGAATTTAGTCACGCTTTTTCGGCTTATTTGCAAGGTGACCAAACAGCCCAGCGGTCCGGTCGTCTGACACTCAATCCACTGGCACACATCGATCCGGTTGGTACGGTGTTAGTGCCGCTCCTCGGCGCCTTGTCTGGTTTTCCGTTGATTGGTTGGGCTAAGCCAGTGCCGTTCAATCCACACAATTTAAAGAATAGTCGCTGGGGTTCGGTGGCCGTGGCTTTGGCCGGACCGATCTCTAATTTCGTAATGGCTTTCGTCTTTTTGGGATTGCTACGTCTGGCAGTGATCAACTTTGCTCTACCACAAAGCAACCTCTTGGTGGTGTTCCTGTTCCTGCTCGTAACCGTCAATGTCGTTCTAGGCATCTTCAACTTTATTCCGGTGCCGCCACTCGATGGCTCCAAGTTGTTGCACGCTCTGCTTGACGCGCCGCAGTATCGTAATCTGTTAATCACACTTGAGACTCGCGGACCATTGATTCTAATGGGCCTCGTCCTAGTCGACTTCATTTTACCGGTTTCGATTTTGGGCCGGATCTTCAACACCGCTGTAAACACAGTTTTTCGTTTAGGTGGATTGTAGCAGTAAGACACCTTGACCGGTTTTGGTGTCCATGATAACGTCTTCGCACGAGTCGAATTAACAATTTCTTTGTCCGCAGACGAGAATTGGCCTTTGGTCCATCTCCAGGCGGCAGTCGAGTGGTGCAGTACTCACCAGATCCGATTTAACGGATAGGTTGGGGAAGCTAGGCGCTGTTCGATGAAGCGATTTTTTGTTTATGCCTACAACTAACCAATTGGTCAGAAAGGGCCGACGAACCACCAAGGTCAAGTCCAAGACTCCGGCTTTGCAGTTCACAGCCGACACTCTGCACCGCAAGAAGACCGACCTGCCAAAGGGTTCGCCATTCAAGCGTGGTGTGTGCGTCAAGGTCACAACCATGACCCCAAAGAAACCTAACTCAGCCCTGCGTAAGATCGCCCGTGTTCGTTTGTCGAACGGTATGGAGGTGACCGCTTACATTCCAGGTGTTGGACACAACCTACAGGAGCACTCGATCGTCATGCTTCGTGGTGGTCGGGTCAAAGACTTACCTGGTGTCCGTTATCACATTGTTCGCGGTGTTTACGATTCACAGGGTGTCGAAGGTCGTCGGCGTAGCCGATCGGTTTACGGTACCAAGCGGCCCAAGGCTGCTAAGTCCTAAGTCACCTTCCACAAGCTAATACTGATATGAGAGGTAAAAAGGCACCAAGGCGCGTCGTCGCTCCGGATCCTAAGTACCGGAATGAGACTGTCGCCCGATTCATTAATTACGTCATGCATGATGGCAAAAAGACCGTGGCTCAGCGTGTGGTCTACGGCGCGTTCGACAAGATGGGCGAAAAGACTGGTCGTGATCCGCTGGAGTTATTCGATCTAGCTATCAAGAACGTTATGCCGTCGGTCGAGGTTAAGTCCAAACGGGTCGGTGGCGCTAACTATCAAATTCCGATGCAGGTGCGTGGCGAACGTCGTTATGCACTGGCTTTCCGTTGGATATTATCGATCGCTCGTAGTAAAAAAGGTCGTCCAATGTCTGATCGCCTCGCTGCTGAGCTTCTAGCTGCAGCCGAAGGTGAAGGTGACGCTGTCAAGAAGAGGCAGGACGTCCATCGTATGGCTGAGGCCAATCGGGCCTTTGCTCACTTTGCTCGTTAATCATAGTGGCTTTTATAACAGACGAAGTACATCTGGCTTTCTGTTCTTATTTCGTCGTGTTCTTTCAGTACGACTTACGCCGTCATCCAATTCAACCAGATACACTTCATTCTGTTTCGGAAACCGCTAGGAGGGAATGAGATTCTAATGGAAATTAGAGTAGACGCATCTCATTCCACTTCGAAAGTCCTTGGTAGTTCTGCTTGAGAGAGAGCGCCAAGATTTTTCAATCATTCAACTTATGCCTAGGCAATTTCCACTAGAGAAAATTCGTAACATCGGCATTATTGCTCACATTGATGCCGGTAAGACCACAGTGTCTGAACGTGTGCTCTTTTATACCGGAAAAAAGCACAAAATTGGTGAAGTACACGAGGGTGCGGCCGAGATGGATTGGATGGAGCAGGAGCGCGAGCGTGGTATTACTATTACCGCCGCTGCGACGACCTGTTTCTGGAAGGACCATCAGATTAATATCATCGACACCCCTGGACATATCGACTTCACAGTCGAGGTTAAACGATCGTTACGTGTGCTGGATAGCGCAGTTGTTATCTTCGATGGTGTAGCTGGAGTCGAGCCACAGTCCGAGACCAACTGGCATTACGCCGATGATTTTCATGTACCGCGGATGTGCTTCATTAACAAGCTCGATCGAACTGGAGCCGACTTTTATGCCGACCTCAAGTCGATCCATGATCGTCTGACTACCAATGCTTATCCGCTCCAACTGCCGATAGGTACAGAGAGCAATTTTAGTGGCATCGTCGATCTGCTTAAGATGCGTGCCTTCATTTATAAGGACGACTTAGGGAAGGATGTCGAGGAGACAGATGTACCAGAAGACATGAAGGCTCTGGCCGAAGAGTGGCGTGGTAAGTTGATCGAGGCCATCGTCGAAAATGATGAGGAGATGATGAATAAGTATTTGGCTGGTGAAGAAATTCCGATTGATGATCTGAAACGTGTTCTGCGTAAGGCAACGATCAGTTTGGATATTGTGCCCGTGCTTTGTGGTACAGCGCTCAAGAATAAGGGTGTTCAGAAGTTGCTCGATGCAGTGAATGATTATCTGCCTTCACCTCTGGATGTTCCGCCAGTCAAAGGAATCGATCCAGAGAATCCGGAGAAAGAGTTGTTCCGTAAAACCGATGATAACGAGCCTTTGGCTGCGTTGGCCTTCAAGGTTGCAGCTGATCCGTTTGTTGGTAAGTTGTGCTTTTTCCGTGTTTATTCTGGCATCATCAAGGCCGGTAGTTATGTGTTGAACACCACGACTGGTGACCGCGAGCGTGTGGGTCGGATTGTTCGTCTGCATGCTAACTCGCGTGAAGATGTAGATGAGATCATGGCTGGCGATATTGCTGCAGCTGTGGGTTTCAAGAAGACTTTCACTGGTGACACTTTGTGTGACGAAAAGAATCCGATTGTCTTAGAGAAGATGACTTTCCCTGAGCCGGTTATTTCGCTGGCTGTGGAACCGAAGACTAAGGTCGATCAGGAGAAGATGGATGGTGCTCTCTTGAAGTTGGCTGAGGAAGATCCGACTTTCCGAGTACGAACTGACACCGAGACTTTGCAGACCATTATTTCTGGCATGGGTGAGCTGCATCTCGACATCATCGTTGATCGCATGAAGCGTGAGTTCAAGGTGGAGTGTACTGTCGGTAAACCTCAGGTTGCTTATCGTGAGACTATTCGTACCGAGGCTCAGGCTGAAGGTAAGTACATCAAGCAGTCTGGTGGTCGTGGTCAGTATGGTCATTGTTACTTGAAGCTTAGACCGTCTGAGGTGAAGGGGAGTGGCTTTACGTTCAAAGATGCAATTAAAGGTGGTGTTATTCCACGCGAATTTATTCCGGCTATTGAAAAGGGTTGTCGCGAGGCTATGGACAAGGGTGTTATCGCCGGTTATCCATTGGTCGACATCGAGGTCGAGTTGTATGACGGCTCTTATCATGACGTTGACTCGAGTGAAATCGCTTTCAAGGTGGCGGCATCTATGGCTTTCCAAGATGCTTGTCGCAAAGCAAGTCCGGTAATGCTCGAGCCGATCATGGGTGTTGAGGTGATTACACCAGAAGACTTCATGGGCGACGTTATTGGTGACCTTTCATCTAAACGCGGACAGATCAAAGAAATGCGCGATCGAGGTAATGCTAAGATCGTTGACGCTTTGGTACCGCTTTCGGAGATGTTTGGTTATGCAACTCAGTTACGGTCCATGACCCAAGGGCGCGCCTCCTACTCGATGGAGTTTAGTTTCTACGATGAGGTGCCGAATAACATTGCCGAGCAAATCAAAGAAGGTAAAAAGTAGCTGCGGTTTTCGCTGCGGGCGCATTGCACCTGTCTTCGTCCTTCGCTAGCTCACCGTACTTGTCTAGTACGGCTCGCGTCGCGACGGACTCCAGACAAACACACTGCATCCCGTATCGAAACCCGCCTTTGAAGATCGGATTGTAAAAAGTAGCTGCGGTTTTCGCTGCGGGCGCATTGCACCTGTCTTCGTCCTTCGCTAGCTCAGAAAATGAAAAAGACCGTCGGACGGTTGGTGTCTTGGTGACACCACCTCCGGCGGTTTTTTGGTTTTGTCGGGGTGACAACGGCTGCCTTCTCAGGTCAGGCAGTCAAAGTTGGCAAAAAGTTGTTTTTCACTCGGCTTGACATCATCCCCCGATGATCTAAGATAAGTCTTCAATTAAGGATATTTTTTTATGGATACACAACTCGTATTTAGACTGATTGAACTCGTAAGGAAAACTGGCGATCGGTTGATTCTGGCCGACCCATCGAGCGATAATGCAGTAGTGGTCATGGACTTGGCCGCTTACGAACGATTATTGAATCAGGCTGGTGAGCAGCTGGTGAGCTCTCAATCAGAAATTGTTTCAACTCCTGAACAACCGAGTTCTACACCATCGCGCAATGACGTTGTTCGTCCAGTAACTAAGATCGAGTCAGCTCCGGTTGAACCTCTATCAACAGCCCGCTCGACCGAGTCATCTCATCCTCAATTTCCAGAACCTGATCGGTCCGGGTTAGAACACTTGACAGCAGTCAAAACCGGGGCTAATATAAACCGCGAAATCGGTATCCAGTCATCTGTGAAGAACGTTATTGAGTCGATGACCAAGTCATCGTTTCAGAACGAATCACAGATTCAGAACCAAGCTACTGTTCAGCAGTCTGTATCACCACCGGCCAAATCGGCGGCTCAGTGGTCAGACGAGCCTGAAGAGGAAGCCCGGTTCTATCTGGAGCCGATCGAATAGGGTTGTTAGTTGAGCGGAAAAATGCATTTCCGGTCCTCCTACCCAAGCTCATTTCGTTGTCGAAAAAAGGGAATGAGCATTTGGCAGGAGACGGAGGGCAAGCTGGGTCGTCGGAGACGGTCCGGAGTACGCCAACCGACCCCTTGCCAAATTTTTTCTTTTCAGTGTATACTGCGCTGTGCTTTCCAGGTTGGTGCTGAACAAAAAGCCCATCCGGACGGTCGGACAGTCTACTATCTTATAAATATCAAGCCCGAGGATGGTCTGTTCGGCCTCTCCTCAGGGAGAATAATCGCGTAAGCAAGCCATATGGCGGAGAAATTCGATCGCAGTAAGCCGCACGTGAATGTGGGCACCATCGGTCATGTTGACCACGGTAAGACCACTCTTACGGCCGCTATCCTGCAGGTATTGAAGACTACTGGCGGCATCGCTCAGGACAAGAGCGTCGACGACCTGGACAAGGCTCCGGAGTCAAAGGCTCGTGGTATCACTATTGCTACCGCTCACTGCGAGTATGAGACTGCGAAGCGTCACTACGCGCACGTTGACTGCCCCGGCCACGCCGACTACATCAAGAACATGATCACTGGTGCCGCTCAGATGGATGGTGCCATCTTGGTTGTTTCGGCTGCTGACGGCCCCATGCCTCAGACTCGCGAGCACATTCTGCTGGCCCATCAGGTCGGCGTGCCTCACATTGTCGTCTTCTTGAACAAAGTTGATCAGGTAGAGGATCCGGAACTCATCGATCTAGTCGAAGAGGAAATTCGTGATCTATTAAAGAAATATGATTTCCCGGGAGACACCACCCCGATCGTGCGTGGTTCGGCGCTTAAGGCTCTGAACAACCCTGCCGGAGACGATGCTAAGCCGGTATTAGAGCTTTTAGACAAGCTCGACGAATTTATTCCAGAACCAACTCGCGATATTGACAAGCCATTCTTGATGCCGATTGAGGACGTGTTCAGTATTGAGGGTCGCGGCACGGTGGTTACCGGTCGTATCGAGCGCGGTATGATCAAAGTTGGCGAAGAGGTTGAGATTATTGGTCTAGGAGATACCAGAAAGACAACTGTGACCGGTATCGAAATGTTCAACAAACAGCTCGACGAGGGTCGTGCTGGAGACAATGCTGGCATCCTACTCCGTGGTACCAAGAAGGATGAAGTGGAACGCGGTATGGTTCTAGCTAAGACTGGTTCAGTTAAGCCACACACTGAGTTCGAGGCCCAGGTCTACGCCTTGACTAAGGAAGAAGGTGGTCGTCACAAGCCATTCTTCAAGGGTTACAAGCCACAGTTCTACATCCGAACCACGGACGTGACCGGTGAGGTCGTGTTACCGGAGGGTACTGAAATGGTCATGCCTGGCGATACTGTTAACTGTACCGTCAAGCTGATTTCGGTCGTAGCTCTCGAGGAGAAGATGAGGTTCGCTATCCGTGAGGGTGGTCGGACCGTTGGAGCTGGCACAGTCACCAAGATTCTGAAGTAACGGTAGACCATTGACGTAAAGCGGTCTTTACCACTAAACTCTACGGCGATGGACGTTGAGAAGAAGACAACGAAGAAGACTGACGATGAGGCAAGGCAGAGAATTCGTATTAGAATTCGTGCTTATGACCATAAGATTATCGACCAAACCACCCGCACGATCATTGAGACTGCGGAGAGGACAGGTGCGGTAGTCAGAGGTCCAGTGCCTCTTCCGACGGAAAAAAGGAGATATACGGTCAACCGTTCTACGTTCGTGCACAAAGATTCTCGTGATCAGTACGAGATGCGCGTGCACAAGCGTTTGGTTGACCTCTATGATCCGACCCCCAAGACCGTCGAAGCACTGACGAATTTGAATTTGCCGGCTGGTGTCGACGTAGAGATCAAAATGTAGTGAATCTGGCTTCCATAATGGGCGATCTGCACCCGTCTTCAGCAATTCTTCGCTCAACGCACCGATAAGTGCGCTTCGCTGAAAGAATTGCTTCCAGACAGGCACAGCTCATCCCATGCTGAAAGCCGTTGTAGATAGATAGAGAAACGAATAGATCAAGTCTGTCGGGAGAGACGGAGAAAGACCTTTACATCTTACTGTTTGTAGAGCGGCGCGGATGCGTCGTTCAAGAAACCAGCCCTTGGAATAAAGAAGTATCAGGGTAGGTGCTGAGTGAAAACAGATACGCAGTGCGTGTTTGTACGAACGGAAGAGTCAAGGAAACCTCCGCCATCTCCTGATAGGCCACGGAGAATAACCGCCTTCGATCAATCAAACCGCCGGAACTCCTACACTATTGGAACGTTCCGAAGAACAATAAGCCAAGGTTTCGCTGAGTCGGCAGGACGGCCTACAAAGACCGTGATCCTGAACCGGACGGCTGGAAAGTTCACTAATAAGGTGGACTCTCGAGCTGTCCGGCATACGATTCCCGACGGACTACGGCTGGAAGCTTCTCTAATAAGAGGGTTCCGGCTTTTCGTTTATAAGGCGATTTACGGTCAGAACGACCGAATAAAAACAGACTACTTTCAAGATAAGTGCTCCACTGAAGTCTCGACCATGAATCAACATTGGTTAGACGTTCATGAGCATAATGGAATAGGTATGAAGTTCATCATCGCTAAGAAACTGGAAATGACACAGCGGTTCCGTGCAGACGGTACTGTGGTTCCGGTTACACTGCTTCAAGTTACACCCTGTGTGGTTACGCAGATTAAAACCTCTGATAGTGATGGCTACGAGGCCGTTCAACTCGGTTGTGGCGAAATTCGTCAGAAGCTCGTGGCTAAGCCACAGCAAGGACACATGAAGATCAGTGGTAAGCTCTCTCGGGAACTAAGTGAGTTTCGGGTTGAGTCCGCCGCTGATTTTAAGATCGGAGACACAGTTGAGGTCGCGCAATTCAATCCTGGTGAGTTCGTTCATGTTACTGCCACCTCGAAAGGGTGTGGCTTTCAAGGTGTGGTTAAGCGTCACGGTTTCAAGGGTGGTCCGGCCTCCCATGGACACAAGGATAATCTTCGTATGCCTGGTTCGATCGGTTCTGGTGGAATTGAGCGCGTGTTTAAAGGTATGCGCATGGCTGGTCGTATGGGTACGGATCGTGTCACCGTAAAGAATCTGGAAATCATTGACGTCGACACCAAGAACGGCGTTTTGGCTATTAAAGGAGCAGTACCCGGTGCTCGTGGGGCGTCGGTACTGGTTTCTGGTGGTTTCGATAAGCGTCAATCGTGGAACTGATAAGCATATGCCGAAAGTAAAGATCTACAATACTGAAGGTAAGTCGGTCGGGGAGAAGGATCTTCGCGATGATGTTTTCGGCATCAATGTGAAGCCTGAAGTGGTGCACGAGGTCATGCTTAGTGTGATGGCCAACACGCACGGCTCGTATGCTCATACTAAGACTAGGGGTGATGTATCTGGTGGTGGAAAGAAGCCGTGGAAACAGAAGGGGACTGGTCGAGCTCGTCATGGTTCGTCTCGTTCTCCGATCTGGGTCGGTGGCGGTGTAACCTTTGGTCCGCGTAGTGAGCGCGATTATTCAGTGAAGGTCAATCGCAAAACACAACGTCAGGCTATGCTGATGACCTTATCTGATTTAGTTAATAATGATCGCTTGATACTGATAGAGTCTTTTGGAGTGAAAGATGGTAAGACCAAGGAATTTGCTACTGTGATCGGTAAACTGCCACTCAGTACCGTAAAGAAGTTATTGGCCGTTTCCGATAAGTCTGATGCTGTATTACGTCGCAGTACTGGAAATATTCCTGGTGTTACTCTGCGTAATGTTGGTGATTTAGGTTTCATGGATGTACTGAATAGTGAGTATCTACTCATGACTCCAGAGGCTGCCGACAAGATCGAGCAGAAGTTTACCGCTGTTAAGGCTTAAGCTGACTGATATGGGAATTTTGAAGAAAAACTCCAGCCAGAAGCCTGACCAGGCGACCGATAAAAAGTCCAAAGACGTTGCGACTCAGATCGATGCGAATAAGGTTCAGGCTGGTGAGATCAAGAAAACTCCGGTTCGTTCTGAGGATGGTTTCGCTTATCGTGTCATTTGTGGTCCAGTTCTGACTGAGAAGGGTGAATTACTAAAGATGAATAGTAAATACGCCTTCTTTGTTGATGGTGATACCAACAAGGTTGAGGTGGCGCGAGCC
This sequence comes from Candidatus Uhrbacteria bacterium RIFOXYC2_FULL_47_19, assembly GCA_001791745.1. GTDB lineage: Bacteria > Patescibacteriota > Patescibacteriia > SG8-24 > SG8-24 > UBA1561. Next base: position 94,130 of record MGFG01000010.1, on the reverse strand, counting down.
ATCAAGGTGATTTACGGAGTTAATCCGGTTTCAGTTCGGATACTCAATGTTAAAGGTAAGGCCGTGCGCCGTGGTCGTCAGGAGGGTCGGCGTAAGGACCGAAAGAAAGCTATTGTTACTCTGAAGGCAGGCGATTCGATCAGCCTAGCGGAAAGCGCATAAATCTATGCCGATCAAGAAGTACAATCCGACGACGAGTGGACGACGCATTTCTAGTGTCGATGCTTTCGCCGACATAACCAAAACCGAGCCAGAGAAGAAGCTTACGGTTTTCCGGAAAAGTGTTGGCGGTCGCAATGCTCAAGGAAGAATCACTGTTCGTCATCGTGGCGGTGGTGCCAGACGCTACGTCCGTGTGGTTGATTATAAGCAGGACAAGTTTGATGTACCGGCTAAGGTTGCAGCTATTGAATATGATCCAAACCGTGGTGCTCGTTTAGCTTTATTGCACTACCGTGATGGTGAGAAGAGATATGTAGTTGCTACTCAAGGATTGAAGGTCGGTGATGTCATCGTTTCCTCAATGAATCGAGTGGAAATTAAGCCTGGCAATCGTATGCCACTCGAGCAGATTCCAGTTGGTATCACAGTTCATAGCATTGAGTTGGTTCCTGGAAATGGTGGACAGTTGGTGCGCGGTGCTGGTTTATCGGCTCGGTACATGGCGCTTGAAGGTAAGTATGCTCAGCTCAAAATGCCGTCAGGTGAGATTCGTCTGATCTCTCGTCTGTCCATGGCTACTGTTGGAGTGGTGAGCAATCCAGACTATCGGTTGATCCGTTGGGGCAAGGCTGGTCGTTCACGACATTTGGGTATTCGTCCAACTGTTCGTGGTAAGGCAATGAATCCAGTTGATCATCCGCATGGCGGTGGTGAAGGCCGTCATCCGATCGGTCTCAAGCACCCTAAGACACCATGGGGTAAACCAGCTTTGGGAGTTAAGACTCGTCGGACTAAGCTCGCTTCGGACAAGCTCATTGTCCAGCGACGCAACAAGAAGCGGAAGAAGTAAGCGGACAAATTTATGCCACGCAGTTTAAAGAAAGGACCAATCGTAGATGAGAAGCTTGTTCTCAGGCTCTCAAAGATCGAACCCGGCAAGGTAGTAAAAACCTGGTCGCGTTGGTCACATGTCACGCCGGTTATGGTGGGTCACACTATTGGCGTACACAATGGTAAAGAGCATGTACCAGTTAAAATTGTGGAGAACATGGTCGGCCATAAATTAGGTGAGTTTGCTTCGACACGGAAGTTCGTCCGTCATGGCGGTAAGATGCAAAAGGAACTCGAACAGAAGCGACAAGAAGCGGAGAGAACTGCTAACAAGGCAGCCTCCACAACCAAGAAGTAAGGCATATGGAGGTAATAGCAAAAGCCAGGTTTATCAGGATTTCGCCAAAGAAGGTGCGTTTGGTCGCGGATTTGGTTCGCGGTTTGGATGTGTCATCGGCTGAGGCGCAATTGAAGTTTATTCGGAAGGCTGCCGCTCGTCCGGTACTTAAAGTAGTCATGTCAGCCAAGGCCAACGCCGAACATAACTTTAAGATGGAGGGTGAAAGTTTGTTCATTAAGTCGATCACTGTTGATGGTGGACCGGTATTACATCGTTGGATGCCACGAGCCTTCGGTCGTGCTACTCCACTTCGTAAGCGTTCCTCTCACATTACAGTTATTCTGGGTGATAGATTGGCTGAGGGATTGCCTCAGGCCGTTACTAAAGCGGTGGTTAAGAAGGACAGCAAAAAGAACGAAAACAAGGCCACAAAAGAAGTGCCGACTGAGTCGGCCAGGTCGACGGAACCCACCGAAGACGTGACGGAAACTAAGAAGGGCGAAAGCGAAGCATAATATGGGTCAGAAAATTCATCCAAAAATTTTCCGAATCGGCGTAATCTACTCTTGGGGGTCGAAGTGGTTCGGCACCAGACGGACTATGCCAGATTTGCTTCGTGAAGATTTTCAGATTCGATCTTATCTCGAAAAGAAGTTAAAAGAAGCATCGGTTGATCGGGTCGAAATTGAGCGTACTCCACGAGCAGTGACAGTCACTGTTCATACCGCCAAGCCAGGTTTTGTTATTGGTCGTGGTGGAACTGGTGTCGAGTCTTTGAAGCTTGATTTGAAGAAGATTGTCAGTCGAGGGAAATCCGATGATCAAAAGCGAAACTTAAACCTCAATATTATCGAGGTAACCAAGCCATCACTATCGGCCAATATCGTATTGCAGTCGATGATTGCCGATATTGAGCGACGTGTTCGCTTCCGTCATGTAATGAAGCTGAATTTGGATCGAGTGCAGAAAGCCGGAGCTAAAGGCGTCAAGATGATGATTAAAGGACGTCTAAACGGTGCAGAAATTGCTCGTGAAGAGAAGCTTGCCTGGGGTAGTATCCCGTTACATAATCTCAGAGCTGACATTGATTTTGCCCAGGGAACCGCTCGGACCATTTTTGGTGCGATCGGTATCAAGGTTTGGATTTACCGTGGTGAGGTCTTCATCAAAAACGGTGAAGTTTCTGGACAAGAAAAGCTCGGCGAAGTTGTGTCGAGAACAGGAAAAGTCTGAAATTGAGACCATATGTTGCTGCCATCCAAGGTCAAATTTAGGAAAATGCATAAAGGTCGCGGACGCAATAAGCGAAAAGCTACGACCAAGCTTGATGTTAGTTTCGGTGGCTATGGCCTTAAGGCCATGGACGGTGCTTGGGTTACCTCGAGACAGATTGAGGCTGCTCGTCGAGCTATGACTCGCTACATTAAGCGTGGTGGAAAGATTTGGATTCGCATTTTCCCCGATAAGCCAATTACTTTCCATGGTAACGAGAACACGATGGGTAGCGGAAAGGGTGCGGTTGATCATTATGTTGCCGTCATCCGTCCGGGGACCGTCATGTTCGAGATGGACGGTATTTCCGAAGAGATGGCTCGAGAAGCCATGCGTTTGGCTGGTTACAAGCTGCCCATGCGCACCAAGTTCATCGTCAAATAACAGTACGGCTTATGAAGATGAAAGAACTGAAAGAAAAGTCCGACGCCGAACTAGGTCGCCTGCTAGCTGAACTACAAAGTCAGTTGCAGGACCATAGGTTTGCCGCTGTCGGTCGGAGGCTCACTCGGGTCCGGGAATTGCGTACGATCCGTAAGGACATCGCTCGCATTCTATATGTTAGACACGAGCGGACCCTGTCCGGTAATGGTGAAACGGCCGTTCGCTAATGCGTCGGTGCGTAAGCCGAAATGATATGGAAGAGAATAATAAGAAAACGCAAAAGAGGATTTTCCAAGGAGTGGTCGTGTCGGACCGTATGGAGAAGACTGTAGTTGTGCGGGTTGACCAAGTGAAGGTTCATCCTAAGTATGGCAAACGGTCTATTCGGTCGAATCGGTTCAAGGTGCACGATGAGAAAGGTGAGTGTAAGGTCGGCGAAACCGTCCGTTTTGAGGAAACCAGGCCGATGTCCAAGGATAAGAAGTGGAGAATCATCGGTAAGGTAAGCGCATAGTTATATGGTGCAACATCGTTCAATGCTAGCAGTCGCCGATAACTCTGGTGCAAAAAAGCTCCAGGTGATTCGTGTTCTGGGTGGATATCAAAAGCATTATGCGGGTTTAGGTGACGTCGTCACTGTGGTTATTAAGGTGGCCGTACCTCATAGTGGAGTGAAGAAGAGTCAGGTTGTTCATGCGGTTATAGTTCGTACTAAGAAGGAGACACGGCGAACCGACGGATCTTATGTCAGATTCGACGAGAATGCCGCAGTTATCATCGACCGTAAGAACAAAGAGCCGAAGGGTACTCGCATCTTTGGACCGATCGCCCGCGAATTGCGTGCCAAGGGATTTACTAAGATTATTTCCTTGGCTCCAGAGGTCGTCTAACTCGCCGCAAGATATGAGAATAAAGAAAGGGGACAATGTAAAGGTCACGGCGGGCAAGGATCGGGGCAAGACTGGTAAGGTCATGCAGGCGTTTCCAGCCCTAGGTAAGGTGGTGGTCGAAGGGGCCAATACCATGACTAAGCACATGAAGGTTCGTAAACAGGGCGAGAAGGGGCAGAAGATTTCTTATAGTGCTCCACTCAACGTCACCAACGTGCAGTTGGTCTGCCCGAAGTGTGCTCAACCGACCCGGATCGGCATGCAGACTCTCGAGAGTGAGGGTAAGGGCATTAAGAAGGTCCGGATCTGCAAGAAATGCAAGGAAGCAATTGAGTGAGCCTATGCAGAAAACACGAATGCAAGAAAAATACGAGAAGGAGGTCGTGCCCGCACTAAAGAAGGAACTGGGCGAGACCAACATCAATGCGGTGCCCAAGTTCGTGAAGGTGACCATAAATGTTGGTCTCAAGCACGGAATCAAGGACTCCAAGTTTGTTGATGCTGTCGAGAAGACTCTCATTAAGATCAGTGGTCAGAAGCCGGTCAAGACATTGGCCCGTAAGTCAATCGCTGGTTTCAAGATTCGTGAGGGTAATACGGTTGGAATGGCTGTTACTATGCGCGGCCGACGGATGTACGACTTCATCGACAAGTTGATCAATCTAACCATGCCCCGAATGCGAGACTTTCGTGGATTGCCACCTAAGTCGGTCGACGCACATGGCAGTATGTCGATTGGATTTCGTGAGTTCATCGCTTTTCCGGAGATTAATCCGGAGGACAGCGAAACAACACATGGCCTCGAGATTACCGTGGTCACTAATGCTGGAACTCGAGAAAGGGGATTGGCCTTATTTAAGACGGTCGGTTTCCCATTCCGGTCGACGCAAAAATAGCAGCGAGCTATGGCTACAACAGCGCAAATCGTAAAGTCAAACAAGGAGCCCAAGTTCTCATCTCGGCTAGTTAGACGCTGCTGGAAGTGCGGCCGTAAACATGGCTACATGAGGGACTTCAAGCTCTGTCGAATCTGCTTTCGCGAGATGGCCAGGAATGGTGAAATTCCAGGCATTAGGAAGGCATCTTGGTAAGAATTGGACGCAAGACTATGATTACAGATCCAATCTCAGACATGCTCACGAGAATACGTAACGCTTACAAGGTCAAAAAGACCGAGGTGCGCGTTCCGTACTCGAACATGAAATACGCAATCGCCAAGATCCTCGCAACAGAGGGGTACGTTTCTAGTATCGAAAAAGTGGACGCTGGATTTGGTGAAATTCGTCTTTCTCTTCGGTATGATCAGGATGGTTCGGCCATTACTAGTATCAGACGGGTTTCTCGGCCAGGACGCAGGTCCTACTCCGGGTACAGATTTTTGCCGCAGGTTAGGTCGAACCACGGCATCGCCATCGTATCTACCTCACAAGGCATCATGACCAATCGAGAAGCTAGAAAGCGAAAGCTCGGTGGTGAGGTGTTGTGCGAGATCTTCTAAGGAACGGAGCAGTAGTGACGAAAAGTTTATGTCCAGAATCGGAAAAAAACCAATCTCGATCCCGTCCGGTGTAGAGGTAAAAATCGACGACCGGAAGGTGATCGTCAAGGGTCCAAAAGGTACGCTTGATTTAGATATTCACCCACACGTGGAGGTGTCTTTGGTTGATGGTTTGATTACCGTCAAAGTCGAAGACGAGACTAACGTGAGTGATCGAGCGCTCTGGGGTCTGTTTGTTCGTCTTATCGGTAATATGATTACCGGCGTGACTACAGGTTTCGAGAGAAAGTTGGAGGTGAATGGTATTGGCTATAAGGTTGCACTTCAGGGCAAGATACTGAAGCTGGATATGGGCTTTTCCCATGAGGTCAATTTTCCTATACCTGATGGTATCAACATAACGGTAGAGAAAAACTTGATTACTGTATCCGGTATTGATAAGCAGTTCGTTGGGGAAACCGCTGCGCAGATACGTCGTGTTAGGAAGCCCGAGCCATATAAAGGTAAGGGTATCAAGTATCTCGAGGAGACGATCCAGCGCAAGGCCGGTAAGACCTCGAAATCTTAGCTAAGGAGCTAAAGAGACATATGGCAGACATTAAAGTAGCAAAGAAGAGGCAGGCCCGTATTAGCCGCCACCGTCGCATCCGAGCCAAGGTTTCTGGCACGGCCGAACGCCCACGATTGGCGGTCTTTAGGAGTCTCAAACATATTTATGCCCAGTTGATCGACGATGTATCTGGCCGTACTTTGATATCTGCGGATGAGCACGGCATTGACCTCAAGATTGTTGAGGACGAAGGGGGGCGCAAAGGTAAGACAGCGGCAGCTTACGCGATCGGTAAGCTTCTAGCGGAGAGGGCAGTCAAGGCCGGAATTAAGTCGGTGGTGTTCGATCGTGGCGGATTTTCTTTCGCTGGCAGGGTCGCCGCTCTGGCTCAAGGTGCTCGAGATAACGGCCTTTCGTTTTAACGTTGGACATTATGGATAATAAGCAGCAGAACAACGCACCGAGCGAAGGCCAGCAGAGGCCGGGTAGCCCAGCTGGACGTGGGGGTAGACCTAGTGGAGGTCGTCCGCCACGCAATCGTCGGTCAGAAGAAAAAGGAGAGTTTGATTCTCGCATCTTGGAATTGGCTCGGGTAACCCGTGTCACTAAGGGTGGTAAGCGCATGCGTTTTCGAGCTTGTGTTGTGCTAGGGGATCGCAAGGGGCGCGTTGGTTATGGTGTGGCTAAGGGTTTGGATGTACAGCAGGCTGTTAGCAAGGCCACCAATAAAGCCAAGAAGGTGATGATTACAGTGCCTTTTGTTAATGAGACAATACCGTACGAGATTCGTCGTAAGTTCGCAGCCGCTCAGGTGATTATCAAACCAGCTCCAGAAGGTACTGGTGTCAAAGCTGGTGGTGCGGTTCGTGTGGTATTAGAGTTGGCCGGGGTACCGAATGTAGTAGCTAAGATTCTCGGTTCGAACAACAAGATCAACAACGCCAAGGCAACCATGGCTGCTCTAAGCAGTATTAAGACCATTAAGGAGCGTCCAAATTCGGCAAAAAAGTCTAAGCTGGAGCAAGGCGTCGTCCCGACCGTCGAGAGTCAGGTTGAAGAGGCTGAGTAAAGAAAGGAATATATGGCACTCGAGATGCACAATTTAAAGTCTGCTGTCGGTTCGCGGACCAAGTCTAAGCGGGTCGGTCGTGGTAACGCCTCTGGAAAGGGTACGACCGCTGGACGCGGCACCAAAGGACAGGCTGCTCGGACCGGTGGACGCAACCGTCGCAAGTTGCGCGGTTTTCGTCAGATTATGTTGGCCACTCCAAAATTACGTGGCTTTAAGAGTCTGAAGGCGAAGCCTGCTCGTGTTAAGTTAGGTGATTTGGCTAAGGCTTTTGCGGTTGGCGAGAGTGTAACTCCAGCTTCCGTAGCGAAGAAGGGATTGGTTTCTAGTCATCGTAACGGAGTTAAAATCGTTGGTGGTGGAGAGATTAAAAAGAAAATACATGTCTCTGGCTGTTTGTTAACGGCCAGTGTTCGAAAGGCTATCGAAGAGGCTGGCGGAAAGATCAAATAACTCTTGATTTTTTCGTTCACTGCGAATACGACTACGTGCTATCATATTGGCTATCACTGATTTCAGTCCGTAAAACGGGTCTCAGTCAGGGATAATGGTAAATCAATTTGTAACCACTGTATGCTGAAGATTCTGCGGCAAATATGGAAGACGACGGACCTGCGTTACAGCGTCCTTTTTGTCCTCCTGATGTTGGTCATTTTTAGGGTCGCGGCCCATATCCCGATACCCGGAGTGGATACGGTCGCTCTAAAGGACTTTTTCGATCAGAATCAGGTTCTCGGCATGTTTAATGTCTTTTCTGGAGGAACTATGGAGTCGTTCTCCATTGTAGCCTTGGGAGTTGGACCCTACATCACTGCCTCGATTATTTTTCAATTGTTAGCAATGATCGTTCCGCGTCTTGAAGAGATGCAGAAGGAAGGTCAGTCTGGACAGGAGAAGATTAATCAGTACACTCGCTTGCTGACAGTGCCACTAGCATTGTTGCAGGGCTATGCCATGATTTCACTTCTACGTCAGACCGGTAATGGTATCATCGCCCCGAGTGTAACATTGTTCCAAATGGCCATGATGGCTATTACCATGACCACTGGCACTGTGTTTTTGATGTGGATCGGTGAGCTGATTTCGGAGCGAAAGATCGGCAATGGTATATCTATCATGATTTTTGCTGGCATTATTTCTGGTATGCCGACCACTCTTCAGCAGGCGTTAGTTACTTATGATTCATCTCAAGTCGTAGTTTGGGTGGCTTATGTTGCCATTGCTTTGGCCACCATCGCCGGAGTCGTTTTGATTTCTGAGGGTCAGAGGAACATTCCAGTTGTCTATGCTAAGAGGATGCGAGGCAATCGGTCTTATGGCGGTGCCGAGACTTTTTTGCCGCTTCGAGTCAACATGGCTGGAGTTATCCCGATCATTTTCGCCATATCGATTATTTTATTGCCTCCAATGATCGGTCAGTTTTTTGTGCACGCTAAGACTCAATGGTTGGCGTTGGTTGCACAGAAGACCATTGAACTGTTTCAAAATCAGTTGATCTACGGCATTCTCTATTTTGTCTTCGTGTTTGGATTTACTTATTTCTACACGGCGGTAATTTTTCATCCTGACCGGGTTGCAGAGAATCTACAAAAGCAAGGTGGTTATGTTCCAGGAATTCGTCCAGGACGCCCGACGGCCGAATTTATCCAACGCACCATCAATCGGATTATGCCGGCTGGTGCCTTCTTTTTGGCGGCCATTGCCATTCTACCGATTGTTATGCAGCAATCGCTCGGTACTCAGGCCATGGCTATCGGTGGAACAAGTCTACTAATCGTTGTGTCTGTAGTGATTGAGATCGTCAATCAGATCAATTCGCAGCTAACCATGCGAGAGTACGAGTCGTTATAGATTAGGGCTATCAAGTTGTCTAAAAGTATTTTTTGATAGAAGTTTAGATGCTGCCTAATCAGGTAGCATCTTTGTTTGTCGTTGTCTTTCGCTCGTACCCTTGATAGGGTTTTTGTGTTCAGCCGGCGTCTATTGCAAGACAATTTGAATTATATTCGATATGCCAGAGAATGATCTGAACGAAGATAGTATTATTGCTCCGACTAATGGTCCTTCTAAAGGAATTATTTTCTGGCAATCTTTGATTTGTTTGCTAGTCATGATGTGTGCGGCCGGTGTGATGGTGACAGCTTCTAAGTCCGGGGTGTCGCTCATTGGAACGTCGGTGTCGTCTCAATACTCTAACTGGAAGATTCTGACGACCTTGGTTGGAGTCATGGCTTTGGTATTTCTAACCATGAATTCCGTACGGAGTACTAAACTACTAGGAACAGTTATGTTTCTAGCAATTATTTTTGGTCTAACCTTCGGGGTTAATGTACTTTTTGGTCCGGCTATAGGCACAGTCGTTTTTTGTCTGGCGGTGGTCGTTTACTACTCCAATCCCTGGGTTATGCTTTACGATTTAGTACTTTGTTTAGGTTTGGCTGGAATTTGTGCTGCGATTGGACCGGCCTTTCAGTCCTGGGTGTTATTACTAGTCTTGGGTTTGGTTGCTATCTATGATGTGATGATAATTTATCTTTCCGGTAGGTCGGTCCTATTTTCACATCAATTACCGCCCCGTCGATCATTTATTTACTTTTTTTTTCCTTTTTATTGGTCTAATTTTTTGGTTAGAGTGAGGAAGGCCAATCGCAATGTTAATGATTTTGGTTTTCGGGGAATCGGTGAATTGTTGTTACCAACAATGTTCGCTGCCTCAGTTATGTGGCATTATGGGTTAGCCGCAGCTGGATCAGTGATGTTGGGAGCGACGCTCTTCTTGGTTCTGACGCATATAACTACTTCATGGCCTCGTCTAACGTCGATTCTACCGCCTTTGGCTCTTGGTTCAGTAATTGGTTATTTAACTTTTTTCCTTATTATCTAGTGCTTTATGAGAAACATAGTCATGCTCGGGGTTCAGGGGTCTGGAAAAGGAACACAGGCCGAGATGTTAGCTAAGGAGTTTTTTTTGCCTACCGTTTCCACTGGTCGACTTTTTCGTTCAAAAATAGAAGAAGGGACGGAACTTGGTCATGAGATCGCTCGTTATGTGGAACAGGGTGATTTAGTACCTAAAGACATAGTTTGTCAGGTTGTTACCAATTGGATGGATGCGCCAGCCGCTCGGGATGGTTTTATTTTGGATGGGTTTCCACGTAATGTGGACCAAGCTGAGGCTCTAACTGAAATGTTATCCAAGAACGGACGGATGTTGACTGATGTGGTTTATATCCGTCTTTCTGATGAGGAGGCCGTGAGACGACTTTCAGGACGGCGGGTTTGCACTAATCGAGATTGTGAAACTAAATTTCACGTCGATTTACATCCATCCAAACACGATCCGGATAAGTGTGATCGTTGTGGTTCGGAATTGGTCCATAGGTCTGATGATAAACCCGAGGCAATTAGTCGACGGTTAGCTATCTACAATAGGGAGACTACGCCACTTATTGAGTATTACCGTGAACGGGGATTGCTTCGTGAGGTTGATGGAGAACAATCAATTACCGAGGTTTTTAAGTCGATCATGGAGAATTTTAGGGATTAGCATCTGTTTTTAGTTGATGTTTCGGTATGGTGATAGTGATCAAACTTGCTGATTTTTGGATGTTTTTATCAACTAACCCAAAAGACCACGCCCTTGGGCGTGGTTGAATGGGTCAAGCGAAGCTTGTGCTGGAGTAGTACCACGGGCTTGCCCGTGGGGATCTATAATCCTTAACCGTGTTTGACCGGCTTGTTTTATACTATTTTCTTCCTTAAACTAATTGCATGATTAAACTCAAGAACAAGAAAGAAATTGAGGTTTTACGTGAAGGGGGGGCTGTTTTATCACAGGTCCTTGGGCAAGTGGTGAACCAAATAGGTCCTGAGGCTGATACTCGAGAATTGGATGAACTAGCAGAGAAATTGATACGTCAAGCCGGTGGACGTCCATCTTTTAAGGGCTATCAGAGTGATGGTGACGAACGTGCCTTTACTTCGACTATGTGCACTTGCATAAATCATGAGGTGGTTCATGCACCAGCCATTCCGGGACGTCGGGTACATGCCGGCGATATATTGAAGTTGGATATCGGTATGTGGTATGGCGGTCTGTGTACTGATATGGCAGTTACTGTTCCAGTCGGCGGCATCGATGACAAACTGCGTAAATTAGTGATTACTACTCGCAAGTCCCTGTTAATCGGTTTAGAAAAGGCCATAGTTGGTAATTGGATTAGCGACATTGGTAAGGGGGTAGATCGTCATGTTCGACGCAATGGTTTTAGTACAGTGAAGGATTTGGTTGGTCATGGAGTCGGGTATGAAGTTCATGAAGAGCCTCGGATACCGAACTATTTCGATCCGTCATTACGTCCGGTTAGAATCCAGACTGGTATGGTTTTAGCTATCGAACCTATGGTTAACGCCGGCAGTGATGAGGTTCAACTAATGCCGGACGAATGGACGATAGTGACTGCAGATGGTCAACCATCAGCTCATTTTGAGGTGACTTTGGCAATCACCGAGAATGGCACGGAAGTACTTACTCCACTGCCCGACGTTGGGCTTTGATTAGCATTGCCTATGCGTTTGATGGGAGTTGATTTTGGCTCGAAACGAACCGGACTAGCTATCGGCGACACGTCGCCTTTTTTTGTCGAACCATTAAAGACTATTGCGACCGAGGATATGGCATCGATCGTTAGAGCGGTGACGGCAGAGATTCAGATTGAAGCTGTTGAAGGTGTAGTCGTTGGTTTACCTACCAGTCTGCGGGGGCATGAAGGTGGAGATACACTGGAACAAGTGATGGATTTTGTTCGTCGATTATCAGCAGTAGCTGGGGTTCCAGTTAGCACCGAGGATGAACGTTTCACCTCGGTTCTCGCTGAGCGTATGCATCGCGAGTATGGCGTTAGTAGCGGCAAAAAGTTTGATCGTGATGCTGTAGCTGCTGCGCTAATCTTAGAATCTCATATCGAGAGGTTGATCTCAGCTGTAGACCGAATCTCGGATCAGCCTAAGACAACAGAATTCTAATGGCTACCTATCGTGACATGGGCATAGTTTTGAAGGCGCGTGGTCTTAGAGGGGATGATCGTCAATATGTCGTCTTTACCGAATTACATGGCAAAATTTCACTTCTAGCCAAAGGAACACGCAAGATAGGTAGTAAAATGTCACCTCATATGGGTGCTTTTGGCGTAGTTGATCTAATGGTGGCCAAAGGTCGTCAAATGGATCGATTGGCCGGAGCTAACTTGAACTTGTCGTTTCGTCAGGTGTCCGCTTCTTTGGAACGAACTGCTATTGCTCAATCGCTGCTACTAGCAGTTGATTCCATGACCCGTTGGGAATTGTCTGAGCCTCGAATCTTTGAGTTATTGTTGGAGTTTATGACGGTTATGGACAACGAGGGTGACACCTATGATCAGCGTCCAATTTTTAACGCTGCCATGATTAAATTATTTGATGTATTAGGTTTCGGTTTAGAGATCGATGTCTGTGTGGGCTGTCGGCAACCTATTGGATTTGATGGTAACGCGCTAAATGTATTACGTGGAGGGATAGAGTGTCGAAAATGTCGGTCTGGTCCAACTCCTGGAATTATGGGTGATACAGTAAAGGTTTTGCGTTTTTTGCGACGTGAACGACTTTCTCAAGTCGGATTATTACGTCTAACTGATCAAGTCAGAGACCAGGTCGCTTTTATCATTGATGTTTTGATTACCTCTAATCTTGAAGCGCGTTTTGATCCGTTACAGTATATGAGCTCGGTTAGATTTTAGGGATTTGTTTTAAATTATTTTTTTTCGTGTTTCGGGCTGACTCATTAATGAGTCTTTTTTTGTCCCGCAGATTTAGACGAGCGTTATTTTTGCTTTTTTTAGCTTATTTCGGCACAATTGAACGGTAACTCAGAACGAAAGTATGGTAACTTCGATATCAAAAATTTCCGCTAAGGAGAGCCAAAAAGTAGAGATTAGAGGTTGGTGTCATAATTTACGATCTTCGGGTAAAATCGCCTTTCTTCAATTGCGCGACGGAACCGGCAGAATTCAGGGTGTGGCAGTTCGTGATCAGTTGAGTGATGAAACCTGGGAATCCATCCAACAACTTACTATTGAGTCATCAGTTGTTATTCGTGGAATCGTTCGAACAGATGAACGTGCGCCTAGTGGTTTTGAGTTGTCGGTTGAGGAAGTTGAACCAATACAAATTGCAGCCGAATATCCGATCGGCAAGAAGGAGCATGGTCCAGATTTTTTGCTCAATTATCGCCATCTTTGGATTCGTTCTGAACGACAATCATCGATACTACGAGTTCGTGATTCGATTGAATTTGCCATGCGCGATTTTATGAGACGAGAAGGTTTCATACTGACCGATTCGCCAATTTTTACTCCAAATGCCTGTGAGGGGACCACTGATTTGTTCGAAGTGAAGTACTTTGATGATAAGGCCTATCTTTCACAGTCTGGACAACTTTATCAGGAAGCCACCTCGGCCGCTCTCGGAAAAACTTATTGTTTTGGTCCAACTTTTCGTTCTGAGAAGTCCAAGACTCGTCGTCACCTAACTGAGTTTTGGATGCTCGAGGCCGAGGCATCGTTCATGAATTGGCAGGGAAACATGGATCTGCAAGAACAACTTGTCTCTTTCATTGCCGGACGTGTACTAGAGGAGCGGAGTTATGAACTTAAAGAGTTAGGTCGTGATATTGCGACTATCGAACGAACTGCTGAAAGCAACTTTCCACGCATCGATTATGACGAAGCAGTTGAGCGTCTTCAGAAGGCTGGTTCAGACATTAAATCCGGTGATGATTTTGGTGGTGACGATGAGACAATTCTAACCAAAGAATTCGATCGACCAGTTTTTGTTCACCATTATCCTTCGGCAATCAAGGCTTTTTACATGGAAGCTGATCCGGAACGTCCTGATCGAGCCTTGTGTGATGATTTACTGGCTCCAGAAGGTTATGGTGAGATAATCGGTGGTTCGCAACGTATCTACGATCAGTCTTTGCTGGAGAAGCGTATCGCCGAACATGGGTTACCAAGCGAGGCGTTTAACTGGTATATGGATCTACGTCGTTACGGTTCAGTACCGCACGCTGGTTTTGGTATTGGGTTGGAACGGACTGTGGCCTGGATCTGCGGTTTGGAACATGTACGCGAGACAATTCCGTTTCCACGTTTAATGAATCGAATTCAGCCTTAGTACGATTTTTCGATACAGTGTTGCTGTAACTACAGTCGTTCACATGGTGATTCGCCTATGTTGAGAAGAAAGTCATCCGGTCCATTAGTCAAGCAGACCTATATTAAAGCTGGAGTGATTTTGACTGTGTCATTGACTGTATTGACTTTGATTTTAGGTTGGCGCATCGCTCACATTATTAATCCAACCCAAGTTGGTGCGACTCCAAGTAATTCAGTGTCGATTACTGGTCATAGTTTTTTGGTCTACAGATGCTATAAAGTCATTTCGCGTGGCGATAGTATCAGTGCTAGTGATGACACGGTTTCGTACGAGTTCTTCCGCTATCCGCTAGACGGTTCGGCTTTGCGAGGTGAAAGTGTGGTTCGCATGATCCAGGATGGCAAGTTGAATATGAATGGTGAGCCATGGATGGGTCGAGTGTCGAACGATACTCTACTCCTAGATCGACACAACGATGTTAATGATGTGGATTGGATTGATGCTTCGGGTAATGAATTTCGTCCGAATTTTGATTGGGGGGGATTGGATCTAAAGTATGGAGGACTACCATCTACTAACCATGATCTAACAGTTTATTACGATAATGGCCGCAGACAGGTTGTACTGGGAGCGGCCTCAGGTCCATTAAAATCCTTTCCGGTGCCGGAGCCGGTCAAACCAATCGTCTGGAATGAAAATTTAGTTTATTTGGTATCAGTACCTGAGATAGGCGGACAACCACTCAGTGTTTATCTGCTGGATCTCGATGCTAATAGTCTGACCGAGATTGAGTCTGTTAGAAGAATGAACTTCGATCAAATAGATTTGCATCCAGCGTCTGGTAAATTAGTAGGGATAATCTCGACTGTTAATGATAATGGTCTCGAAAACACAATTGGTTTTTCTTCGGTGGTCCTACTGGATCTGAATTCCGGAGAAGTGGTCGAGTTAGCAGGTGAGAATGAGGATTATCGAATCTTTAGCCGACCCAAGATTTCACCGGACGGTTCTAGAGTCGCTTATACAGCTGTGGGTGCACAGTCCGATATCTGGGTTAGTGGATTAGATTTAGGTGGGCATGAGCAACGATTGATCTCAGGAACAATGCTCGATTGGACACCGGATGGTTTATCCCTGGTAGTGGATCGAGATAATGAATTGCAATTGGTATCAGTTAGGGATGGTTCTACTTTTTCAGTGGATCGACGATCGGGTCGCTATCCAGATCAGGATTTTCATGGAGTTGACTATGTTGGCATAGTCTTCAAAAAGTAAACTAAGGAAAGTTTCAAGTAGTTAGGGTTCAATACAATCATATGAAGAAATATATTGGAGAAATTTCGAAGTCAGTAGGGGAGAGTGTCGAGGTGGCCGGCTGGGTTCATGCTCGGCGGGACATGGGGAAGATAGTCTTTATCGATTTACGTGATAGTACTGGGTTACTGCAAGTAGTTTTTATTCCCAGTAATCAGGAATTGCTAGCCCAGGCCATGAATTTACGGCCAGAGTTTTGTGTGCGAATTAGAGGTACGGTCAATGAGCGACCAGAGAAGATGCGTAATCCAAACCTAATTACTGGTTCGGTCGAGATGTTGGCCGAGAGTCTGGAGATATTGAATGAGGCCAAGACTCCACCCTTTGAGATCGACAAGGATACCACGCCAGTAAATGAGGAGTTGCGTTTAAAGTATCGCTATTTAGACTTGCGTTCTGAGAGAATGGCACAGAATATCAGACTGCGTGATCGGGTTGTTGGTTTCTTTCGTGATTGGTTACGAAATGAAGGATTCATTGAGATCGAGACACCAATGCTCACTAAGGGTACACCTGAGGGAGCACGCGAATTTGTTGTTCCGTCGCGAATTCATTCCGGAAATTTTTACGTCCTACCTCAGTCGCCACAACAATTCAAACAATTGTTGATGGTGGCTGGTGTAGAAAGATACTTTCAATTAGCACGTTGTTTCCGCGATGAGGACCAGCGTGGTGATCGACAGCCGGAATTTACACAATTAGATCTAGAAATGTCCTTTGTTGAACAGGAAGATGTGCTGGAGTTGAACGAACGAATGATGATTGAACTGATTAAGAAAGTTTGTCCGGACAAGCGGATTGCTGTCACTCCCTTCCCCCGTATTCCTTACTTTGAGTCTTTGGAGAAGTACGGTACCGATAAACCAGATTTACGTCAGGATAAGAATGATCCTAACGAGCTATCTTTTTGTTGGATAGTTGATTTTCCGCTTTTTGAGAAAAATGACGATGGTTCTATTCAGGCAGCCCATCATCCGTTCTGCATGCCAAACCCAGAAGATCTTCATTTGCTCGATACTGAACCGCTTAAGGTTCGAGGTTGGACTTATGATCTAGTGCTTAACGGATACGAATTGTCGTCTGGGTCAATTAGAATTCATAAACCAGGTCTTCAACAGAAAGTCTTTGAGTTGTTGGGATTGGATGAGGAGACAATTAAAGTTCGTTTTGGTCACTTGTTAGAGGCATTCGAGTATGGAGCTCCGCCACATGGTGGTATGGCTCCAGGGATAGACCGTCTGGTCATGTTGTTGGCCAACGAACCCAACATTCGAGAAATTATTCCTTTTCCCAAAACTGGTGATGCACGTGATCCGATGATGGGTGCACCATCCACTCTCCCCCTGAGTCAACTCAAGGATGTTCATATTAGTACCGACGTTTGAATGTCGGCTCAGTCCATTTCTATGGACTCTTAGAAAAAAGATATGCCTAAACCTAAATCTAAACCCAAAGCTAAGCCAGCTTCTAAACAGATAATCAACTATTTGAAGAAGAGTGGTATCAACTTTGACGTCATTCCTCATCGTAAAGTTTATACCGCCTACGACTTAGCTCAGACCGCTGGAGCCAAGCTCGATGAGATTGCCAAAACCTTACTGTTAAGAGTTGAATTGCCCATGCTCAAGAAAAAGGGGGCTTACTTTGTAGTGGTATTGCCAGCCTCTTATAATGTTGATTTGCAAAAAGTTAAGCGAGTATTAAAAGCTACTAAGGTTGAAATTGCCCCAGAGAAAGTCTTTAAGAAGTTGGGATTAGAACCTGGTGCAGTGTCGCCGTTTGGTTCTCTGCGTAAGTTCGGTGTTTTAGTTGATAGTGGTTTGCTTAAGACTAAACAGGCTTTAGTTGGCGCTGAGTCATTTACTGAATCATTGAGACTAAAGGCTAAGGATTTGATTGATTTAGAACAGGCACTGGTGGCGATTGTGGGTCGAAAGAATAAATTGAAGGTTCGTAAAGAATCGTCGGTCAAGAAGTCTGTTAAGACCAAAGTTAAAGCTAAATTGTTGAAGAGTAAGTCACTCAAGAAGGTGGTAAAGAAGCCAGTTAAGAAAATAGTAAAAAAGTCGATCAAAAAGGTGGTAAAGAAGCCGACTAAGAAGAAGATAGTTGGTAGTAAATCCGTTCGTAGAAAGTAATCGTTAGCTTTGGTTATGCCTTACACCGTCAGACTTGATCAGTACGAGGGTCCGTTAGATCTCTTGCTTCAGCTTATCGAAGCAGAGAAGTTGGATATTTCGGAAATTTCGCTGGCACAGGTTACAGACGATTATTTAAGGCTAATAGAAGAAAATCCAGAGTTACCACCTGAGGAATTAGCCGATTTTTTGGTTGTGGCTTCTAGGTTGTTATTAATCAAATCGAAGCTATTGTTACCTTATTTGCAATCGACGGATGATGATAGTGAATTCAATTTAGAGGAGCAGTTGCGTATCTATAAAGCTTATCTGGATGCTTCGAAGATTATCGAGAGACTAGTGGGGAAACGTCGATTTATGTATGTGCATGATAAATTGCCACAAACTGAAATTGGTTTTTCTCCACCAAAAAAACTCAAACTAGAACAGATGCGTGAGCTGTTCGCTGCCGTATCTAAACGGCTCGAGCCGATTGTGAAGGTTCAAAAACAAACACTTGAGCGCATTGTTTCCATTCACGATAAGATTAGACAGATTAAGGAGTTCATTGCTCGTACGAAACGAACCAGTTTTAGATCGCTAATACAGACTTCAACCTCTCGGTTAGAAGTGATTGTTAGTTTTTTAGCCTTGCTCGAGTTGGTTAAGCAGCGTACCGTTTCTGTGGCACAGTCCGAACGATTTGATGATATTAGTATTACTCGATTGGACGCAGTTGTGGGTGCGCAATCTAGAAAGTAATCTTGAACTTCTTTTTATATGTTGAGAGCGAAAGTAGAAAGTATTCTCTTTGTTGTTAATCGACCCTTGACCTTAGCTAAATTGGCCGAGATTTGTGGTGCAAAAAAGACCGAAACAGCAGAGGCAATCGACGAGCTATCAGAGGTTTATTCGAATGGTAAGTCTGGTTTGAGGTTGTTGCGGCATGGTGACAGTGTACAGATGTCGACTTCTCAGGAAACAGCCGAGCTAGTACGGTCTTTCCTCAAGGATGAAACTACAGGTGAGATGACCAGACCATCTCTCGAGACTTTGACTATTGTCGCTTATCGAGGACCTCTAACTAAAGCAGAAATTGAGCAGATTAGAGGGGTTAATTGTTCTCTTATTTTACGTAATTTGATGATGCGCGGATTGGTTGAGTCATTAGGTGAAGTTTCGCATCCTCTGACTCAGTTTCAGGTAACTATGGATTTTCTTCGTTTTTTGGGAGTTTCCTCGGTTGAGGAATTGCCAGACTATGAGTTATTGCATTCCGATGAGAATGTAACCAAGGCCATGGAGAACGCTGGTCCAGCTGCTAATGTTGAATTGTCGACTGGTAGTGATGATGTTGACCCGAAAAAAGAAGGCGAAGAATAATTTTTATGTTCACATTTCTTCTAGCTCTGACAATTTATGTCGCTACAGCTCAAGCTCATCCAGCGATGATGCCGGTAGATTTGAGTTTGCAGTCTCGCTCATTTTTGCCGATAGCAGCCAACGTTGAGCGCCAGATTGCTAGTGTTGTGCGAGTACCGGTCAAAAAGGATTCTGCGCGTATCGGAGTAGAAACCTCTTCTCGTGCCGCCTACATTATGGATTGGAGGACAGGTCAGACGTTAATGAAGAAGAATGCCGATACAGCTTATCCGATTGCTTCGATCACCAAATTAATGACTGCATTAGTGGTCATGGACACTGGTGTTTCGTTAGATAGTTCGATCGAGGTATTGCCTCAAGATATGCGTTCAGGTGGTATCCAGTACGTTGCACCAGGGGAGGTGATTCGGGTTAGCGATTTGTTACACGCTTCACTGATCGCTTCGGCCAACGGTGCCACAGTAACCCTGTCACGTTCGACCGGATTGTCAGAAGAAGAATTTGTTGCTCGGATGAATTCGTTGGCTTCAGACTTAGGAATGACCGAAACTAGATTCGTCGAACCAACTGGTTTGAATCCAGAGAATGTATCTAGTGCGAGAGATGTGGCGTTGTTAGTTAGACGTAGTCTTCAAAATGACTTTATACATAGTATTGTGGTGATGGGGGAATATTCTTTTGATGCAGTGAGTGGATTCCGTCATCGGTTACAGAGTACTGATGAGTTGCTTGGCGGCTGGGTGTCTAGACCACCATTATCTTTTCTAGGTGGTAAGACTGGTTATTTAGAAGAAGCTGGTTATTGTTTTGGAGCCGCAGCAGAAGATCAGGATGGAAATCGTATTGTGACTGTTGTTTTAGGTGCACCAACCAAGCAGATTCGATTTGATGATGTTGGTGCTTTAATTTTTTGGGCTTTTGATGCTTTTGGTTGGTCCGTAGGTAGTTGATTTTTATGTCTGGATTTACAGACTATTTACTAGTTGTTGGTATAGCTGCGACACCAATTATTGAACTCCGTGGTTCAATTCCTTTTGCTATTGGCGTATTGGGCATGTCTATACCAGTAGCAGTTGCCTTGTCTCTACTTGGAAACATCTTGTTGTTTATTGTTGTTTATTTGGTTGGTGGTTGGTGGATTAAACTCATGGATTCGCATCGTAGTTTTTTGAGTCGTCTTACCAATGTTGTATTACATCGTTCTCGACGTGTTTTAGGAAACGGACAATACGAAAAATTTGGTCTGTTGGCTTTGACGGTCTTCGTGGCTGTGCCACTCCCTATGACCGGAGTGTTAACCGGATCAGTAGCGGCTTTCTTGTTTGGTGTGCCTTGGCGTCGGGCCTGCTTGTACGTCTTTTTAGGAATGTGCTTGGCAGCTTTAGTGGTGACACTTATAACAACTGGAGTTTTGTCATTTTTGGATTTTCTCTTAAAACAACCGACGATTTGATGTAGTGTCGCGTCAGGTTAGCTGTTCTTGACGATAATTTAAGCTTGATCTATACTGCTAACCGGTGATTAGATTTCACTGTTTGTAGCGGGGTGGAGAAGTGGCATCTCGCGAGGCCCATAACCTCGAGACCCCGGGTTCGAATCCTGGCCCCGCAACCAACAAAAGTGTCCGAGTCGGTCTCGGGCATTTTTGTTTGTTTTGGACTAATCCTAGAGTTAATCTCACATGACAAGAAAAGGCGCCTCCCGAAGGAGATGCTCTCTGGTAGCGAGGGTGGGAATCTCGCCTCGCGGCACCGAATGCGCCGCTTCGTTGCCCAGGGCAGAGCCGGACGCTCGCCAGCTCTCGTCCGGCTACGACTCGCTGCGGTCCGTTGGACGACGGACCTGGCTCGTCTCCTGTCCGTTCAATTACCCACCCCCCATCTCCACCACGACAAAAGCCCCCCTTCGGGGGCCTTTCGTCATGGTAGCGAGGGTGGGAATTGAACCCACGACCTAGGGCTTATGAGTCCCTCGCTCTAACCAACTGAGCTACCTCGCCGTAGTGTTTCTTTCCGGCGGGACCAATGGTACCAGACCCGGCTAAGATGGCAAGCCCGGCTATATGAGCCGGACTAAAATACTTTTATATTTTAACCATTTTTTACTGTTAGGCAGCAGCAGAAGTAGCCGTACTTTTACGTGTTTTAGTTGTGGTAACACGTGGATTATCGATGACTATCTCTTTGATAAGAGTTCCGAATCCAGCCTTAGAACATTCGTTGCAAACAACCATACGCAATGGTCTTCCGCCGTCCCATTCGACTGCAACCAAAAAACATGTCTCACCAGCTTTAAACTCGTAGAGGCACTTATGTAGCCTCGACTGGCAGAATCTAATTTCGTCCGAATTGTGCTTCTTTTTCCTCATATTTTTACCAAAAATTCCGTTTCTTCTTTTACTGGAAGAACCTTAGCATACCATCCTATTTTTTTCAAGGATTAGGCCTAAAATCGATATTTTGAGCTCCGTTTTAAGTAATTTTTTTGGAATCTCCATAGTTAGGTTGTTTTTGACATTTTCCATCTACTCTTAGGTTTGGTATCCTTGTTTCGTATTTATGTTTCTAGCAGTTCATGCGACAGCTGGAGCTTTATTAGGTAGTGTGGTGGTCGATCCGGCCACCTCTTTCTCTTTGAGTTTTCTATCGCACTTTTTTTTGGACATGATCCCACATGGTGATCAGTATCTTTACGATCAGTATAAACGTGGTGACAAGGTGAATCGAGCAGTTATTCGTGTTCTAATAGATGCTTTAGTCACTGCTATTTTAGTTTTTGTTTTACTTAGTACTGTCACATTTGCGTCGGAGACCGGGGTCATTGCAGGTATTATTGGTGGACTATTACCGGATTTATTAGTTGGACTTTTTGAGATGTTCAAACCCAAAGGAAGAAGATGGACTGGACGACAGTTGTTGAAGTTCAATGATCTTCACATGCGCAATCATGTCTTCCTAATTAGGAAATTCTTTCGTGGTGATATATCTTCCAGATTTGGATTGGTGGTTCAAGTATTAGTTCTCGGCTTAGTCGTCCGTTGGTTATTGTAATTATCTCACCTTCAGGTAATGAAGGTGTTTTTTGTTTGGTTTAAAACAAAAACCCGACTTTCTATTTTTAATAGGATTTCGGGTTTGGTGCCGCGGGAGGGAATTGAACCCTCATGGGGTTACCCCCGCACGATTTTGAGTCGTGTGCGTCTGCCAGTTCCGCCACCGCGGCTAATTGTAACTTTGGTTACGGCTTATTTTAACCATCTAGAAACCGTGTTGTCAAAGGGGGGGCCTTCCTGTACAGTATATGTCGTTATGGCCTGCATAATCGCTGTCGTCAACCAAAAAGGGGGAGTGGGTAAGACTACGACCGCAATTAATTTGGGGTCATATTTGGCGTCGAACGGAAAATTTGTTTTATTGGTCGATTTGGATCCACAATCCAATGCTACTTCTGGATTGGGTATTGATTCGCGTGATTTGGAAGTAGGAACTTATGAGATATTATTAGGAGAGAAAAGTTTGCGCGATGTTATCATTCCGACGCAGGTTGAGGGATTAAAACTGGCGCCTTCGACACAGGCTCTAGCTGGAGCGGCCGTAGACCTAGTCGACATGGACAGGCGAGAACATCGTCTGTCTGATGCTTTATTGGAAGTTCGTAATGATTTCGATTACATTATTATTGATTGTCCACCTTCACTTGGTTTATTGACCATCAATGGCTTGGTTGCAGTAGACAAGGTGCTAATTCCTGTACAAGCTGAGTATTATGCTTTGGAGGGACTTAGCCAGTTACTTAGGACCATTGGCATGGTACGTCAGGCTCTTAAACCTGAGTTAGAGATTTTGGGCGCTGTTCTAACTATGTATGATGGACGTAATCGCCTCTCGACTGATGTAATGGCCGAACTGCATCGTTTTTTTCCTGACCGTGTTTTCAAATCCGTTATTCCTAGAAATGTCAGACTAGCCGAAGCGCCAAGTTTTGGTCGTCCGATAATGGAATATGATCCTTGGTCCAAAGGAGCCAAGGCATATGAACGTTTAGCTAAGGAAATACTCGACCTTGAACACTCTTTTTGATTATGGCCATCAAGAAAAAGACAGGGTTAGGCCGCGGTCTCAGTTCGTTGATTCCGCAGTCCGACGAGCCCACTAAGACTGTAGCCATTGGAGTGGCTCAGAAAGTCACGCCGACCAACACCGATGACACCGAGTCCTCCGCTGTATCTGAGATTAATCTGGATAAAATATCGGCCAATCCAGATCAGCCCAGAACATCATTTGGTCATCAAGGTATGGAAGATTTAGCTGCTTCAATTCGAGAGCATGGAATTATTCAGCCATTAGCTCTGTCACCAAAATCAGACGGAAGTTATGAAATTATTGCTGGTGAGCGAAGGTTCCGGGCGGCTCAGTTGGCTGGATTAAAGAGTGTACCAGCAGTTATTCGTCAGGCCGACAGTCGGGATAAGTTGGTGTTGGCTCTGATTGAGAATATACAACGAGAGGATTTGAATCCGATTGAGGAGGCCAGGGCTTATCGTCGATTAATGGATGAGTTTGGCTTAACCCAAGAGTCGGTATCTAAACAAGTTGGTAAGGCTCGATCGACAGTCGCTAATACGTTGCGTTTATTGGATTTGTCGGATGAGATGCTTGATGCGGTGGCGGTTGGTAAGATTTCAGCTGGCGGAGCTAGAGCATTATTAGCAATTACTGATCCAGGTGCACGGTCAAGATTGTTTCATCAGATGACGACTGGGTCTGGTTTAACTGTTCGAGAGGCTGAAGAGGGTGCTAGACGAGATTCAACCAGAATCAGGAAATCACCACAGCTTATGGCAGCAGAAGAGGAATTGCGTGATAAGTATGGAACCAGGGTTACGATCACTGAACGTACAGGAAAGGGTAAGGTAACACTTCAATTTTTCTCTGAGGAGGAGTACAACGATTTGATTGAAAAACTGTTAGCCTAGTTGAATGGGGTCGATAAACCACCGTTTTAGAAATGGTGGTTTTTGGTTAATTTATTCTTGAATTCGCATGAGCTATAATAGGATTGGTTTTTTGGTGTAGTTTTTTAGGCCATCCAACAAAAGGAGAAGGCGATGCGTTGGACAGTTATGGTGGTGTTTTTTGTACTTTTTATGGCGTCGGCCTGCATCCCTCAAGGGTACAACCGTCCTACCTGCATGAATGGCGGGACTGAAACCGTGGATGTACACGGGGATTGTAATGGTCCGCCACATCCGGCCTGGGCTCATTGGGAACGGGTGGCAGTACCGTCTGTTCCTCAGAATCTGATCGAACATGATGGCGGGGCGTGGTGTGGTGAAGGTGCTCGGTCCGAGCATCAGTATATGTGGGGACACCGAGTCGACAGGAGGACGGATGATGGGCAGTTCGATGCCCGTATGCGTTGTCTATTTTTTAGGCATGCTCCGAGTCGTAGTGAATGGCGCAATGCCTACCGTTGGTCGGTGGCCACCTATCGATTGGCGGAAGTTGAAGGTGAGGCTGTCAGGTTGAACCTCCTACAGAGGGAAGTGGCGGCGGAG
>MGFG01000010.1:0-69562 GCA_001791745.1 Candidatus Uhrbacteria bacterium RIFOXYC2_FULL_47_19 | reverse complement strand
GGTGGGTTGTTTTGGTATGTTATTTCGGACAGCTCCGGACATAGGTTATTCCGGTCATTTTTGCCAGAAGGTTGAAACTCCTATCTTTCCTTGCTAAGGTGAGGCGGCCAACGGCTCGTAGCTCAGTGGTTAGAGCGCCGCCCTTATAAGGCGGATGTCGGCGGTTCAAGTCCGCCCGGGCCGACCATAATAAAGAAGAACATTTCATAGCTAACCAGGTCAGTGGCATCTGGCTAGATGATAAGTAATCAAGCCTCTAAGGCTATTTTTTTATTTTCGCGAACCAAATTGAGTCGTTAATAATATTAACGACTGAAGTTGCCAGTAGGTTGAAAAAATGGTAGAATTGGGCTAGAAATAGAAGAAAAATAGCTAGAATTTTCAAGAATATGAAGACAGGTTTTATTGGACGATTAGGTTTTTTGTTCGGGCTAATGTTGTTGGTGGCACCATTATCTGCCTTAGCAGAAGGTTCGGGGCAGGCATCTTTTATTTTGGTAGAAAATTCTTGGGTTCGTCTGGAAGACATAGTTTTAACACAACCAATGACAGTCGATCTTGATGGTGATGGATTAGATGACACACTGACAACTGCATCTTACGGACAGATTCCGGTTGTGACTGTGATTTGGGGTGACGGTCGTGCGGCTTCTGAACTATTAGCCTTTGATCCGGGTATGCTAAAGGGGTTTGATTTAGTTGCAGCCGACCTAGATGGCGATGGTCAAGTTGAATTGGCTGTAGCTGCCGGACCGGAAACTAATGGTCATGTTCGTCTGATTGGTGTTGATGGTCGATCTAAGATTTTTTCAGACGGAATTTTTCCGTATGGCACATCTGCTGTCTCAGGCTCATTTTTAGCCACTGGTGACTTTGATGGTGATGGCACAATGGAATTATTGATTGGCTCTGGTCCAGGCAGAGGGTCAAATATTCAAGTTTGGGGTCCAAATGGAAGAGGTTTCTTGGGTGAGTTTTCTCCGTTTGGTAACGACTCAAGTTATGGTGTACATCTGACAACTGGGGACTTTGATGGTGATGGACGTAATGAGATTGCAGCTGCTACTGCTTTTGGTGGTGGGGAAATTGGTTTATTTAATGGCCTAACGTTTGACTTACTATCTTCCTTCCGTCCGTTTGGTGATGATTATGATGGTGGTGTTGAATTATCGACGGTTTCTTCGTCAAGTGTTGTTGATGGAATAGATCATTTATTGGTTAGTCGGAGTGGTAGTTCATACTATACTCGTCCTTGGTTACCTCAGTATGTCAGAGTGGACATATCGGAGCAGCGTCTTTATGCCTACGAGTTTGGTCAATTGGTAAGTACTTTTTTGGTGTCGACTGGTTTGTTTAGTCGTCCTACACCACTCGGTGAGTTTAGTGCCTTGGCTAAACCGGAGTATGTACATTATTTATGGTCCTATGGTGAGAATAATCCGGATAACTACGATTTAGGCGTGATCAAATGGAATATTCGTTTTTTTCCACATCTCTACATTCACTATGCACCCTGGCATAATAATTTTGGTCGACGAATGAGTCATGGTTGCATCAATGTGAATCGTACGAACGCCGAATGGATCTACGATTGGCTAAATGTTGGTACACCAATAACTGTAAGTGAGTAGTATTATGGCTCAACGAGAGATACATTTCATAGCGGAACAGGAACAGACAGACGATCGATCTGATTTTTATTCAATCAAGAAAGAGGATTTTGAATCTACTTCTGGATTTTTTGATCATGAAATTAAAAATCTTGTTCGGAAGGAATTTAAGGAGGCAACAGAAAGTTTTGGTCCTGGTACTGTATTACCTTTTGGTATAAATGAGGAAAATAATGGGTTGGACAAGTTGCCAGGATTACGCAATCGGTTGATTGGTCTAAGTGATACCGAGGCGGTTGGAGATGTGCATCGATTGCGTGAAGTTGCAGCTAGGATTGATATTGGATTGGATGGTGTGGAAAAATCAGGAGAATGAAGATATGGCCAAGGATAAGCAAAAAAAATTTATTACCCTAGTCGACCGTTCCGCATTGCGACAACCAGAGAAGGATGAGCTTAAGCGTCAGGTTGAAGAAAGTGGTGTAACACCTGAAATGTGGCATCGGTTTGATGAGTTATTAGTGGTGGCGTTTGAAGATCGACAAAAGGCTCTCAATGAATATCGTCTCTTACTTGATAATGAAGTTGTTAAGTATACGAGTGTTTACGAACGAAAGAAAAAAGTCATCGATCAAAAGATGCGTACAGCATTAGCACGTCTTAATGACAATGATCGTAGTGAGCATGATCGGTTGTGGAATGAGTATCATGAGCGTATACGAAAGTTACAGGAAAAGTTATTGGTGGATATGAAGGAAACTTCAAGGACTACATTACTGAAGTCGGTCTCGGTTATTCCGTAGTATGTCCCGACGTGGTAATCTTTGTGCAGTCAATCAAAATTCTCTAGTCAATAATCGTTATGCAAAAAGTGGCATCTATCCTAAAGTCTATTGGGCTACAAGGGAGTGAGATAAGTACTTATATCGCTGCCCTGGAGCGCGGACCAAGTACGGTCATCGACCTGTCAAAGCAGTCTAAATTGTCGCGTCAAGCGACTTATACTGCGATTCAACTTCTTGAGGAACGTGGATTGATGTCGAGTGTCATGCGTGGGAAGAAGCGTTTCTTTATAGCTGAATCTCCAGAGAAGTTGCTATCCTATGCCAAACGTAAGGATGTTGAGTTACATGATCGGGTGAGTGAGTTGGAGCGTATTCTACCTGAATTACAGTTGCGGGTCGGAGGTGAACGGCCTGTGGTTCGGGTCTTCGAGGGTAAAGAGGCAATTAAGGCTATTATTCAGGACATGTTACAGTCGCCGGAACATGAGTCTTACGAGATCACCGATCTTGATGCCATGTATCAGGTTTTGACACCGAATGATCTGAAGGAACTGCGTGGCACAGCACGTCGTACTGTAAAAAACATTTACGGTATCTTTTCCGGAAGTCCAAGTGAAGGAGATCGAGTTATAAGCGATCGACACATTTTCATGCATGACGAGAATGATAAGTATTTCGGCTGCAATATTGGTATCTACGGAAATCGACTAGTTGGCGTTACCTTTCAAGGTAAGATGTATTCGGTTTCCATCGACAATGAGCCTCTGGTTAAGGCCATGCGGATACTCTTTAGATATGCGATTAAAGGATTGAGGAAATAAGTCTCTGTAATTTGTTGATTTTAGGTTGGTCCGACCCATGTTTGGTCGGGCCTTTTTGTTTTCCTTCTCTGAAACATCTATTAAAAAGCCTTCTGATTTTAGCAGAAGGCAGTCTATTTTAGGTCAGTAGTATTTATTATCTATTTTTTTTATGTGTTGCACGCTGCTCAGCTCTCTCTTTTTTGCTTTCTCTTTCTTCTCCAAAGTTTTTTATCCAGCGTGTCAGGCGTGACTTGGCGCCGCTTCTTATATGGGAACGAGCAGTCGAGGTTTTTATAAAAGATAGCCAATCTGGGTTTGGACTAGTTCGATCCTTATCGACAATAATTTCGCAACAGTCTCCGGAGAATAGTCGTGTCTCTAGGCTAACAATATGATCGTTGACGCGTGCACCAACACAGGTGTTTCCTATTTGTGAATGAATAGCATAGGCAAAGTCTACTGGTGTTGCACCTTCTGGTAGATCAATGACATCCCCTTTAGGAGTGAAAACGAAAATTCGATCTTGGAAGACATCAATTTTTAATGTTTCTAATGATTCAAGAAATTCTGGGCCAGATTTGGTATCTAGATGTTGTTTGGCTAGATCTTTGACCCACTTCATCTGTTTACGAACTTCAGGCGAAGCAACCTTGCCAGCCTCGTCGTATTGCCAGTGAGCAGCAATACCCCGTTCGGCTTCTTCGTGCATTACATTGGTGCGAATTTGGAATTCCACAATTTCTCCACCTTCACAGAAGACAGTTGTGTGCAGTGATTGATAACCGTTCGGTTTAGGTTGAGAGATGTAGTCCTTAATGCGCCCCTTAAGCGGCTTCCAGGTTTGATGGATAATTCCTAGGACTGCATAACAGTCACTGAGCTTAGGTACGATGATGCGCAGGGCGATAATGTCATGGATTTGAATAATATCACGCTCGTGCTTCAGTAATTTGCGATACAGACTGTATTTATGTTTAACGCGACCGTCTATTGCTTCGAAGTTTATTTCATTACGCTTTAGTTCCGCTTCGAGTAGGGTTTTGACTTTCTCGACATAGCCTTTTTTGACTTTAATAGCGCGATCAACTAAACCTGTGACCCATTCATATTCTTTAGGCATTGAGTGTTTGAAAGATAGATCTTCCAACTTGGCTCGCATCTTGTTAATTCCTAAACGATTGGCAATCGGAGCGTAAATCTCGAGGGATTCTTGAGCAATGCGGATTTGTTTGGCTGGCGGTAGTGCTGATAGTGTACTCAAGTTATTGATCCGATCGGCAAATTTTATCAAGATGACACGAATGTCCGAAGCCATGGCTACGAACATTTTGCGTAGATTTTCAACATAGCGATCAATGCCGCGATATTTTATTTTGCCAAGTTTGGTAATTCCGGCGACCATTGAAGAAATATCATCACCAAAATTTTTGCGAATATCTTCGATTGTTACCGGTGTGTCTTCTGGCACGTCATGTAGTAGCCCAGCAATGATAATTGATATTGGAACATTCATTTCTGCTAGTAACTCGGCCGTGGCTAACGGATGTACAATGTATGGCTCACCTGACTTTCTTTTTTGTCCTTGATGAGCGTCGTTAGCAAAATCAAAAGCCAAGCGCACCAAATCAAGGTCTGCCTCAGGTTCATATTTTTTGATCTTTTCTAATAGTCCGTCGACGTTCGGCTTTGTCATATGTTCCATTGTCTGATCGACTTTACATAATATCAGTTTAGACCATTCTCGTAAAGAATAGTAAGCACGTCAGATTTTTGGTCAAAAAAACAGACGACTAATGTCGTCTGTTTTATCGCTTAAATTGGCTCGTTTGGTTAGGTTATGGGTTGGGTGTGACTACAGCCTTCGCCAGAGCATTTAACCTCGTCTTTCTTAGCTATGACCATTAGTTGTTTACATTTTGGACAGATGTCGCCAGTTGGTCGACTCCACAAAGCAAAGTCGCATTTCGGGTAACCAGAGCAGGCATAGAATGTTTTACCTTTACGAGTTTTTTTCTCGATGATTTCCCCGTTGCTGCATTGAGGGCAATTAACTCCAACCTTTTTTTGAATCGACTTAATTGTTTTGCATTTCGGGTAACCAGAGCAACTAAGGAATGGTCCGAATCGTCCGCGCTTGATGATCATTGGTGAACCACAAGCTTCGCATTTTTGATCTGTTTCTGGCGTGGCTTCAGTGGTCGTATCACCATCCGTTCCTTCTACAGCTTTAGTATTGCGACATTCCGGAAAACCAGTGCAGGCCATGAATTTGCCGTAGCGTCCGATCTTGATGATCATTGGTTTACTACAGAGTTCACATTTTTCATCAGTACTTTCTTCGGCTACATCCTTCTTATTTACTTCCTTCTCTTTCATCTTTAGGTTTTCTTCGAAGGGGAGATAGAAGTCACGAATAACCGGCACCCAGTCTTTATGTCCAGTAGCAACGTCATCTAGGTCATTTTCCATCTTGGCCGTAAACTGTAGGTCCACAATATTTGGAAAGTGTTGAACTAGTAAGTCATTGACTAGAGTGGCCAAGTCAGTAGGTTTGAGTTTGCGGCCATCTTTCTCGACGTAGCCACGGTCAACCACTGTGCTGATGGTTGGAGCATAGGTCGATGGACGTCCAATGCCGTTTTCCTCCAGTGTCTTGACCAGCGAGGCCTCAGTATAACGAGGTGGAGGTTCAGTAAAGTGTTGTTTTGGTTCAATCTTTTCTGCGAGTAATCCATCACCCTTGTCTAGTTCTGGTAATAGATTTTCTTTGGTCTCGGATTGATAGACTTCCAAATAACCCTTTTTGACCAAGGTCGATCCAGTGGCCCGGAAGCCATAAACTGGGCGTCCTTGGTTAGTCGCTTCTGTATCTACAGTAACCGTGTCAATTTCGGCATCAACCATTTGTGAGGCTACTGCTCGACGCCAGATCAGGTCGTAGAGCTTAGCTTGGCGCGAGTCGAGATGTTTGGCCACTATCTTAGGATGGAGCGCCGCACTGGTTGGCCTGATGGCTTCATGCGCCTCTTGTGCACCCTTTGATTTATTCTCGTAACGACGTGGAACATCCGGCAAATACTCATTCCCTAGGTTTTTGGTTAACCAATCGCGAGATTCACCTACAAAGTCATCGGACAAATTAACTGAGTCCGTACGCATGTAGGTGATTAAGCCAGTCGAACCCTCGTCACCAAGCTCGATGCCTTCGTAGAGTTGTTGAGCAATAACCATGGTCTGTTTTGAGGAGAAGCCAAATCTATTATTGGCATCCTGTTGGAGTGTTGAAGTAGTGAATGGTGGTAGGGGCTTCTTTTTGACCGTCTTTTTTTCTACCGATTTAACTGTCCAAGTGGAACCGTCTAAGTCACCCAGTACTTGCTGGGCAGCATCTTCATTGGCTAGGGCGAATTTATCGAGTATTTCTCCATCGCGCCGATGTAATTTAGCTACGAATGTTTCGGTATCATTTTGACGATGTAGTAAAGCTTCAATTGACCAATATTCTTGTGGTTTGAATTCGCCAATTTCACGTTCACGTTCGACAATCAAACGAACAACCACTGATTGAACACGTCCGGCCGAAAGTCCACGAGCTACTTTTCGCCATAAGAAAGGGGATAGTTTGTAGCCAACCAATCGGTCTAGGACGCGGCGTGCTTGTTGTGCGTCAACCAGATGATTGTCGATGTCGCGTGGATTTTCTAGGGCTTTTTTGATGGCTGTGCCGGTGATTTCATGAAAGGTGATACGTCTGGTTCGTTTTGGATCGATGTTTAGCATCTCCTTAAGGTGCCAAGAGATCGCTTCACCTTCGCGATCTTCATCTGATGCGAAGTAAATAACCTCGGCATCCTTGGCTGCCTTTTTTAATTCAGAGGCGACCTTACGTGACTTGGTTGGAATTACATACTTAGGAGCGAAGTCGTTCTCTGTGTCTACCCCAAGATCATTTTTAGGTAAGTCACGGACATGACCAAAAGAGGACATGACTTTGTAGTTGCGACCTAAAAATTTTGTGATGGTTTTAGCCTTAGTTGGCGATTCGACTATTACGAGATTTTTTTTCATAGCAATGGTCGTTCGGGGATGGAGTAATCTTCTATATCTTAATCATCTTAATTTTACTCTTGACGTTAGGCTTTAGGGTAACGGTCGTTTGCTTGGACTGTCAATTGGCAGTGAATTTGTCACCGGTACGACTGACTAGTCCAGCGACCTCGAGTTCGGACAATGCCACTAGAACCTGCCCAATGTCAAGTCCTGATCGTTCGGCTAGTTCATCTGGTGTAGTTGATCCCAAACGGACAATGTTGAGCAATCTGCCATCTTGGACGTTTGGAGGTAATATCTGCCTAGTCGGAATTTTTTCGATACCTAATACCTCAAGCAGATCCTCTGGTTCGAGTAGAGGATGTGCTCCTTGAGCGATTAGCCAATTGGTACCACGACTGGTTTCTACGGTGATTGGTCCAGGTACAGCAAAAACTTCTTGGCCAAAATCTAAGGCAAACTTGGCTGTAATCAGTGCACCAGATTTGATCGGGGCTTCAATGACGACTGTGGCGAGTGTTAATCCAGCCACGATTCGGTTGCGTGCCGGAAAGTGATATGGCTGAGGTTGAGTACCGTCGGGATATTCAGAGGCTAGGGCTCCACCAGAAGAGATAATGCGTTCGGCTAATCGACTGTTAGTGCGTGGAGTGACCGATTTTTGATCTACGCCTGAACCTAGAATACCAATGGTTAGACCATTAGCCTCTAGTGTTGCCAAATGCACCAGAGCATCGGTACCAAGTGCTAGTCCACTGACGATGCCAATACCATGTCGCACCCAGGTCGGTACAAACCGTCTAATTACTGCTTCGCCATAGTTTGTCATTCGTCGTGTGCCGACTACTGCTATAAGTGGTTGTTGAGTCAAAGATTTGATTTGTCCACGTACAAATAAACGCTCCGGACAGCCAGAGATGTGCCTAAGTTGAACAGGGAAGTTATCATCTGTCCGTTTTATTTCTTTGATTTTGTCCATAACGTGGCCGACCGTAACTTTCATAGCCTTTGTTGTCAAATTTGTGAGAGTTAAAGTTTTTAGGTAAACAAAAACGTCGAGCTCTGCAGCTCGGCGCTTTTTCTAGTTGAATTCATTCATGGCAGTATCTAGACCGTCAGCTAGTATTACTTCTATTACATCTGTTGTTCGTTCTAGTACATCATTCAGATCTGATTCTTCTATTGCATTGAATTTTTCTAGTACAAATTTTTCAGCTGGAATTTTATACATTTGGATATTGCCGATACCTAGACGTAAGCGTGGTACTTCCTCAGTGGACATAGCTTCAATAATTGACTTGAGTCCATTGTGTCCACCAGCTGATCCCTCGCGACGTAGACGTAGTGCGCTGAATGGTAGAGAAAAGTCATCGAGCACAACAACAATATTTGTCGGCTCAATCTTCCAAAAATTCGCCATTTCTTGTACTGCTCGTCCGGATTCATTCATGAAAGTTTGAGGTAGAACCAAAACCACCTTCTCTTTTCCGATACGTCCTTCAGAGATCAATGCTTGAAATTTTTCTTTCCAATCGTCAAATTGATTGTTGTGTCGTCGGTGAAAAGTTTGAACCGCCATAAACCCGGCGTTGTGACGGGTGCGCTCATACTTTTCTCCGGGATTGCCGAGTCCGACGATCAATCTCATATTTAGCGATTATCTTTTTGATTTGGAACGTATCTCTCGAGACACAACTGCAATTGGTGTACCAGCAAAACCAAACTCTTCTCGCAGTCTATTCTCAATGAAGTTTAAGAAGCTTGGATGCATTGTCTCTTTTTTCTTGGCGATAACTAGAAAAGTTGGCGGTTTGGTTCCAATTTGGATCATTCCATAAATTTTCGGACGATTACTGTCTTTTTTTGATCCAAGAATTGCATGATGCTTCTTTTTCAACATCTCAACGAAAGTATCGAGTTCAGATTGTGGTATTTCTCGATTTCGTTGTTTAGAGATTTCGAGTGCCAAGTTGATCAGTTTACCAACTCTATCTCCGGTTTTGGCAGAGATGTAGGCTACCGGGGCGAATTTATAGAATGGTAGTTCTGTCGCTACATATTTTCGATATTCGTCCGCTGTACCTAACTCACTATTTGGTGCCAAGTCCCACTTATTAACCACAATAAGCACACCGACATTTTTTCGTTCAATCAATCCAGCTAGTTTGCGTTCTTGTGCGTCGATTCCTTCGGTAGCATCAATCATTAGGAAAGCAATATCAGCTTCGATCATTTCGTTAATGCTCATGCTGACTCCAACCCGTTCGAGTCCAGGTTGAACCTTGGCCTTTTTGCGAATGCCGACAGTATCAACCAGTAAAATGTGATGTTCAGTTCCATCCGGCTCAGTGTAGGTGAGCATGGTGTCTTGTGGCTCTCTGGTAGTATGTGGTATCTCACTGACGATAACTCGTTCTTCACCGGCTAGTGCGTTTAATAGCGAGGATTTGCCTACATTTGGGCGTCCGATTAGAGCGATGCGTACTTCTGGTTCTGGAAGTGGTCGACTGGTCAATCCTTGACTAGTCATGTATTCCAAGATCTCTTCCAATAGGTCGCCGACACCCGATCCGTTGATAGCCGAGACAGCTCTGGGTGCACCCAAACCAAGCTTGAGCCAGGCCTCACCTTTGGCCTTTGAGCGCATTCTTGGATTATCGGCCTTATTAACAATGAGAAGTACTTTTTTGTCTGATTTGCGGAGATATTTTGCTAGTGCAATATCTTGTGGCATTGGTCCGTCGTTGGCGTCAACCAACATGACAATGAGATCGGATTTACTCATGCCAGATTTAGCTTGTCGAAGCAGTTGTGCTTCGGTAGCCGCTTTTGATGTTAGATCCAGACCGGCAGTGTCGATGATTGTCAGTATCTCTTCACGCCAATGGCAGTGTCCGAAATTGATATCTTGCGTGGTACCGGAGACCGAAGATGTAATTGCTTTTCGTTTTTCTATGAGACGATTAAAAAGAGTGGACTTGCCGACGTTGGCTCGTCCCACGAGGGCGACGATTGGTGTGAGTTTTGGTAACTGGTTCATGATTTCAATCTTGTCCGAGGATGATCAGGTAGTCGGTGTCGGTGTCGACTGTAGCTAGAATTTCATTACTAGGTTTTCTGATATCGACGTCCGGAATTATTTTTTGTAATCGTTCAGTGTTGGCCGAGCTTCCATTCTTAAGGTCGTAAACGATTGTTCGAGTGTAATCGAAAGAATCAGCATTGCCGATTCTAATTACGCGAAAACCGTATTTTTTTAGTTCGACAGCTGTATCGCGCGCTCCTCCTACTTCTCCGTTGCCATTTCTAATCTCAACACTCGCCACATTATCGACTTGCTGACCATTGTTCGATATAGATAGCAATTCCTCTTGACTTGGTGGTTCGGCTAGTTCAAAAAGATTGGAGGCAACATTTCGCAGCTCATTCCAGTCGTTATTTTTTGGTAGAAGAACATAAGCTCCACCAACTACACTGTCTACTAGAACTGACTCAGGACGATTGTCTAACACTTCGTGTTTGATGTTTTCACGATCAATATCTTGAGCTAGTCGAGCTAGTCGGAGAATCTCACCAACATCTAGGTTAGTCGTCACATTGGCCTGTAAAGCTGACAAGGTATTAGCTACAGCCGAAGGACTACTTAATGTTTTGTAGGACATCATTTTGTCCTTGAGTGCCGTCAGCACCTTTTGCTGTCTTTTTGATCTAGCAAAGTCGCTGCCTTCGTCGTTGTTGCCGTGACGTGAGCGTGCGAATCGCAGTGCCGATTCACCATCTAGGTGTTGCCAGCCTTGTTGGAACGACACTATTTGTAGTCCGTGGCTGTAGGTTGGATAGCTGCCATCAGTGAAAGCGCGTTCGACATAGACATCGATACCACCTACAGCGTCGATTACTGACCGAAAGCCATCGAAGTCTATACGTACATAGTACGGAATGTCAATGCCTAGCAGCCCTTCGGCAGTGGTTCTAATCAGGTCTCCACCGTGGCCAGGATCTTGTGCTTCACCGTAGGCGTTGACCGAATTAATTTTTTTCCAGCCGTAGCCTTGAATTGATACCAGTAGGTCGCGGGGAATGGATAACATGGCAACTTGACCGTCGGATGGTCGAATACTGGCCACAATCAACGTATCGGTGAGGTTTGGTCCATCATGCCCCTCTCCACCCATGCCGATTAGTAAGATGTTGATGCGACCATCAGCTTCTCCTAGTAGTTTACGATCCGGACTACTGATTAAATGGCGTACTCCACCCAGAAATGGCAGTTGTCCAAGTCCGTTTAAGGCAAACGAAGCAGCTTCCGATCCAGAAGCTCGGCCCAATAGAAAAGCTAAGATAAAAACTATAGCTATAGTAATCGGAGATATAAAAAATCTGACCGGTTTTTCGCCGGCTTGTCTGAAGGGTGTTGAGGCATCCTTTCCTTTGAGTAAATTTACTGTTGGCAGGTTTGCCATCTTTTTTGTCTTAATATTGGATTTTCTCGACGGTCTACTAGACTGTTTTTTATAGTTCAGTCTCTTAATCTAAGATAGACTGCAAAGTTGCTTCGGTAAGTGTAGAACGAAGAGGAAATCTAGTCGAGGACTCGAGGTTTCAGGATTAAGTGATAAGGTAAAACGGACTTGGTCTGATCATTTGCAAAAGCGTTCAATTGTGCTATATTGGCCTTGCTTTGCCTGTCTATATA
This sequence comes from Candidatus Uhrbacteria bacterium RIFOXYC2_FULL_47_19, assembly GCA_001791745.1. Lineage (GTDB taxonomy): Bacteria > Patescibacteriota > Patescibacteriia > SG8-24 > SG8-24 > UBA1561. Next base: position 57,618 of record MGFG01000010.1, on the reverse strand, counting down.
GGCAAAAAGCGGTTTTTAGAGAGATGGACGATTAGCTCAGTTGGTTAGAGCGCTGTCCTCACACGACAGAGGTCGGTGGTTCGAGACCACCATCGTCCACCATCCAGATACATAAGGTTTGCATGCTCAGTCGTCCAGTGCCAGAAAGCATTTGTCCGAACAGCAAGCGATTGTGATTTCCTTCCTAAGTTATGTTGGATCCGAATATCGTCGGTCCGGACGGCCTCTCCGGCAATGGGGAAGTAGACAGCAAGAGGCCTGTCAGCCCGCTGAAGAGGTTTTTTGGTTTTGTTGGAGAACTACTGCATGTTGTAGTTATCTCTTTAGCTATCATTCTTCCCATTCGTTATTTTTTGATCCAACCCTTTTATGTGAAGGGAGCCTCGATGGAGCCGAATTTTTATGACCATGAGTATCTCATTATTGACGAGATCAGTTATCGTTTCCATGAGCCACAACGGGGAGATATTGTCGTCTTTAGATATCCGGACGATCCAAGCCAGTTCTTTATTAAGCGTATTGTAGCTCTGCCGGGGGAACGTATTGTTATCTCTGGAGGTGGATTACGTATCCTAAATCAGGATCATCCCGAAGGATTCCTTTTAGATGAGAGTGGTTACATTGGAGCTACTTTTACTTCTGGTGATAAGGACTTAACTCTCTCTGATGATGAGTACTATTTAATGGGAGACAATCGGGCCGCCAGCATGGATTCTAGAATATTTGGTCCTGTCTCCAAGCGATTGATCATTGGACGTGTGATGCTCAGGGGCTGGCCATTGAATAGGATTGTGGTCTTTTCTGGAGATGTTTATCACGAGATCACAACTAATAATGACATGTCTAATTGATTCGTCTTTGAGACGGATGGTTTGTTAATAACAACATCATCAGAGGTAATGTTGAATTATTTTTTCCACTATGGTTTTTAAGAAAAAAATTGTAACAGTAGGTAAATCGTCTATTGTTAGAAAGCAAGTAGAGAAAAAGGTGTCACCTAGGGCAGCGAGTAGGAATAATAGACCAGCCCCACCAGTCGTCGAAGAAAAGCCGGTAATCAGAACCAAGGGAGTTCCTCAGGTGTTGCGTGGTATGAAGGATGTGCTACCTGCAGAACAGAAGTTCTGGCGGCAGATTAGACACACTGCTGAGGATTTGGCCGAAGCTTATGGATTTGAGCGAATAGAGACTCCTATCTTAGAAAGTACTCCGCTCTTTGTTCGATCAGTCGGTGTTCAAACTGATGTAGTGGAAAAGGAAATGTTTTCGTTTATCGATCGTGGTGGTGACAATGTAACACTTCGACCCGAGGGTACAGCGCCAGTGGTTCGATCTTATATTAATCATGGGATGTTCAGCTTACCTCAGCCGGTCAAGCTTTATTACCTTGGTCCGATGTTTAGGTATGAGCGTCCACAACAAGGAAGATTTCGTCAGCATAATCAATTTGGAGTGGAGGTTTTTGGTGATGAAAATCCAGTGCTTGATGCTGAGATTATGTTACTCGCGCACTTGTTTTACCGAGGCATTGGTGTTAGTTCGGTAGTTCATGTTAATAGCCTTGGTTGCTCTGACTGTCGTCCCAGATATCGAGAGGAGCTCGTCGCTTACTATCGATCCAAGAGGTCACAGTTATGCGAAGATTGTAAACGGCGGATTTCTAAGAATCCACTGAGACTATTGGATTGCAAAGAGGATGGATGTAGCGCACTCAAAGAAGAGGCCCCACAGATTCTTGATTCGCTCGATGAAGCCTGTAAGGAACATCTGATGAAAGTTTTGGAATATCTCGATGATTTGCAAGTGCCTTACGTATTGGACCCACATTTAGTGCGTGGTTTCGATTATTACACCAGGACTGTTTTTGAGTTATTGCCAGAAGAGGGGGAAACTAAGACAGCCTTAGGAGGTGGTGGGCGCTACGATGGTCTCGTGGAGCAGTTGGGTGGGCGTCCAACCCCAGCCTGTGGTTTTGGAATCGGATTAGAGCGGGCCATTCTTCAAATGAAGTCTCAAGAGATTGAGCCATCGCAGAACGATACTCCGGATGTCTTTTTGGCACAGTTAGGTGACAATGCTCGACGTAAAGCTTTTGTTCTGTTTGAAGAGTTGAGGGTCGCTGGTATCAGGCTGGCTGGCAACTTCACTAAAGGATCTCTCAAATCTCAGTTAGAGATTGCCAATCGGTTAGGGGCTCGCTATACAGTAATTCTCGGTCAGCAGGAAGTAATCGATGGAACTATCTTGGTGCGGGACATGGAATCCGGTATGCAAGAGATAGTTGACAGCAAAAAAGCGGTTAGTGAGCTAAAAAAGAAGATTGGTCGAGGCTAATATACCTCCAAGTGCCCCTGTTTGACGCAAATGGTTGTTTAGTGTAGCCTTGCCCGGCAAGGAGGGGCGAATTATAGACATCCTTAATTGAAAGGGGGGTGAGTTTCCGTGATTGAAGTAAAACGTAAAAAAGGGGAGAGTTTCGAGAGCTTGCTACGTAGGTTCGGTCGTCGTGTACAAGATAGTGGTCGAATGATACAGGCTAGAAAGATCAGGTTTCATACCGATCTGCCGAATAAGAATGCCACCAAGGCTACAGCTCTAAGAAGGACTGAGCTACGTGAAAAGCGCGAGTATCTCATCAAGAGCGGTCAGGCCACCGAAGAGGATTTTCGCCGCCGTTCCAAACGTCGCCGCTAATAGTGGTTCAACGTTTTGTGACCCTAATGATTTAACGCCAAACCGATGGACACCCGTGAACGAATGGACAAGGATTTCATTGGTGCGGTCAAGGCACGTGACGCATTCGCAGTTTCAGTACTGCGAATGCTTCGTGCTGCACTGAAGAACGCCGAGATAGAAAAGATGTCGGCTTTGGTCGAGGATGATGTTGTTGATGTTATTGCTAAGGAGATTAAGAAGGTCAAGGACTCACTTGAGTCGTTCGAATCTGCTGGTCGTGCTGATTTGGCAGACAAGGCTCGACAAGAGATCGAAATTATTTCTCGATATCAACCGACTCAGTTAACTGATGACGAGATTAGAACTGTAATAAAAAAAGTTATCGCTGATTTTTCTGGTGATGGAACAGCAAACTTTGGACAGATAATGTCTAGTGTGACCAAAGAAACTAAGGGGCGTGCCGCAGGTGCAAAAGTTAGTCAGTTAGTTAAGGAGGAGTTATCCAGTACCGCTTCGTAGTCTTTTTGTATATACTTGAAAAAGTTAATTAGGTTTCACATGACCTTCTTTTCATGCTTGGAAGGTATGGGTCCCGCAACCAACTCAAGATAGGATCTTGGTTGCACATTCGGAATGCCAGCAGAACCTCGGTTTTGGTGGCTTTTATTTTACTGATTTTGTTTTTGCCAGAAGTTGTATCGGCACAAATGACTACTAGCGATGTTGGTTTAGACTTCGCTACTGCAACTGGTCTAGCTACGACCGACATAAGAGTTTTTGTTGGGCGAGTGATTAATGCCTTTTTTGCCTTACTCGGATTCATTGTTGTCTTGTTGTACATCTATGCCGGATATCTATGGATGACTGCTCGGGGAGACGCAGCTAAGGTTGATCAAGCTAAGAAGGTTATTACCAATACGACCATTGGGTTGATCATTATGATCATGGCCTACTCCATTACTGCCTTTATTATTCAGGCGCTCACTGGCCACTCGATTGTACCTGGTGCCGGGGGCGGTGACAGAGGTCGTGAATGGGGAGAGATGCCTCATGGTGGTCCAACTGGTGAGTTAGGTAATGGCATTATCGAATATCATTATCCGGAAGTTGGACAAATTGATGTTCCGCGCAATACAAACATTTCGATTACTTTTAAACGTCCCTTGGTTCTGTCGACTGTTTTTCGTAATTACGATGACGCCGAGACTTACGATATCGCTGATGACACAGTGGACGGAGGTGCGGTGCCAGAAGTCCTCCAACTCAATACCGATAATTTCAAGATTATCGCTGTAACCGAACTGGGGGGGATGGATGGTTCCAGCCCAGATGAACGGTTCGATACTAGATATCCGGATGAAGGTGCACTTGTAGATCCACCTCCCACAGTTCGAATTACAGCTGTGGCAGCAGCCTTTGATCCACTTGAAGGTCAAACCATCACCATCTCTCCGGCACTTCCGATTGGTAGTCCAACCACTGATGTTGTCTATCGCGTAGCGCTTAGGGGAGGGGACAATGGTATCAAGGTTTGGTCGCCGAGTGATACTGAAAGTGCTGACCCAGATCAGCAAAATGCGTTCACTTCTATGAACGCAGATGGTGGTTACTTCTGGCCATTTACGACTGGAACCATGCTTGATTTGACACCACCACACATAACCTCGGTGGTGCCGATACCAGTCATTGATCCTAGTCGACCGGCGGACGTAGTGCCCCGCAACCAACTACTACAGATCTATTTTAATGAGGCGGTTGATCCGACCACAGTGAGCGGCATTATTGGCGAGGGCGGCGGATTCACCAATATAGAGGTAAAGGCTCGTTGTCTGCCGGACACGGATTGTGACTTCAGTGATGGAGAGTCGTTCATCTCTATTTCTGGCAAGATTTACATTGGTAATCGTTATCGGACGGCTGAATTTGTACCTAGTGAACCATGTGAGGGTATTACCGAGAATTCTTGTGGTAATCAAGTTTTTTGCCTACCGCGTAACGTCGAGATTCGAGTACGTGCTTTGGCTGCAACCTTAAGTTCGGAGCCGCCCAAGGCTTCACGTCCGGATGGTGTGTTGGACATGGTTGGTAATTCGTTCGACGGCAACGGCAATGAGACAGCCGAGGGTCCAGAGAGTGCGGAACGTCGAATTGATTTCAATCGGAATAATCCACCAGCTGCTCTAGCAGGTATCAACGATACAGCCAGATGGATTTATCATGTTGGTGAGGAGATCGATTTGAGACCACCAACGGTTATGGATATCGATCCCAAGAGCGCACCACCGGTTGATCCACTTCATCCGAATCACCCAGAGGGACCGTCGCGAGTTCCGACCGATCTGCCGATAACAGTTTTATGGGACAAGATAATGAGTGTCAGATCGATGCGGACTGGTGCATACGACGAGGTTAGGAATGCTTTTTCTGACGGCCGGACAACGATTGCCTTACGTGCTAAGGAATTAGCCAAGAAAAGTTTGGATCAAGACTGTTCTGATCCGGCCGAGGACTGTCCGTACATCCAGCTGGATCCACCTTACTTTTTCATGGATTTGGGTGAAGGTCCGGTAGAGATTGGTGATGAAATGGTAACTCGAATGATGATTACGCACCGTGGTTTCTTTACCGCTAATGACATGGGCTACACCATGGAAGAAATGGTTTCATGGCCTGGACGTTTGCCAGTCTATCAGCCGGTTATTGGAGCCCAGATACAAGATACGTTGCAGAATTGCTTTTTCCCTAGTGTCGGATGGAATTGCGCGATGGGAGACAATAATTCCTGTTGTAATCGGAATGGTCAGGAAGATTATTTATGTTCGATCTAGTCGATCATCTCTCTTAGATTAAGAACAAGTCATGTTTATAAATCGGAAAAAATTAGCAACTACCGCAGCCATTGTTTTTGGCGTGGCTCTGTTTGTATTTCCGGTTTTAGCGCAAACCGATCTTGGTCTGGATTATGCGACATCGACTGGTCTGGGTACGACCGACATTCGGACGATTATTGGTAATATCGTCAATTATTTTCTTGGGTTACTGGGCATAGTGGCTGTGTTATTGATTTTGTATGCCGGCTTTCTCTGGATGACGGCCCAAGGTAATGAAGAACAAGTCAGTCGTGCCAAGAGGGTAATGACTCAGGCGGTCATAGGTCTGATTATTATCATGTCAGCCTTTGCTATTGCTCAGTTTATCTTGAGAGCGATAATCTCTGGTACCGGACTCGAGGGTGGTGTGGGGCCAGGAGGTGGACGTTGTCCACCTGGAGAAGTTTGCGGTATACCAGGAGCTGGTTCTGGTGGCTTTAAGGTTTCTGGTGTGGTTCCAGTCGGTAGTGGTCCTGGTGATTCTGGTTGGCCTAAGAACTACGCTATTACTGTTGCTTTTAGTCATGAGGTCGCCGCAGCAACTGTTAGTGGAACTTCCTTTGTAGTGGAGAGATGTAATTCACGACTCTCTGGTGGAGATCCTGCTCCATTTAATGAGAGGGCTTGCGATACCATAGTTTCTGGAAATCGAACAGTTGAAGCTAATCGAGTGATATTTAGACCAAAGGATACTCCAGGAGATCACCCCACTGATTTTGAAGAGGATTACTGGTATCGGGTGCGAGTGCTTGGTGGTGATGTCACTGACGTTCGTGGTCGGATTCTGGTTTGTCCTTTCCTACCGCCGGGTCCAGATGGCGACATCTCTTCGCCGCGTGCATTATCGAGTTTGTGTGATCGGGCCATGGCTTTCAACAATCTTCGTGATGTTGAGCCACCGACTATCAGGATTGATTCTCCAGCTTCAACTCCGGCCTATTGTTTGGATCGTATCCGTGTTCGGGCTAGAGTTTTGGATGATTTTCTACCATCTCGAGTCGACTTTATGCTAGATGGTGGGTTGGCTCACTTAACTGATGCTGACGGTGAGCCGTTATTTAGTACTATTAACGCTGCCTTAGAGAATCCTTTCTTATCTGATTCGGTTTTCATTGATTCTTCGAGTTTGGCTGATGGTGAGCATATTTTATCTGCAGTTGGTTACGATGGTGTACCTCAGGCCAGTGAAGCTATCGACAAGAAGTTTAGAATTAATCCTGCTCATTGTTGCAATGGTGAGCTGGATGCTGAGCTAGGAGAAGAGAGGATAGATTGTGGAGTGGACTCCGGTTGTGGTGCTTGTGGTGGCGATGCTTGTCGTGTTCATGCCGATTGTGCTACTGGATTTTGCGATCCAGAGTCCGGTCGATGTAAGGAACGACCAACGATACTTGATGTTTCTCCATTGAGGGCTGGACCCGGGACCTTGGTGACGATTAGTGGGCGTTTCTTTGGCGGCACGATGGGGCAAGTGATCTTCTTAGGAGGTGACACAGATGGTGATGGAGAGGTGGCTGGTGATGATGATGACAAGTCAATGGTTGCCTGTTCACCCTGGTCCTGGTCCGACAACGAGGTGGTGATTGCGATTCCAGAAGGTGTAGTTACAGGACCTCTACAATTAGTCACTTCCTCTGGAACTTCGGATCGTACTGACGATGAATTTGAGCCGATGATTGGTGCTTTTATTGTTAATGACGAGGTTCTGCCCGGGATTTGCTATTTGGAGCCGGCAACCGGTTCAGCTGGTGATGGATTTATCGCTCATGGGGCCGGTTTTGGTGATGCCATGGGTGCTAGCTTAATTAGAATGGGTGGAGTGAACGCTGATGTGACTGGTGGGGGTTGGACAGCCTCGGCTGTTTCTGCCGTTGTTCCAGCAGTTCTACCTGAGGGTGTCTATCAGGTTTCAGTGATGGTTGGTGGTCTGGATGGCATTACGACTAATCAACTCGATTTTACCTTGCGTCGTCGTGATGATGATGTTGGACCGCGAATCATTGAAATACTTCCATCTTCTGGTCCAGTCGACTCTTATATTACTTTGCGTGGTAGTGGCTTTGGACGACGTAAGGGATTAGTGAGGTTTATCTCATCACCAGATGGAGTTGATACAGCTATTGCCGTGGATCCGATCTGCGACGATAACTGGCACGACAATTACATCGTTGTGAAAGTGCCAGAAAATTATATTGGAGATTTACCAGTCTCTCGTATACTCCACCGGATTGAGGTCGAAACAGCTGCTCCAGCTCAAGTTAGCAATCGAGTCGATTTCTTAGTTGATGACAGTCCAATAGCGCCTGGTATGTGCTCGATTACACCTAATAATGGTAAGCCGGGTATACCAGTAACAGTATCAGGCGAAGGTTTTGGTCCAGGTCCGGCCAATATTGATACTCCCGGTTTTGCCGGATTTGATGCTCGTCAACCAGAAAATTCACTTCGTTTTTACGTTTCTGGAGCGGCAGCTGCTCCTGGTTTGATGGACGGTTTGGTCACCAAACCAGGAGCAGCCTATCTAGGTTGGACCAGGACTTCTATTAGATCGGCGATCCCTGGTAATCCCGCTGATAGAAATACTTGGCCAAATTCTGGTCCAGTTTTTGCCGTGGCTCGTAATGTGGCTACTCGTAATCCGATTCCGTTTAAGGTTGGCGATTGTAATGACGATGGGATTTGTGAAGAGGGGACGACTTGTTGTGCCAATGGTTCATGTCGTGAATCCTGTGAACCAGAAGCTCGAGATAGTAAGTTTGGTTGGATTTTTAGCACTGACGTTTTACCAACGTTGCCTATAGTTGTGCAGCGTGCTTCTTGTAGTCTTGAGGCCGGCACTATTCAGAGCCCCACACCGCAACAACGAGCAACTGATGCTTGTCGTAATGCTTTGGCTGCCGTGGAGTTTAGTTTATTAATGAATATAGATTCACTGAATGATCCGGAATCGTTACTTATTGAAGAATGCGGTAGTGGTCGCGATATCGACTGTCCTAAAGAACCTAGTTTCGTGCCGATTGCTCGTCCAGTCGAAACGGATCTGACAGCAGATGGAGCCGCGACGATACTTTCTATACACCCGAGTCTAGCCTATCCACCAGATGATCCTGATGATGCTGAAGATGAACCGTTCACTGGTTACTTTAAGCCTAATACTTGGTATCGAATTACTTTAGTTTCTGATCCGGTCACTGAAGTCGGTATTATAGACGCAACTGGTCGATATTTGGACGGCGACTATGATCGACGAGCTGGTGGTAATTTCGTTTGGACATTCAAGACAAGAGCTGATCGTGCAGCTTGTGCAGCTGATAATGTAATGGTTTTGCCATCACGTTATACGATCTCTCATCAAGGTCCATCAGCAGATCCGACTAATGGTTTCAATGCTGCTTTGATGAGAATTGCCAACTGTAATCGATTACAATGCGTTAGACGTGTCGGTTTTGACTTGAGGTGGTCAAGCGATCCAGGTGTTTTTATCAGTTTGCTTGGCGACGGGGGTGTGGGTTGTCGACAAATGACTACCGGACGACTGGAGACTCCAGTCGATGCACCAGAGAGGTTAATCGCATCTCTGCGACCAGCTGGCGAGTTATTGGAGCGTCGAGGTATCTCGATGGTATCGGTGGCTTTTGCTGATCCGCGGGTGGTACGAACCATGCCAACCGAGGGTTGTACCGAGGCTTGTGTTAACGCAAAAATTGGTGCGGTTTTCAATATACCAATGAGTGCACGATCCTTTGCTGGCAACGTGGAATTTTTCCAGTGTCGTAATGCGTCATGTAACCCGCCTTACATACCAATAGGTTTTTCGGTTGAGTCGATTAGAGATGATGGTGCTCGTGTGCTTCCACCCGGCGATCCAGATGCGGCTTTGCAGGCTAGGATCGTGTTGGGTCCAGGTCTCATGTTACTACCAAACACCTTTTATAAAGTTAGAATCAGAGGTGGAGCAGATGGGGTCCTGTCTACTAGTGATGTACCGCTCACTGGACTTAATGTACCTGGTTTTTATGAGTGGAAGTTTAGGACTAAAACTGATGGTAGTGTTTGTGAGATTTCTCGAGCAGAGATCATACCACCTAGTGCTACCTTACGTTACGTAAGTGAGAGGCTTGGGCTCAATGTCGGAGCGTATGGACCGGCCGACGAGTGTAGTCCTGACGGTCAGGAACTTGATGCTTGGGGTTATGATTGGGATTGGTCAATCGATCCGAATCCTGTGTTAACTGGTTTTATTAGGGCTAGGGAAGTCGGTTCTGAAACTGGGATGGACGTCAGAGTCGACACTAATCCTGTACCGAGACGCGGCTGTGATAGTCAGTGTCTATTGATAGGTTCGACTGATGTGGTTTCACAGTGCGGAAATACCGATCCGGATGATCCGCGTCCAGCCAGAGATCGAGCTGAGCGTGGAGAAGATTGTGATGATGGAGGTCTTCGACCGGATGACGGTTGTAGTCCATCCTGTCTTGCGGAAGGCTCAGCTCCACCGAATTGTGGTAACGGCTTGTTTGATCCGGGTGAAATGTGTGAAGCCCTGCCTGATGCTGAAGGTATCTCTGTCTTCCTGTTGGGCTGCAAGGATCCGAATATCAATATTGAGGATCGGCCAGAGCTTAACGGTATTGGCTGTATTTTCTTAGGATCTACTGCTGGAAGGTCTGTTTGTGGCGATGGGTTCTTGGGTGATGGTGAAGCCTGCGAGGATGGTAACCGCCGTGATGGTGATGGTTGCAGTGCAGATTGTCTTAATGAAGGAACCTTGCCGATTTGCACTATTGCTACACCAGAAGATGAACCCTGTGTTAGTCAGTGCGGTAACGCTCGGATAGAACCAGGTGAGGATCCTGATTGTGATCTAGCTGGTGGTGTTGCGTTGGGTTGTGATCTGCATTCTTGTACTAAGACTGGCTCAGTTTTACCCGCTGACTGCAGTAACAATATTTTGGATCCCGGCGAGGAGTGCGATGACAACAACACAGATAATGGTGACGGCTGCAGTAGTCGTTGCCTGTTTGAAGGTTCATCGGCTTTTTATCGCACCACTTCTTTCTGCGGAGATGGATTTAGTGGACCGGGCGAGCATCCTTTCTGCGATAACGATGAGGTTGAGCCTGATGAAAGAATTGATAAGCGGCAAATTACAGTTGCTGGAGATTACGACGAGACCGTTGGTGTAGCAACCACGAGTGTAGTTCATACGTCGATTGATCGACTACCGGAGAGATCGAGGGGTACTTCACGTGTTACTTTGTCTTGTAATTGCAGTTCTCAGGTTAATCCAGATGAGTATTGCTCGGGATTGCTGGCCGGAGTGCCGGCCGGACTACGACCACTGGCTGGTCTGGCCTGCGCTGATTCGGGTTGTTGTGCACCAAGGCCACATGGTGAGCTGACCTATCCAGCTGAGGGTTCAGTTGGTATTTGTCGTAATACTGCCATCCACTTGGGATTTGATCAGCCCATGAATTCGACTTCAATTACTCAGAATTTATTGATCGGAGTCGATAGTGGAGCAGTTGGTTGTCCGGTGGGTTTGGATGGTCTTCCGGATGAAAGTGGAGTGATTGAAGTTCCACCTTTTCCTCCGGCTCCGTTGGGAATAATGGCTGCCGGCCGTGTTGGTCTACTGCACAGAGCTTGGTCAACTGTTGCCGCATTTTTCAGTGATCTATTTGGTCGACCTGTTTTGGGACATGCTATCGGGGTTCCACATACTCATTTCTGTTCGGTCACTGGAGATATAACCGTTAGACTGACAGAGGAAGGTAGGACCGAAGTTGAGTTTAAGTTGGACCACGCTCTTCCTGCAGGTACTCGGGTCAGGGTTAGAGTTCAGCCGGATGCCAGGACAGTTGGTGGAGTAAGAGTCGCCCCAGCTGGCCTGACCGCAGAATTCACCACAGGTGACCTGATCTGCGCCATTGATCAGGTAATCGTCAGTCCTGCGGAGGTTTTGTTGAACCATGTGCAAACTCTTGATAAGCCACTTGTGGCTCGTGGTGTATCCAGCGACCGTGGTATTCGCCTCGACGGAGAGGCTGTTAGTTTGATTGTCCCAACTAGGGAGTACTCATGGTCATGGGAATGGTTACCGCTTTCCGAACGTCCACCGCATGTTTCTCCGGCCGTACTGAATCCAATTACTGTCGGAGGACGACAGAGTGAACAAGCGACAGTTAGAGTTAGAGGGCGTGAGACTTCTGATGATCCGGTCGGGTATGTGCCGCAGGACGGCGTAGTTGATGTGTTGGTCAATGCAGTCACCGTCAATCCTGACGGATCTACTTCCCTTTTGCCGTTACTTGACGATCATACTCGCTTGCCCATACCTGGTGGGTTCGTACTCCCGGGTAATTCAAAAGTTACGGTCGCACTTTGTGACGTCATCTGGCCGGAAGTTCAGATTTGTGGTGATGATGGGAGGTTACATCTACCTTGGGATCCCGATAATATACTTAATCCGCTTCATGGTGAAGATTGTACGGCTGGAGTTGAAAAGTTCTGGTACCCATTCGTTGATCCAGCAACTAAGGCCAGCTTTTACTATTGTCGTGACTCTTCGGGTGGTGATGGTGACGATCTGCTACCAGCTATTAATGATGATTTCGTCTTAGTTTCTCCAGGTGGAGATATCGAGCATGAATACCTCTTTACTTTTGCTGGTGCCGGGGCAGATGATGCCTGGCGTAACGACGCTATCGGCTTTCGGGTAATGAAAAATCCAAAGCATCTAGGTGTAATTGATTGGTATCGCGATCGTGGATTCACTGGTGCTCCAGCTCCGTTTAGTGTTGATGGTTACGATGCTTTGAAAGAAGGTCGGACTGTCTATGCTAACTCAGCTAAGATGAGCGATGGTAGACAATTGGAAACCATTATTAATGTGTTTTCCTTCAGTGATGGTGCAGCTCCTGAGACTATTACAGTCTTTAACCAACTAATGGATCGCATTGATTTTAATCGGCAACCTGAGTTGGTTGATACTTTCATTTGTCTACATGAAGGTCGGGCGGTACTCGATGTAGATGGTAGAGCAATCACTTGCTCCAGTGATAGTGATTGTGGTGTCGACGATACTTGCAATGTTTCTAAGTCAAAGCTTGTTCGTGATGTACGTCGTTGGTCAGACCTTCATACAATGAGGTCGCTACTCATGGCCAATCGTCCATTGCCAACCCTAGGAGAAGGGACTTATATACGTTCAAGAACCTATAGTATCTGGCCATCCTGGGGCGATGTACTATCCTCAGCAGTTGGTCGAACTATACCGTCTGATCCACTAAATATTTTGACTTCTTGTCCTGATGATGGTTTTGATCGGGAAACTTGTTGGAATTCGGTTAGTCGGCAGTTTAGTTGTGGGGCTAGATCCAGTATTTATCGATATCAGATTTTGGCTGGTCAAGCTGATCTATCTGTGGACATGGAATATGTTGGTGGAGGGTGGATCGGCTCAACTTGCATTGAGATAAGAGAAAGCGAAATTTGTGGGAGAACACCTGGCTGTGTTTGGAATGGTGTTCCGCCAGCTGGAAGCTGTAATTACGAGACTGTTAGATTCCGAGCTTATGGAGTAAATGCTGGCGCCGATATGTGTATCGGAGAGTCGGAAAGTGAGGAAGTTGGTTGTGGCAACGGTATTATCAATCCAGGTGAGGTTTGTGAATTAGGGGATCTTCGGACCGAACCTGGTGCTGATGGTGTTTGTGTAGGAGGGACAGTCGAACAGGCTTGTACAGCAGACTGTCGTGGTTGGGAGGTTGTCCCCGGAACCTGTCGAATTGGTTACTGTGGTGATGGACGAAGGCAAGGGGCTGAGATTTGTGATGATGGGCCGCTCAATGGTACATACGGACATTGTAATGGTATTTGTAGTGGTTCGACCTTCTTTTGCGGCGATGGCGCGCCTCATCCTAGTGAGCTATGTGATTGTCGTGATTTGAATGGACGTTATGCAATTAATGCAGTTATTGCTTCGTCGGGTGGGATCAGAGGTTGTGGAGTTGGGGAAGATCGTACTGGGGCTAATTTTGCTACCTGTTCCTGGGATTGTCGTGGTTCGGCTCCACATTGTGGTGATGGCATTGTTAACGGTGCAGAGCAATGTGATGGTGGTTCCGAGGAGAGTCGTGGTGTCTGTCGACGACCGGTCGATGTCGATCCGCTGCATCCATCAGGTCGGACTTGTTCAGCAGATGCGGATTGTAATCTGGCTGGTGGGGAGCGTTGTGTGACCTGCCCAACCGTCGAGCAGAGGTTCCACCGAGCTTGCAATCCTAACAATGTGGCGTCTATTGAGGATGATAGAGATGGAGCACCTAATCAATCTTGTAATTGGAGTGCTTGGTCCTGTACCGCCCCAGGTCGTTGTGGTAACGGTGTGACTGAGACCGGTGAGCAGTGTGATGATGGTAATGATGAAGACAATGACGCATGCACCAGTGCTTGTGTTAACAATATTTGTGGTGATGGTTTTGTGAATGCAGCCGGTGGAGAGATGTGTGATAGTAGTGAAAGAAACAATGAGCCTTGCGTACCCGAGTACGGGCATACTTGTAATTACTGCACTTCGGCTTGTCGACTAGGTACGGTTTCAGGTGGCTACTGTGGTGATGGTGAAAGGCAGAATGCAACTTCGTCGCCTCCTGGTCCGGAACAATGCGACACACACGGTGCGCCTATTGGTGATGGTTGGGTCTGTGTTAGTACTCGACCCAAAGATAGGAGTTTTGGCGTACAGACCGGTTATGGTATTTGCTCATTGAGTGGTTGTAATTATTCTTGTGCTGACCGTGATTCTGAGTTGTGTCACTATGTCGCCTCTAGTAATTTTGATATATTGTGGAGCTCTAGCGAAAACAGGGAGTCTTGTGAAATGGTGAGTTATGATGTTTTGCGTGAGGCTCCGCCAATCGGAGATCGACGGCCAGGCAGTGCACCCAGATCACTTTTTGAGTTTTGTTTGGACCGGCAACATTGGGCAACCGACGGTTTAGCGGAGACTCCACTAACTTGGCTACCGAATGAGTGTGATCCGGACGATGATAATGATGGAGTACCAGATGAACTGGATTGTGGTAGTTTGGATCCATCAATTAGACCAGAGTATCGAATTCCAGGGACTACTTTAGTGGTTCCGGTTGGTGAGCAGCTTTGCGAAGACGACGGTAACTGTAACGGTGATTTCGATGATTTACCCCCATACCTACACCGGAAGATTGACATGGTGTTCGTTATTGATGTAACCGGATCAATGAATAGCATTATCGATTCTTTAATCGAATCCTTGAACCATTTTGTTGCTAGATTCAGTGGTGAGAGAGGAAGAGATCTTCGGTTTGGTTACGTGACGGTAGGACAGCCAGAGGTGAAGACACTCAACATGATGAAGTCTTATAGTGATGGTGGTGATAGGATGGATGAATATATGTTCTTTCAGTTAGGTAGTGTGGGTGACTTTAATAGTCACCTGGAAGGAACACGTGACAATTGTTGGACTCCAGATCGTCGGACCACTCGATGTGAGATTGATAAAGGCGGAAAAGAACCACTTTATGCTGCAGCCTATGCTCTTATGAGACCGGGTATGGTTAGTTGTAGTCCGGAAGACGGTTGTGATCCGCGAATTGAAAGAGAATGGGATTACGATATTGCCTGGCGAGATGATGCTCAGCCGTATGTGGTAATCGTTAGTGATGAACCACCTCCAATTGGAACATACGGTGCACCTGAAGACCTGTTGGCCTCCATCCAACTTGATGATGTAACTGCTGCAGCCAAACATTGCACTCTGACAGGATGCTCTGATGGTGGATATGTTGAGATGTTCGTTATTAGTAAGAATGATTACAAGCCTTTGTGGTTACCTGCTCTTCCGTCCACTGACGACGGAACCGGATCGCAGCTGACGGCTGAACAGAGGTATATCAGTTTTGATTTGGACGAGCATGGAGCTGTTGTTGAAGATGCGACGCCAGGGCTAAATAGCAATGCTTTGTACGAAAGTATATTTCAGTACATTTGCGGAGCATCTTAATCACTTATGAATAATAAGAATCTAATTTTGGTGGTGTTAGGTGCAGCGGTAATTTTGGCTATTGGTATGGCTGTGTTTGCTGTTTTGCGTAATCGACAATCAGCTACCAATACTCAGGGTCAGACCACTGGTCAGATTGCGATTATTAATGAAGATACCGAGGCTGGTAATGGTGAACCAGCAAAGGGAAACAGGGCGATTTGCGGCGATGGAATTTGTGTCGAATCCGAATCGGTTGATATTTGTTGGTCAGACTGTGTCGATTTTGGCTCGTTTAGCGATATCTATCTGACTAATTTATCCGATAGTCAGGTCGAGGTTACTTGGAAAACGTCCAAGCCTATGACTTCAGGTGTCGATTATGGCATCAGTGAGAGTTACGAATTAGGTTCAGTCTCAGACTCTCAGTTACTTACCGACCATCGTCTACTAGTCGTCGGTTTGAGTGATGGTAACTACTCTTTTAGGGTGCGAGGTACTGACGAGGATGGTAATGAGGAGGCCTTCTCTGGTTTGGGCATGGAAAGATAATCTTCCTACCGCAGGGTAATCAAAAACGTATTCATATGTTCGAAGAACAAAACGAACCAGTCGACATTTTTTCGGAAGTAGAACCAGCCAAGGAAGGCGGAATGGTTCCGCCAGTCGTGAGTGGATCCCCACTACCAGCCGGGACTTCACCGACACCAGTGTCGGGTATAATTCCGCAGATCGATGCCGCGGCATCAAGAGGTCCATCAAAGATTCTTTTTGTCGTTATCTTTTTATTGTTGATTGGTGCGGTCGGTGGTGCAGTTTGGTATTTCATTCTGAGAGGTGATGGAGCGGTTCCAGTCGGGAATGAGCTGGCTGACCCTAATTTGAATGATTCCAACTCAGCGATTGACGTTCAGATTCCAGAACCGGAGAATCGGTCACTTTGTGGTAATGGAACTTGTGATTTAGACGAAGATAAGTTTTCTTGTCCAACTGATTGTCCGTTGATTCCATCTGCTTGTGGCGATGGTATTTGTCAGGCCGATGAAGGTAGTCTGGATTGTCCCTCTGATTGTCAGGCTACACCCAATGAACCGGTCATGCCGCCAGAGCCAGCGAATCAGCCGATCGACACGGATGGTGATGGTTTGAGTGATATAGAAGAAGCTACCCTCGGCACTAATCCACAAATAGCCGATACTGACGCTGATGGACTGACTGATCGAGAAGAACTACGACAGTACTCAACCGATCCGACCAATCCGGATTCTGATGGTGACAGTTACATTGATGGCGAAGAAGTACGAGCCGGTTACGATCCTAACGGTCCTGGGAAACTGTTTAATTTGCCTCAGTAGTTAAGGATTATTTGAGAGGTCCTATGGCTGATGAACAAAAAAATTTAGCCGGATTAGATAGGCCTTCTGGTACTACACCTGTTTCAACACCTAGCACTGAAGAGCCGGAGATTTTTGTCATGCCAGAGGAATTCTATGGAGCTGCTGCTAAACCACGATTGGAGGCAGTTAGCTCACCAGTACCTGCAATTTCGACGACTACAGACACATCAACTGAGAAAACAGCCAACAAGACAAGTGGAAATTTCACTATAGCGATCATCGCCATGGTTGCGATTTTGGTTATTGCTCTAGGAGTGGCAGTTTATTTCTTGTTTTTTTCTAGTCCAAAGTCAGTCTGTGGGAATAATCTTTGTGAGTCAGGTGAGAGTTTCGCGGCTTGTCCGAACGATTGCGAACCACCTTCACCAGTTTGTGGTGATGGTAGCTGTGAAAGTTCAGAGAGCTATCTTTCTTGTCCATCAGATTGTCGACAACCCGATGCTATTTGTGGAGATAAACAGTGTAATGGAGATGAGACCACTGAGTCTTGCCCATCTGACTGTCAACCGGCGGTAGAGTGTGGCGACGGTAAATGTGAGATTGACCGAGGTGAGAGCTATGATTCTTGTCGTAGTGATTGCCGACCTCCTGAGCCAGTACCGTCTGTCGATACCGACAGTGATGGATTGACCGATGCCGAAGAGACCATTATTTATGGTAGCGATCCAAATATTTCCAATAGTGATGGTGATAGTTTTGTTGATTTAAATGAGGTGCTTAACCTATTTGATCCAGCCAAAAAGGAACCAGCTCGTTTGGGTGACAATCCAGGAATTTCTACCTATCGAAACGTGGATTACGGAATTGAAATTTTTTACCCCACAGCCTGGGGTAAGAGCGATTTACCAGCCGAACAGTCAGTACGCTTTTCTTCATCAACTGGTGAGACGTTTAAGATAACTTTGTTCACCAAGCAATCGGAAACAACACTGGATGATTGGCTTCGATCAGCTCCAGTTGGTGGGGTATCGGCGGTTGGTCAGGCTGGACGATCGATTAATCGTCACGGTTATGAGCAGGTGACCATGTCGGATCGTCGAACAGTGTTGATATCTGATGGTATGAATGTTGCCTTACTGCGTTACGAGCTAGAGGGACAGCTTGAGGTACGCTATCGAGTGACGTTGTCTGTGATGGCTAACAGTCTAACCTTCATTACTAAACCACGTCCATCAATTGAAACCGTGCCAGAAACAGGTCCATCATTTCCCGTTTCAGGGTCTTCAGATTGAGATTAGGATTAATTCTAATTTTTTGTTTGTGGCTGGATAGGTACGCGGGCGGGGAGTAAGCTGGTGCTATATGTTGACCATAGATCTATTTGGGCGACCGCCGCGGGGGGTTACTGCCGATTTGATACGAAAATTAGCTGCTGCAACCTTCAAGCAAGCAGGTGGTTTTGGAAATGTTCATGTATCGTTTTCGATTGTCGACGATCAAATCATGAAGGGGTTAAATTTAAGACATCGTGGTGTTAAGAAAACAACTGACGTATTATCTTTCACTTATGGTACTGGAGAGGATAATTGGCCAGAGACAGATAATGATACTAGTCGTAGGCTCTTGGGTGAGATAGTCATTTCTGGACCACAGGTAAGTCGGCAGGCTAAAGAGATTGGTCGAACGATTGCGGATGAATTTTTAATTATGGTGGTTCATGGTGTCCTACACCTAATGGATTACGATCATGTCATGAAGCGGCAGGAAGATGAGATGTTCAGCCTGCAGCACAAGATTTTAATGTCACAAAGAATTATTTTTCATCCATGAGATTCAGTTCAAGACAACTCAAAAAAAGTTTCTCATTCGCTTTTTCCGGTCTACGTCGCGTACTACACGAGGAACAGAATTTTCGTTTGCAGATGACGGTTGGTCTTTTGGTGATTGTAGCCATGTTTTTTTTCGATCTGAGTGGCTTAGAAAGAGCTATTTTGACGCTTGCGATAGCTTTTATTCTCGTGCTAGAATTGATGAACAGTATTTTTGAACGGGTGGCCGATTTGCTTAAACCTAGGGTACACATGCATGTACAGGAGGTTAAGGATATTATGGCTGGGACGGTTCTATTAGCTTCCGTAGCCGCGATCCTAGTGGGTTTACTAATACTTTGGCCACATCTAGCGAACGAGCTTTTCGGTTAAGGTACTACGTTAGATATTATGGCGGACGACTCATTATTTGCAGGCATAGATATAGGTTCGACTGCAGTTAGAATTGCGGTCGGCCAGAAGATGCCAAACTCTGACCGGGGACAGGTCCACATTATTGGTGCGGCCGAAACTGTGTCTGAGGGCATCAATCGCGGCATCATCAATTCAATTGAGGATGCTGTATCTTCTGTTTCTGCTTGCATTGAGAAAGTTGAGCGAGTGACTGGTTTGCCTTTTGGTTCGGCTTGGATTTCTGTTTCTGGTCATCATGTAAGTATGTTGGAGAGTAAGGGAGTAGTGGCTGTCTCTCGTCCAGATGGGGAGATTAGAGATGAAGATGTGGAACGAGCGGTTGATGCAGCACAGACCGTAGCAACTCCAGTTAATTACGAGATCATTCACGTTATTCCTAAATCTTTTGCTGTCGATGGGCAGACTGATGTTAGGGATCCAGTAGGTATGTCGGGCATTAGATTGGAGGTTAGTACACAGATCATTCAAGGTCTTTCCTCGCATATTAAAAATTTGACTAAGTGTGTCTATCGCACTGGTGTTAATATTGAGAAGTTAGTATTAGGCTCCCTGGCTGCAGCTGAAGTGGTTGCAACTTCTCGTCAAAAGGAGCTTGGAGTAGCGGTTGTTAATATAGGTGGTGCCTCAACAAACCTGGCGGTTTTTGAACACGGAGATCTGCTGCATATCGGAATGATCCCTCTGGGTTCCGATCATGTTACGGCTGATATTGCTATTGGTTTACGAACTTCAATTGATGTTGCTGAACGGGTTAAATTACAGCACGCATCAGCTACACCAAAGAGTTTCGGTAAAGGTGATTCGATTGACTTGAAAGAATTGGGTATTCAGGATAGTGAGGAGGTTTCATTGCGGTATGTTTCCCAGATTGTCGAGGCTAGATGTGAGGAAATTTTGGAGAAGATCGATAAGGAATTAAAAATCATCAACAGAAGTGGTTTATTACCAGCCGGGGTTGTGTTGACTGGTGGTGGCGCGAAGTTGCCGGGGTTGGTTGAACTAGCTAAGGAAAAACTACGCCTGCCGGTATCTTTGGGGTATCCGGTCGGGATGACTAGTATTACCGATCGAGTTAACGATTTATCCTTCTCAACAGCGATTGGATTGGTGCAGTGGGGAATTAATGATCTACCACCTGACACCAGACGGGGTGGATTATTTGCTCGTTACCGACCGGTGGACATGGTTTCTAAGGGAATCAAGAAATTGTTCGGTCAGACCTCTTAGGCACGATAATTAATAGGTTGTTTTATGAACTGGTGCTACAAGCATCGGTTTTGTTTTTTACTAAAGAAGCATTATTGTTCACCAGTTGAGGACAACGAACACCTTTTTTGTTCATTTTTAGTTAAAAATTGCTTGACGACTAACTCGTTTCTCCCATACTCTTACTTTATATTTTAGAGATTTAGGGGGAGGTCTTGTTTGGTGCCGTAGTTTAGGCACCGAGACCACCGTTAATCACAAGTCTATGGCAGAAATAAAACCAGCAATCGAATCGTTCGCCAAGATAAAGGTGATTGGTGTTGGTGGTTCGGGTGGTTCGGCCATCAATCGAATGATTAGGTCGAAAATTAAGGGTGTTGAATTTATTGTCGCTAACACTGATGTTCAGGCTCTACATAATTCCGTCGCCCCTAAGAAAATACAACTTGGTAAATCGGTGACGCGTGGGTTAGGCGCTGGAATGAATCCGGATATTGGTAAGCAGTCAGCTGAGGAGAATCAGGATGAAATTCGTGAAGCGTTGAATGGTGCTGATATGGTTTTTATAACTTGTGGTTTAGGTGGTGGAACTGGTAGTGGTGCATCGCCAACTATTGCTGAAATAGCTCGCGACTGTGGTGCACTGACCGTGGCTGTGGTGACAAGACCGTTTTCTTTCGAAGGTGTTCAGAGAAAAAATATTTCTGAGCGAGCTTTTGAAAATCTAGCCGCTCAGGTTGACACCATAATAGCCATACCAAACGACCGAGTACTTTCGGTTATCGACAAGAAGACCTCGTTAATTAATGCATTCGAAACAGTAGATGATATTTTGCGCCAAGGTGTTCAAAGTATTTCAGAAATTATTACTGTTCCTGGATTAGTTAACGTTGATTTTGCCGATGTGAAAGCGATCATGCAAAATACTGGTTCGGCTTTGATGGGTATTGGTGTAGCCACTGGTGAGAATCGAGTTATTACTGCGGCTAAACAAGCCATCTCTAGTCCGTTACTTGAGATGTCGATTGAGGGAGCTAAAGGTATTCTGTTTACTATCACTGGTGGTGTTGATCTATCCATGCATGAATTTGATGAAGCTTCCAGAGTAATAACTGGTAGTGCCGATCCAGAGGCCAAGGTGATTTTCGGCGCAGTCATAGATGAGAATTTGAAAGACGAAGTTAAGGTTTGTGTGATTGCTACTGGTTTCGATGCTGATCGTTCCGATAAATCTAAGAATAGTAAGGAAGCCAACCCATTCTCTTCGGAGAAGTTCACATCATCTCGAGAGGTGGTTGTGGAGAGGTCGGCGATTCGAAGAAATCAAATCATTGAAGATCTCTCGGAAGATGACACAGAAGTCTCTGTTGAGAATGGTATCGGTTTGAGAGGTTCGTCTGATGGTCTTAGTTCTTTTGTTAGGCGTCCGTTACAAGCTAAAGAAGACGATGAGGAAAATGACCGTCAACCGGTGGCTGCCAATGCAACTGAAGGAGAAGAAGATTTAGAAATACCAGCGTTTATTAGGCGAAAGATGCCATAGTAGCTGTTAGTCAGATGAAATGTCTGGTTTGCTCCAACAACGAAACCAGAGTAATAGACTCGCGGGTTTCTTCGGATGGTGTATCTGTGAGGCGTCGACGCGAGTGTGTTAAATGTGACTTTCGTTTTTCGACCGTTGAGGGTGTTGAATTACTCGATCTTTCGGTTGTAAAGAGTGACGGACGCAAGGAACCCTATCTACGCGGTAAACTAGAGTCGGGTCTTAGGAGGGCTCTGGAGAAACGAACTTGCGAGACGGATGGATTTCGTTCGTTGTTAGGTTTGATTGAACGTGACATCCAGCGTTTGCGTCGGAGTGAAGTGATGAGTAGTGAAATTGGTGAGATTGTCATGCAGCATTTACGTCAGTTTGATTCGGTTGCTTATATCCGGTTTGCCTCAGTTTATAGATCGTTCGAAGATGTAGAAAATTTTCGTGAAGAGCTAAACAGATTAGTTAAACGAAGTAGTTTAAAAAAGAAGTTATCGAAAACTCAGAAGTAGAGTTTTAAGATTAATAACCCACTGTTCATTTTTATACATATCAACCGTCGAATAATTGGGCCAAAGGGCTCATTTTTGTTATCTTTTGAGTATTAATATCGAATTCGGTTTACGTAATATGCGGCAGAAAAAGCACACTAAGATAATTTGTACTATCGGTCCATCATCGATGGATCCAGAAATGATTTCGAAAATGGTCCGGGCTGGAATGAATGTCGCTCGGTTGAATTTTTCTCATGGGAGTCACAGTGATCATGCGAATCTGATTAGCTCCATACGTCGAATGGCCGAAGAAACCCAAGAGCCGATTGCTATTATTCAAGATTTACAAGGACCCAAAGTTAGAGTGGGTGATTTACCTGAAGATGGAATAACACTAGAGCCTGGTAAGCAGATTATACTTACAACCGATCCGGATCATGGTGCTGATCGTATTGGTGTGACCTATGATGGATTGCATGGTGACGTGAAGCTTGGTGATCGGTTGCTTTTAGATGATGGTTTGATGGATATCAAGGTGACTGGAGTCAGTGGTCGCGACATTGCTTGTTTGGTTGTGACTGGCGGAGTTTTGACTTCACATAAGGGTATTAATTTACCGACTGCCACTTTATCGATACCAGCCATTACTGATAAGGATCGTGAGGATGTTGTGTTCGGTGTCACTCAGAAGGTTGATTGGGTAGCGTTGTCGTTCGTGCGTAATGCCAAAGAGATTTACGACCTTCGTTACATGATTAAGGAATTGGAGCGGAAGAACGGTAAGGCCTCAAGTGCAGATCCGTCAGTTCGGATTATCGCTAAGATTGAAAAACACGAAGCCATTAAAAACATCGCCGAGATTATTGAGGCGGCGGATGGGATTATGATTGCGCGTGGTGATTTAGGTATCGAAATGCCGGCGGAGGAGGTGCCACTCATTCAAAAGAGGATTATTGATTTGTGTTTGGAAGCCGCTAAGCCGGTTATTGTTGCGACCCAAATGCTTGATTCGATGATTAGGAATCCTCGTCCAACGCGGGCTGAGGTGTCGGATGTAGCTAATGCGGTCATTGATCACACTGATGCGGTTATGTTGTCCGGTGAATCAGCTAGTGGTAAGTATCCATTGGAGTCTGTAGAGACGATGTCCAGAATTATTTGCGAGACCGAGAAGTCGGATTACGACGACATAGAAATTGGTCGGCCGTTTCCGCATCAGGATACAGATCAAGCTGTATCTGAAGTGGCTAATATGTTGGCTAGGAATATAGAAGCCAAATTGATTTTGGCTGCCTCGTTGTCTGGTGAAACCGGACGTATTGTTAGTCGTTATCGGCCAGAGATGCCGATCGTTGTAGCTGTTCCAAACGATCGAGTTAGAAACCAAATGAATCTATCTTGGGGAGTAAGACCATTTCTATTACCACATTGCAGTACAGTTGAGGAGCTGGTAGATCGTTCTCTCGGATATTTGAAAAAGGAGAAGATGGTCCGAACCGGCGATAAGATTATTGTTGTAGCTGGCGAGCCGGTCGGTGTTTCGGGGAACATTAATTTGGTCGAGATTAGAACTGTATGACAAAAAAAGAGAGGGGACGTAATCGAGGGAAGAGGCAACGATCGTTAGGTCGGTTCGTGTATCCGTTCGGCAAACTGGATATGGGTGACGTGGGATTAGTTGGTGGTAAGAATGCTTCTCTAGGGGAGATGTTTCGTCATTTGTCTCGGCGCGGGGTTAGGGTACCGGACGGTTTTGCTGTGGGTTCCGATGCTTACTGGCATTTTATTGACGGAGCTGGTCTGCGCGACAAAATTGCTGTTGCACTGAAGGGTCTAGATGCGACCGATGTGAAAGAATTAGCCAAGCGTGGGGAGCTGGTACGTAAGATGGTTTTACAGGCTGAAGTACCAGCTGACTTAACTAAATATATTTTGTCTGCTTATCGTAAATTGTCGACCAAGTATGGTATGGACAATTGCGATGTAGCAGTTCGTTCGTCAGCCACAGCCGAAGATTTACCTGGAGCATCTTTTGCCGGACAGCAGGAGACTTTCTTGAACGTGCATGGTGAGACGGCACTTATTGATGCAATACGTCGTTGTTTTGCCTCGTTGTTTACTAATCGGGCTATTGCTTATCGACAAGAGAAGGGTTTTGATCACCTCAAAGTTGCGTTATCGGTTGGTGTGCAGAAGATGATTCGTTCTGATTTGGCTTCGGCTGGCGTAATGTTTACCGTCGATACTGAGAGTGGTTTTCGTGATGTGGTATTGATTAATGCTGCTTACGGATTAGGTGAGAGTGTGGTGCAGGGTAAGATTAATCCCGACCAATACTTTGTTTTTAAACCGCCGCTTTTAGAAGGCAAGCGACCAATTGTTGGCAAAGATATTGGTGACAAGGAAACCAGGATCGAGTATGCGACCAAGAGTGATTCACCAGTGCGGGAAGTTTCGGTTCCAGTTAAGAAGCGGCGATTGTTCTGTTTGACCGACGATGAAGTTTTGCAATTGGCCAAATGGGGAGTGACGATCGAACAGTATTATTCACGTCTGGTCGGACATGACCAACCGATGGATATCGAGTGGGCCAAGGATGGTCAGACTGGAGAGTTGTACATTGTGCAGGCCAGGCCAGAGACAGTGCAGTCCGAGCGCGATCCCAACACCCTGGAGGAGTACCGGCTCAAAGAATCTGGACAAGTCTTAGCCAGTGGATTGTCGGTCGGTTTCAGGATCGGACAAGGCAAGGTTAGGATTGTTAGGAGTGCCAGCGATATGTCGAAGTTTCAGACTGGCGAGGTGCTGGTGACCGAGATGACCGATCCGGATTGGGTGCCGATTATGAAGAGGGCATCGGCGATCATCACTGAGAGTGGTGGTCGAACTTGCCATGCAGCGATCGTTTCTAGAGAGTTGGGAACGCCGGCGGTGGTCGGTGTGAGCGGTGCTACTTCGACGCTGAAGAACGGTCAGGAAGTGACGGTTTCTTGTGCTGAGGGTGAGGATGGGCGGATCTACGCCGGCTTGCTGCCATTCGAAGTAAAGCGAACTAAACTGCGTGGTTTCAAGAAACCACAAACACAGGTCATGATGAACGTCGGCGAACCGGACTTAGCCTTCGAGTTTTCTTTCATTCCGAATGCCGGCGTTGGTCTAGCTCGGACCGAATTCATTTTCACCAACTTCATCAAGGCTCATCCGTTGGCTCTGCTCCATTATGACCGACTAGGGACTAAGGATCGTCGGGCTGTTGATGAGTTGACTCTGGCTTATGACGGTCGCGAGGAATTTTTCATTAGTCGGTTAGCTGAGGGTATTGGTCGACTAGCGGCGGCGTTTTGGCCTAATGATGTAATTGTCCGATCTTCGGATTTCAAGTCTAACGAGTATGCTGGGTTGATCGGTGGACGGACCTTCGAACCAGAAGAGTCTAATCCGATGATCGGTTGGCGTGGTGCATCCCGTTACTACGATCCGAAGTACGAGCCAGCCTTCCTACTCGAATGCGAGGCTTTTCGACGAGTTCGGGAGGTTATGGGACTTACGAATGTGGTGATAATGATTCCTTTTTGTCGGACGCCGGAGGAGGGTAAGCAGGTCCTTAAGACTATGGCCAAAGCTGGATTGCGGCGTGGTAAAAATGGATTACGGGTTTTTGTCATGATCGAGATACCATCAAATATTATTTTGGCCGATAAGTTTGCTGAAGTATTTGATGGGTTTAGTATCGGCTCAAACGATTTGACTCAGCTAACCTTGGGAGTGGATCGTGATTCGGAGTTAGTTAGTCATCTATACAATGAACGCAATTCGGCTGTACTAGAGTCGATTCGTTCGGTGATCCGGACTGCTAAGCAGAAGAGTGTCAAGATTGGCATTTGCGGTCAGGCTCCATCAGACTATCCAGAGTTTGCCGAGTTTTTGGTGCGAGAAGGAATCGACAGTATTTCACTCAATCCGGACACAGTACTCAAGACGTCGATGCGATTGCGAAAGTTTGAGGAACGGTTGAAGCGGGAGAGGGGAAATAAGAAGATGTTTGTTAAACGTAAGAGTGAAAAGATTTGATTGGGATTCAAATTTTTCTTGCCGTCCCGGCTTCTGAGTCGGGATCCAACCCTCTCTTGTCGTCCCGGCTTCTGAGTCGGGATCCAACCCTCTCTTGTCGTCCCGGGCGGAGACCCGGGACCCAGGTAAAGACCAGTCTGCTTCTGGATCCCGGATAGACCTCGCCTCGCTCGGTCTTCCGGGATGACATATTAGAGAAGGAGTGCGGTTTCGGAATGACATGAATTGAATGAGGTACGACAAGTGCTTTTTGTGAGTTAGCCTTCCTTCTCCCTGTCGTCCCGGGCGGAGACCCGGGATCCAGGTAAAGACTGGCCTGCTTCTGGATCCCGGATAGACCTCGCTTCGCTCGGTCTTCCGGGATGACAAATTGAGAAGGAGTGCGGTTCAGGGATGACAAATTGAGAAGGAGTGCGGTTCCGGGATGACATAGATTGAATAAACGCAAAAACGCGCCGTTGGGCGCGCTTTTGCCTGGCGGACCGGAAGGGATTCGAACCCTCGATCTTCTCCGTGACAGGGAGACGTGTTAACCGGGCTACACCACCGGTCCATTTAACAGCAAGGACAATATAGACGAAGCCGGAATAAAGTTCAAGTCCCGGGGAGGTGGGCGGTTTGGGCAGCTTTTTGATTGTAGAAAAAAGGAACCCCGAGGCTAGCCTCGGGGTTTTCTAAGTCTTTTGTTCGTGCGCCGCCATTGCGGCAGCGCTTCTTCCGGCTGTGCACCGCTATTGCGGCGATGCGGACGCCACCTCGAAGGTGACGTGGGCTGGTCCCCGTCGGACCAGCCGGCCGTTCTCCATAGTGACCGTGGTCGGCTGACCCGACCGGTCGATCACGATTCTGGAGAGCGGGGCGCCGCGGTCGACGACCGCGGTTCCATTGGCCGGCTCCGTGCCTGGAGCCGGTTGGACGAACGTCACCCGAGAAGGTGAGTTCGTCACCAAGGTATTGCCTTCGATGGATATCGAGGCATTACCCTGTCCCTCGACCTCGATACCGGATATGGTAATTGAGGTCTCGGTTTGCCCTAGGATGTTTCCGGCCGCGGGTTCCGCTTCGGCCGAGCTGTCGTCGGCGGGGGCCGGGTCGGTCGGGCTCTCGTCGTCGGTGGCTGGGTCGGCCGAGCTCTCGTCGTCGGTGGCTGGGTCGGCCGAGCTCTCGTCGTCGGTGGCCGGGGCCGACGGTTCGGCCGCGGGTTCCGCTTCGGCCGCCTGAGCGACCTGATTGTCGCCACGCGACCGCGGAGGTCGTCGGACCAGTCCAACGACCACCACCAGGACAGCGAACGCGACCAGGCCGATTCCGGCCCAAAACAGTACCTTCTTCATCTCTTCCTCCTTCTGTCAGTGGCGCTACTTAAGCGCATGACAGGCCAACTTAACACTTTCAGTTTAATCTGTCAAGTCCTAGCCCAAATAAGGCTCCGCAATCTTAATTAAACTTTAAACCCAAAACGCACCCCATTGGAGTGCGCCTTAGCTAGCGATTATTCTAGTTCGCCAAGCTTTCCTACTTTTTGACCGCATCCACGATAGCCTTGAAAGTATTGGGTCGTTCGGCTGCTATCTTGGACATAACTTGACGATCAAGTGTCACACCAGCCTTTTTCAAAGCGTCGATTAAACGGCTGTAGGACAGACCATGCAATCGAGCGGCGGCATTGAGCTTGATTTGCCAGAGTCGACGCATGACCCGTTTCTTGTTTCGTCGGTCGCGGTAGGCGTAAACACCAGCCTTGACTGCGGCAGTCTGGGCGAGCTTGAGCTTACTCTTCCGTCCCCACATGAAGCCCTTGGTCTTCTCGAGGATGGCTTTACGTCGCTTCAAATGAATTGTGCCTCTTTTTACCCTCGGCATATTACTTCTGGATCAACTGCCTTATGGTCTTCACGAAGGAATCCGATATTTGTCGGTCCCGGCGTTTGCCGCGTGTAACCTTGCCGCTTTCGCGGGAATTGAAGTGGTCCTGGCCGGCGGTCCTCTTTAGGACCTTACCCGTACGGGTGACGCCGAACCGTTTGGACAGTGCTTTATGTGTCTTCATAAGTGGTATAAGTCTTCACCAGGCGTTCGCTAGCTTACGCCTTAGCAATGATGCTTGTCAACTGTCCGCCTTGGCGTGTGACCGGTTGCTCGATCTTGATTGGAACCTCGAGATTAAGCTCGGTCATAAATCGTTGAATGACTTGGGCTGCTACATCACCATGGCGTTTTTCGCGACCACGTAGGATAATCTCAACTTTGACCTTGTTACCTTTTTCCATAAACTTTTTGGCCTGATCTTTGCGTACATTCAGGTCATGGTCGCCGATACGAGTAGATAGACGCACTCCTTTGACCTCGACCGTCTTGGCATTGGTCCTCTGAGCTTTCGCTTCTTTCTCTTTTTCGTACTTGTAACGACCGAAGTCGATGATCTTGGCAATCGGTGGTTCAGTCTTAGGCTGAACAACAACTAGATCCAATTTGAGTTCCTTGGCCGCAGTTAGTGCGTCAGGCGTCTTTAAAATACCCAAGTGTTCACCAGTGTCATCGACAATGACTCGTAGCTCTGGTTCACGAATTCTTTCGTTGACTGGATAGATGACCCGTTGCTGTTGTTGCGGCCTTCTTTTTTTTCTCGAGATCCTCAAGGCTGTATAGATAATGAATTACTGGGCAAAGGATAAGGGTTTACGGTGATTTTGTAAAGCTTTGGATGGCTGAATGGTTTGTTTTCTGGTTGGGCTGCGCTAACTGGTCGTTTGAGGTCGATTATTGCCTTATTTGCTTAAAAAGTTGATAATCATCGGTATTAAGAGCTGAACTCATGCCAACTCTAGCCGACAACCGACGTTCGCTACGCGATTTTCAAGTTATCGATGAAATCGAAGTTGGTTTAGTGTTGTCTGGACACGAAGTTAAATCGATTCGGGATGGGCAAATGAAGCTAACTGGTTCCTATATCACTATTGCGAGTGGTGAAGCCCGTCTGATAAATGCTCATATTCCGCTGTACCCCAAGGCTGGTAAGTTGAAAGACTTCGATCCTAAGCGCACTCGAAAGTTGCTGATTCACAAACGAGAAATCGCTAAATTGGCGGGAAAAATGAAGGTTAAAGGCTTGACTTTGGTGCCGATTTCTGTCTATACTAAGGGTTCTATGATCAAGCTGAAGTTCGGTTTAGCACGCGGCAGAAAGGAGTACGAGAAGAAGGAACAGAAGAAGCAACGGGACATTGCTAGGGACGTACAAAGGGATCTTAGAGAGTAAAAATTAGATCGTGTTTCGGTGTTGATGATCAAAGAATCTGTCCTTCGTCATCAGTCGAGCAGATATTGCCCGGTTGGTGGGGGATGACAGGGATCGATGGGAGATCCTTTCGCGATATGCCGGTCGAGGGCGCCTGCACCTCGTAAATCTCAGGGCAATGACATACACGCCAATTTTGTCAGCAAGGTGAAGAGCGCGATGGCTTCGGCTTTCTCGCCCGTTACCGCTTCGGCGTTCGCTTAACCGAATGCCCATCCGACCCAACGACGTCCGATAGTTGGGATCCGGGTGTCATATATCGGATTGGGTCCGCGCCTCTTTCCGTAGCGCGGTCCGACCTGGCACGGAAATAGGGATGGTGGGTTTGGTTCGTCTAACATCACCACCCCGAAACACCAAGACGGAATACATCGGTAGAAGTATCGTGGAGCGACTCACCAGACGGGAGTTCAAATCTCCCCATCTCCACCACCTCCTGAGATCCCAGCTAAACTGGGATTGCGGGAGGTGGTTTTGGTTCATTTTATTTGTCATCTCGAAATTGCAAACCTTTCTATTTTTATCTGTCATCCTTACTTTTTATTTTGTCATCTTGAAACCTTAAGCCTTTTTAATATGTCATCCCGGAAGACCGAGCAAGGCGAGGTCTATCCGGGATCCAGAAGCCGATCGATTTTACTCCTGGGTCCCGGGTCTCGGCCCGGGACGACAGTGTTTTATTTGTCATCTCGAAACCGCAACCTTTCTTAATTTGTCATCCTTACTTTTTAATTTGTCATCCCGAAACCGCAACCTTTCTTAATTTGTCATCCTCACTTTTTAATATGTCATCTTGAAACCTCGAGCCTTTTTATTTTGTCATCCCGGAAGGCCGAGCGGAGCGAGGTCTATCCGGGATCCAGAATCTACATCAATCTTTGACCTCACTATCTCATCATGTTAAGTTGCTTCGTCACGGCCATTGGGTCGGACAGAAGGAGTTAAAAAATGGGACAAGAAGACAAGCCGGTCGTCGACCGTGAGGGTCTGAAGTCTTTTCTTTTAGAGGAGAAACACAACGGTGTCACCGAGGCCGAAATCGATAAAGCCATGGAGACCATCGGGGGTCTGTTCATCCAAGCCGAACGTGAACAGTTCCAGTTCACTCCGGCGGATGAGGTGAACAGAGAAGCTATTGTTCGGGCCATAGCCTTGGCCACCGGTCGTGAGGTGAAGGAAGTAGAGCTGCTCTCAGTCTCCGAGCCCTTCAAAAGGCCAGAGTGGATGTCCGAAGCTGCCTATCTGGACAGCCTCTCGGGCAGCCTTGGGGGTAGCCTCTGGGACAGCCTCGGGCTCAGCCTCTGGAGCAGTCTCGGGGGCAGCCTCGGGAACAACCTCTGGGAAAGCCTCAGGGACAGTCTCTCAGGCATCCTCAGGGTCAGCCTCTCGGACAACCTCTGGGAAAGCCTCAGGGTCAGCCTCTCGGGCAGTCTTGGGGACAGTCTTGAGGACAGCCTCAGGGTCAGCCTCAGAGCCAGCCTCTGGGCCAGCCTGTTCTTCTATCTCAGCTTCGTTCTGATCGGGAAGAAGGATGAGGCAGCTAGACTGGCTCCGTTAGTTCGCCTTTCGGCCGTTACGCCGCCCGTCGCCTGGCTGAAGAACCAACCAGATGTTCCTTTGATCCTAGTGGCCTAATCAGGCTTTTTTCTTAAAACCTCACAACACCTCCACACCGCTCTTATGCGGTGTTTTTCTTTTTCTGCTCCTGGGTCCCGGATCAAGTCCGGGACGACAGTGTTTTTTGTTATCTCAATCCTTCTTACGTATTTGTCATCCTTACTTTTTATTTTGTCATCTTGAAACCTTAAGCCTTTTTAATATGTCATCCCGGAAATTGCGTCAGCAATTATCCGGGATCCAGAAACCAATTCCGATCTCTTTACTCCTGGGTCCCGGATACTGCTCGCTACGCTCACAGTTCCGGGACGACAAAAGGAATAATGTTCAGTTCGCAGTTCCGGGACGACATTGCTTTAATATGTCATCCCGGGCCGAGACCCGGGATCCACGATCCGATCTCCACGGCGCATACCTCCCGCGGCAATCTCGGAGACGTCCGGGCTGGGTCCCGAGCCGGTAGGCGAGGGCCGGACGCCGAGAGTTAGGGCGGACCGCCACCGGAGCGGGCCGACCCGTGCCGCGCGGGACAGAGAAACAAGGTCGGGGTCCTGGGGGACCGGAAGTCCCCCGGATTAAAGAAAGGAGTCTGAAAGAGAAGAATTCCAAACAACAACATCAAATTCTGATTTGATCCGCGCAATAACTTTAGAGAGCCAAAAGCTAAGATTTACCCTATATGAAGACGATTGACCGCGACCTTTAAGCGTTGCTATACTCAGTGCTGTATGGAACATAAAAAACATCATATTTTTAGTGAATTTTTAGTCCTCGGAATTTTTGCTGCCGTTATAGTGGCTGGTTTTGGCTTCGCTGCTTGGACAGCTTATCGGTCCGAAGTCTTACAAAATGAGACCTTAGTCGAGGAGGAAGCACCAACAGTTGAGGGTTATCGGGCTGAAGCACGTCTAGTTATGGTTCCGTTTCTAGATCAAGTTAGTGTCCTGGAGGAAGGTAATCTATCTGATCAGGTTAGTGAATCAATGCTGACATTGGTGGACACGATTCAAGAGCGTTTATTGCGTATGCGTGTTCCCGGTTCAGAACGTGATGCTCACTTATCATTCGTGACTTTGATTGATCGTTGGAGACAGATGATTAGTCCGGATGAAGATAGTAGCGAGGATGTTGAATCATTACGCCGACAGACTTCGGATCTGTCTATTCGTTTTTCATGGCTGACCGAAAGTAACAGACTATGATCAAAGAAGATGGTCGTCAGTATGTCAATCGTGACGAACTAAAACGAGAGATAAAAGCAGAACTCTCACATGAGAGTTGGCGACGAGCACTAAAGGCGATCACTATTTATTTGGTAGTGTTTGTTATTTTGTTACTTGTTCCTATTTTGGGGTTGACGACTATGGCGGCTAGAAGTGGTCTAGTAAAGGTGCCCCTCCTATCAGATTGGCTATATCATCCTGATTTACCTGAAAGGATTGTACTGCCTTTAACTGGGACCGATCCGAACGATATTATGTCGATTGTGGCTGCTAGGACGTCTTTCAATTCCACTACCGAAACACTGGACATGACTATCTCCGAGCAGGAATTGACTACTTTGTTGTCCGGTGTGATCCTGTCGGAAAGCGAGGTCTCAAATCTGCCGCTGCCGATCAAGTCAGTCCAGACCTCTTTCGGTGACGGCCTCATCAACGTTTATGCCCTGACCGGGGAGGATTACAACAGCGTGCCGCTGTCGATCCGTCTCCGTCCGGCAGTCGTCGGCGGACTGGTCTGGCTCAAGGCCGAAGATCTGACCGTCGGCTCTCTGTCGGTTCCCGATGCCGTTGCCAATTTGATGATCAAGTCAGTCAACGCCAGCCTCAACAGGGCGATCGAGCAGGGCTTGGGTGAGAACGGTGAACTGCGGTCGATCGTCGTCGTGGGCGACAAGATCAAGGTTTCGCTCGTCTCCGGGCATTGAGTGCGATTCCCGTCTCCTGTCCGCTTATGGAACGTCTGGACCTAAAAAGTTCGGTAGTCGTAGTTAGTTCGCTAACTAAGCGTTGGCTTCTTTTGGGAGCACTGCCGTTCGTGGTCGGCACACTATTCTATATCTCGTCAGTTATTCCGGTTTTACCAGAGACCTGGCGTTCATTTATTTTTGTGTTGGTCTTTCTGGTGTCCGTTACTCTGACCTTATTAATGATTTTACTATCTCCAGTCAGATTGCCTCCTGGTGTAGCCCGCTGGCGAGTGATATTGTCGCCGACTGTTTTTGTGGCTGGTAGTTTTTTGTTCTACTCGTTACTTGGTTCGGTGTTAGCACGGTTTGTTTCTGTTACAGTGATCATGTTGGCTTTGCTGGTTTTTGTCATGCGTCTTGATTCGTCAGATGCACTGGATCCCCTTCGTGGTGCCAACAGAACTGTGCGTCTTGGGCGACTAATGAACCTGCTTGGAGTTTTTTTTGCCACAGTATTTTTGTTCGGTATTGGGCGATTTATTAGTTTACCGGTGGTTGTTTCGGCGATTATCTTTGGTGGTTTGCTTTCGATTGTTCAATACGAGGCATTGCAACAATCTGGTGCTGATCGTGCACTAATAGTTCGAGCTACAGTCGCCTTGACTGCTCTGGGTATCGAGACTTATATTGGTCTCTCATTTTTACCAACTCCTTTTTTAGTCAATGCGACTGTATTAATGATTATCTGTTTCGCAATTGGTCGATCGGCCGTGCGTATATTGTCGGGTGATGTCGGAACTCGAGGTCTAAAATTTGGATTGACTGCCGCAGCAGTATTGGTGGTGTTAGTACTAGCTACGGCTCGTTGGTTGTAAGTTTGAACAAACAATATGAGCTTCATGAACTTCAGGCGTAAAGACAAACAAGAGAAGACGATTGGGCGTAATGGATTGATCTCAACGGTTATTTTTGGAGCTATTTTTGGGCTGGCGTCCGGTGCAGTCGGTATGTTGATGACCTTGGCTTATTTACCAGCAGTCACTGGTTCTAGTTTGTCAGGTTTTGGTGTCCCAATTGAACCTGTCGTTATACGAGCCCGGCTTTCTTCGGATATGGTGGTGCGCGGACTAGCTGGACCAACTGCATTGTTGTATCGCAGCTCCGATCTTAAGGACGTGATTTTGCCTGTAGACGCAATTGGTGGTGGAGCAGTACTGACTTCTGATGGTTGGTTGTTAACCCATAGTTCAGTGTTGGACCTGGCTGGATCATCAACCGGACGTGGATTAACAGCTGTGATTGGTGGTCGGACATATGCAGTCGAACGAGCTACAGTTGATTCGTTTTCTGGTGCGGCCTTTATTAAAGTAGCTGGTACCGGATTACCAGTCGTCTCGTTGGGTAATAAGTCCGATGATCTAAAGGTTGGTGACTCGGTCGTGGCTTTCGATTCTTTGGGTGGACTGAGAACTGCGGTTGTTACTGCCTGGGGTAATGTTCCAGCCCTCGACGCATCAGCAGTGCGTCGTTCGTCTGAGAAGATGCAAAAGGTTGTATTCTTGGCTGGGACCGAAGGATTTTTGCCGGGTGGTGTAGTTTTCGGTACGAGCGGCGAAGTAACTGGTATCTATATTGGTGGTTCGGAGCCGGGAATGCAGGTCGTTCCGTTTAGTGCTTTTTCTAGACAGATCTCAGGTGTATTGCGTGATGGATCGGTAGTTAGACCGTATTTAGGAGTGCGTTTTATTGATTTGTCTGAGCAGCCAGGACGTGGTACCGCCGGTCGTGGCGCCTTACTTAGTTCATATGGTTCACTGCCAGCTATTGTACGACAGAGTCCAGCAGCCAAATCAGGATTAAGAGAAGGGGATACAGTGCTGGCGATTAATGGTGAATCAGTGACTGCCAATCGTTCATTGCCGGAGCTACTCACTGAATACTCTCCTCGTGACACGGTTACCATTTCGGTCGAACGTGGTTCGGAAACTAGAGAGGTAGAGGTGGTGTTAGGTCAAATGCCGACACCATAAATTATGGTGAAGTTTGGGTTCGCTTTGGACTGAATTCCAATTGTTTGAACATTCAAAAGGCCCACGTAGGATTGACGGAATAGTGTTTCTGTGCTATCCTCCGCGGTTAACTCGCAAATTCAATCTATGTCGGAAATAAGCTATTCGAGATTGTTGCAGCGCGGCTGGAAGAAGATCGCATTATTTGCGGTATTAGCGGCCATTTTTGCGACCGTTGTCAGTTTCGCCTTTCCGCTGCGCTACAGTTCATCGATGCGTCTGTTGATTTTGCAGAAGCAATTATCGACCGTCGATCCGTATACAGCCATTAAGGCTTCGGAGCGCATCTCTGACAACTTGGCACAGATACTCTACACGACCTCGTTTTATGACAAGGTCATGGCCGCTCAGTTTAATGTTGATGAGTCGATTTTTGGACAGGACGAACGTAAGCGGCGGGCATTGTGGCGTGAGACCATCGCTACTCAGGTGGTACGTGGTTCGGGTATGCTCGACGTGACTGTTTATCATATCGATCCTGAACAAGCTGAGCAGTTGTCTCAAGCCATCGCTTTTGTGCTCACGACCGAGGGTTATAAGTATGTTGGTGGTGGCGACTTGGAGGTGCGTCAGGTTGATTCGCCACTCGTCTCCCGTTGGCCGGTTAAGCCTAACATTCCGGCTAATGCACTAGCTGGTTTGGTGCTTGGTTTCATCGCCGGGTCGGGCTATGTCTTGGCAGCTGCACCGCAACGTCGGAGAATGTTCGAGTAGTTTGGATTTTTTAGGTTTGAGTTTTAAGAAACGCGTTTCTGTTATAGAGATGCGTTTTTTTGTTTAGGATTTTTTGTCGTCCCGGAAGTCGCGACAGCGGCTATCTGGGACCCAGAAGTAAAAAAGATCGGATTCTGGATCCCGGATATCGTTCGACTCGCTACGCTCGCTCACGATTCCGGGATGACAAACTAAGAAAGAAAATGGTTCAGGGATGACAAATAGAGAAGAAAGTAAGAATAACAAGCGAGATAATGTCGTCCCGGCGACTCGGCGGTCCTCGGTCTACGGACATCGCCTCGCCGGTCTCGCCGTGTCGGTCTGAAGCAGTTCAGGCCTCCCCTGCGGCTCGACCTTGATCCGGGACCCAGAAGCAAAACCGATCGGATTCTGGATCCCGGATATCGTTCGACTCGCTACGCTCGCTCACGATTCCGGGATGACAAACTATTAAGGGTTGCATCTCCGGGATGACAAATAGAAAAAGTAAGAATGACAAATAAAATAATGTTGTCCCGGGCCGAGACCCGGGACCCAGGAAAAATCTCATAAAGGCTAAAAGTCAAGATTTGACCCCCATTTTTCTGTCCAGCCTTGTTGGACGGCTGTTTTGGGCTTATTCCATCCTTACCCTTGACAAAACTTCAATTTTATGTTAAGTTGACCCGTCGTGAAGCTGGGAAAGGTCTAGCTTTTAAGATTTTAAAGTAGGGCTGATGGAGTCCCGAAATCGCCGGGTGGACTAGGACGGAGATACCTCCTCCTTGTCCCCGTCCGAAACCGTCCGGCGATTTGAGGGCTTCATGGGATGGTTCCCGTGAGTCCAAGATTTTTGAAAATTGAAACCGGCCCTGAGGAGGGTCGGAAGGAGTGAGGAGATGAAAAAGTTCCTGACGGCGGCCGTTGCCGCCATGGCGCTGACCGTGGCCGTCGAGGCTCGCGGTCAGGACGGACAGATGTCCGGGGACGTGGTCCCCGTGACTTCGACAATGATTCTGCCGACTGGCCCGGTCGGCGACTGCATCCGCCGTTGTTTCGAGACGGCGGAGCAGTGCGAGGAGGCCCGACGTCAAGCCCGTGAGGGCTGGCGCCGGCTCTTGGAGCGGATCTCGACCATCGAGACCCGCATCAGCGAGCTCGACGGTCGCGTGGGTGGATTGGCCACTCGCGTCGACCGTGTCGAGAGCGAGCTGACCCAGCTCCGGACCGAGCTCGTCCAGCTTCGGACCGAGCTCGATCGTCAGGCCACCCTTTTGGTGGCCATCGACAACCGGCTTGGGAGTATTGAGACGCTCGTCGGCGAATTGCGGGGAGACCTGCAGGAAGCCAACGGGCGGATCGACGAGCTCATCGAGCGGGTCACGGAGCTAGAGGAACGGCGGCCGATCGTCTATCGGCTGCCTGGCGTCAATGTCCTGGCGCTTTGGGGGTCGAATGACCTCCGGTACACCGGGGCGCTGATCTCGGCAAGCGGCGTGGAGTTCAATTTCACGCCGCGGTTCTCCGTCGTGCTCGACGGAGGCCTCGTGGCGGACGGGTCAGATCGTCCGCTCGGAGTCTTCGTTCGAGGCGAGCTAGGCTGGAACATCCGCCGATCCTACGGGGTCTGGCGGTTCGGACTGGCCTTGCAGGGAATGTGGACGGGGCTCGACGAGTCCCTCCACGCCGAGGCGGCGTTCATAACCGCCGCACCGCAGGCCTCGTTCCGGTTTGACCGGGCCCAGTGGTTGGAGATTCATGTTTCCGTTCCATCTGGGGTCGGGATAACCGGGGGCGAGGTCTCCCCCGTGGTGGGGGTCGAGGGCGGGATTGCCCTCCGCTGGGAGTTCTAAACCCAGCGGTTGAATGTCGTTGCTGGATCCCGGGTCTCGGCCCGGGATGACAGAGTTTGTCGATCTGACAAAAATGTCGATCTGACAAATAATGTCGTCCCGGACTTGATCCGGGATCCAGAAAAAACAGGTTAATTTCCGAACCTGGTCTCGCTTGGTAGCGGGATAAATCGGAACCAAACCCCGGACGTAAGTCCGGCCCGTGGCTGGGTTAAAGGCCGTGTGACAGAAACAGCTTGGGGCCGCCTCGTAAAATGAGGACGGGGCGGCCCTGGAGGAGTAGAGAAATGGCAAAGAAGCTTTTTGTTGGTTGGTGGTTGTTCGTGGCGGTCGTCGCCCTCTTCGGGGGGTGCGGCCTTCAACCGCCGGAGGAGCAGCAGTGCCCCGACGGCGAGTGCGACGGCGACGCGGATAGCGACGCCGACTCGGATACCGATGCCGACTCGGATGTCGACGCCGACTCCGATGCCGACTCCGATGTCGACGCCGACTCCGATGTCGACGCCGATGCCGATAGCGACAGTGACACCGTCTGTGACATCGACAGCGACGGCGTGCTCGACGACGCCGACAACTGCCCCGAGATCGCCAACCCGGACCAGGCCGACCTGGACGGCGACGGCTTCGGCGCCGAGTGCGACGCGGACGGGGACTGCGTCCCCGGTCCGTTCCGGGTGAACTCCGACGGAGAGTACGAATTTAACAGTTCGTATATTTCCGGAAACGAGTGCGCCGACATCCTCGGCGAACTCCCCGGAGGCACCTGGTCGGATGCTTTGGCCGTAGCCGTCGACTCCAATGCCGACGGTTGGCTCGAGACCGATGGTCACCCTCATCTTGTAGAGGGAGTGTCCTATCGGTTCTCCTACCGCGGTCGATATGACTGTGGTAGAGCAAATCCCGCCCGTGACGGTTGGGCTCAGTACGGAGGGGAGGAACAGCTGGCAGTCATGTGTGAGGCCGATCGGGCCTACATTTACTGCCAGGAGGATGGTTGTTCCATCCGAGTCACTACCGACTCGGAGGACGGTCCAGTCATCCCGGCTGGTAACCTCGACTAGCCCCCCCAACCCACCTGACCAAGGGCACGGCAGCCTGCCGCGCCCTACTAGTTCTTTTCTAGGCCCCACCTTCGGGGCCAAATCCGAAAACATACTTTAACTCCCGCGTTGCCGCTTGGTACCGCGGGGGTTTTGTTTTTGGGGTCAAATCTTGATTTTTAGAAAATCTTTGTCATCCCGGAAATGCAACTCTTAATAGTTTGTCATCCCGGAAATGCAACTCTTAATAGTTTGTCATCCCGGAAATGCAACTCTTAATAGTTTGTCATCCCGGAAATTGCGTTAGCAATTATCCGGGATCCAGAAGCTAATCCCAATCTCTTTACTCCTGGGTCCCGGATACTGCTCGCTACACTCGCAGTTCCGGGACGACAGTATTTTAATTTGTCATCCCGGAAGGCCGAGCAAGGCGAGGTCTATCCGGGATCCAGAAGCTAATCCCAATCTCTTTACTCCTGGGTCCCGGATAGTCGCTGCGCTCCTTCCGGGACGACATTAGCTGAAGAGAAACATCCTGGGTCCCGGGTTTCGGTCCGGGACGACAGTGTTTTTTGTTATCTCAATTCTTCTTATGTATTTGTCATCCTTACTTTTTAATATGTCATCTTGAAACCTCGAGCCTTTTTAATTTGTCATCCCGGAAATGCAACTCTTAATAGTTTGTCATCCCGGAAGACCGAGCAAGGCGAGGTCTATCCGGGATCCAGAAGCTAATTCCAATCTCTTTACTCCTGGGTCCCGGATACTGCTCGCTACACTCGCAGTTCCGGGACGACAAAAGGAATAATGTTCAGTTCGCAGTTCCGGGACGACAGGAGGAATAATGTTCAGTTCGCAGTTTCGGGACGACAGTGCTTTAATATGTCATCCCGTGCCGCGACGGTATGCGCCGGAGGCCCGTCCGGCCCGAGGACATAAGGTCCCACACATAGTGGGAGTTAGGGCGGCCGCTCTCTTTCCCTCATTTCTCTAACGGGACAGAGAAACCGGGCCGGGGGTCCTGGGGGAGAGGAACTCCTCTAGGTTAAAGAAAGGGAGTCCGGGGCGTGAGCCCCGTCCCCTGCGGAGCGGAGCCGGGGTTCCCGGGGGAGAGGAGCTTCCACTGTTGAAGAATTCCATCCTAGCCCCCGGCTCGGAGTCTGGGACGATGATACTCTATTTGTCATCCCCGAACCGCAAGTAAAGCAGCATCCACCGAGGAAAAATGATACAATCATCCCAGCTATGAAAAGTTTACTCGAATCGATCCCCAATCTATTTAGGTCGTCCGGCGATCGTCGTTTGGCTGTTCTGTTCGCTCTGGTCACTTCATTGACCATAGTTTCGGTTTTGTTTTTGGGTCCTTGGAAGATGTTGGGTGTGATTGCTGGGCTAATGATTGCTTGGTTGCTTTTGTTTCGTCCCGAGACCATGGTTCTGGCCCTGGCCATCTACACTCCATTCGAACCGTTCTTGCTTAAATTTGTGCCTGATGAGCTCTATATCTTTGCTCGCTATCTGCCAGAGATATTGATTTATGGCTTAGTTGCTGTTGCTGTACTTAAGGTGCTATCGCGCCGTCGTGAGCTGACTTCGACACCAATCGATCTACCGTTTGTTTTCTTTTTGATAGTCGCACTGACTTCGTTGGTGTTGAATGCGGTTCCATGGTTCAGTGGATTGTTAGGTTTGCGACAGATTATTCGGTTCATGTTGATGTTCTTTGCTGTGGTTTATTTGGAACCAGAGCGTAGGTTTGTTCGCCGGTTGGTTTTGGCCATGTTTGGGGTAGTGGTTTTCGAATCGGTATTGGGTATCGTTCAGTCGTTTGTCGGTGCTCCACTTGATGAAATACTCATTCCTAGCGAGCAACGCTTTTATGAGAGTATTCAATTGACGAGTGGCACCGAACAGACGTGGTCTCCAGGTACTAGAATTTTTGCGACCATGGGTCGATACGATCAATTGGGTACGTTCTTGTCGTTCTTTGGTTTGCTAGCTGTAGGATTATGGTACTCGCTTCGTAGTCGATTAACGCGTAGTCGATTAATTTTTGTGCTAGCTGTGATTTTACCGGCCCTGCTCCTAACTATGTCACGTGCCTCTTGGTTTGGTTTTGCTTTGGGACTACTAATCATTGGTGGTTGGTTAATGCGCGATCGTCGAGTTCGACTTGCTTATCTAGCAATGATTGTATTGGCGGTTGGCTACTTAGCTTGGTCCGGTCTGGCCGTACGTTATCTGACCGACTATCCCGAACAGACTGCAGTCGAGCGTTTGTTTGAAGCCTTCTCCTACGAGCGTTGGCGTGGCGAGTATTACGGCATGGGGCGACTGTATTGGTTGGTGCAAACAGTGACGACAGTAGTTCCTTCTTCACCAATCTTTGGTGTTGGGCCTGGGCAGTACGGTGGTGGGGCAGCTGCAGCCTTGGGAAATGTGCGCGTCTATCAGGAACTGAACTTACCGTTCGGTGTCTACGGCACTGATGGATATATCGATAATAATTGGTTTTCGCTGTGGGGTGAAATTGGAACACTCGGTTTGGTGTTTTATGTTTGGATTTTTATTGCGTTAGCCATTATGTCTTGGCGGGTTTGGTGTCGATCTAGGGACCCATTATTAAAGGGTTTGGCCTTGGGGCTGGTTGGTGGCTTAGCGGCGATTACTCTACAAGCCGCTTTGGGGACCTATCTCGAGGTTCGCACGTTGGCGTTGTATTTATGGCTTTTTGCTGCCTGTGTTTACGTTTTAGCTAAAAAAGAGGGTGTCCTAAAATGATTCGACTCATTCGTGATTCGAGATGAAGATAATTTTTGCTAACAAGTATTTTTTTCTGAAGGGTGGGGCTGAGCGCTATATGTTTGATCTGCGCAATCTTTTGATTGAACACCGACATGAAGTAGTTCCGTTTGCTATGAAGGACGGGCGGAATGAATCAACTGGATGGGATCGCTGGTTTGTTAGTTCGGTTCGAAGCGATGCATCGGCCATGTCGTGGCAGGGATTGCGTACAGTCGGTCGGTATATGTATTCGTTCGAGGCCAAGCATAAGTTTGGGGCGTTACTTCGTGAATCTTTGCCCGACTTAGTTCACATTCAAAATATTTATCATCAGATTTCACCGTCCATTTTGCCAGTTGCTCGGCGGCGGGGGATTCCGGTAGTGATGACCGCACATGACTACAAACTAATTGCACCGAACTATAGCCTGTTTCATGATGGTCAGGTTTGTAGACATACTAGACCCGATCATTATTGGGAGGCGGTCAAGCATCGTTGCGTGCGAGGTTCGATGGTTGCAAGTGCGGTTTGCGCTGCGGAGATGAGTTTGCACCGACTATTGGGTTTATGGCGCGACAATATCGATGTAGTTATTGCTCCGAGTGCTTTTGTTGCCGCCACGCTTAAGGATTATGGTATCGACCACAAGAAAATTGTTCAGATACCTCACTTTATTAATGTGTCTTCTTGGCAGCCGAGCTATGAGGGTGA
This sequence comes from Candidatus Uhrbacteria bacterium RIFOXYC2_FULL_47_19, assembly GCA_001791745.1. Taxonomy (GTDB): domain Bacteria; phylum Patescibacteriota; class Patescibacteriia; order SG8-24; family SG8-24; genus UBA1561. The sequence goes on along the minus strand of MGFG01000010.1, from coordinate 15,189 downwards.
TTATGCGTTGTATGTTGGACGGTTGTCATCAGAAAAGGGAGTTGAAACATTGATTCGGGCAGCTGCAATGGTTGGCGATTTGCCGATTCGTGTCGTTGGTGTTGGGTCGGATGGTGAACGGTTACGACATCTCGCCAATGAACTAAAACTGCGCAATGTAACTTTCGTCGGTTATCAAGTTGGTGAGCAGTTGCGTCGTGAGTACACCAATGCCCGTTTTGTGGTTATACCATCGTTGTGTCATGAGACTTTTGGACTTACTGCACTTGAGGCTTATGCTGCTGGTAAGCCAGTCATTGCTTCGCAAATGGGTGGTTTAAGTGAAATTGTTGAAAGTGGAAAGACTGGTCAATTGGTTCAATCCGGTGATGTTATTGGGTTGGCTGAGGCCATGGCTAAATTATGGGCTGACCCTAAGTCCAGCGAGAGAATGGGTCGTTCGGCACGTCAGGTTGCTGAGCGTAATTATTCGCCAGAACAGCACTATCAGAATATTATGGGAGTTTACAGGAGAGTTTTAAGTCAGAAGATCTAATGCGACGTTAAATTATTTCAATCAATATAAATACGGAGTCGAACGAATATTCGACTCCGTATTTTCATACTATCCTTTTTGATTGATTAAACCTTAGGCCATCATTGGTACAGGTTGACGCACTACCCAGTCTTTGGTCTGCATTGCCATCAGGTTAAAGATCGAGCACTCACGTATATCCGATCGATCGAGGATGTACTGGGCTACTCTTTCTAGACCAATGCCATAGCCAGCGTGCGGTTTAGTTTCGCCTGAAGCTACTAGATCAAGATACCAGCGGAAGTCTTCGAGCTTGCCACCGCGTTCTAGGTGTAGCCGATACATTTCCGATCCAAGTAGTCGTTGCTCTAATTTGGTTGCGTTGTGTTCGCGGACCGCCGATCCGACACCTTCGCCAGCACGTGGAAAGACTAGATCAGCCGACATTGCTACCCGATCATCTGATTCCGAAACCTTCATGTTGAAGAATTTAATCTCTTTAGGATAACGCATGATGAATACTGGACGCGGCATTTCTCCACCAGCTAGTAGTTCCACAACCTTCGCTTCATGTTCTGATTTCAAATCTGCGCCCCAGCTGAGTTGTGGGAAACCATTTTTGTTCAGCAGACTAATCGCTTCCTCATAACTGATTCGATGGAAGGGGAGGGTCAAACTATTCGCTAGACCTGAGACATCTCGGTCAAAGCGGTCAGCTAGTAGTGTTGCATGTCGATCCACTGTTGTTGTGGCGATGGATTTGACCGTTGTTTCGATGTGTTCGAGTAGTGCCTGGTACATCCTTTCTTCGTTGTAGGTTTCACCTTCAGCGCCAACGAATGACCAATCGAACTCTTCTTCCGCTAGATTGAATTGACGTAAGTGGCGATCGTCTTCAATTTCCTCATCACGTCCACTAACCATAATGGTGTAAACACCTGGATTGTACTGGAGTGCCTGTTCGAGGTTTAATTGTCCGGTTTGACAGAAGAAGAGTTGAGCTCCAACACGACTACCAACTCGAAATAATGTGTCTACATTTTCACAAGCGCCAGTAATTCCGACGATCTGCGGAGCTGGCACGTGGATCAAACCAGATTTGCGATAATGGGTGTGCGCTGCCTCGCGCATGGTAGAGAAGATTGGAATAATGTGACGCAGCTGTTCGCTCATACGTTTTTGGTTATTCCCCAATTGGGGTTAATTGGCAGGATAAAAAAGACGGACTGTTGTCAGTCCGTCGAAACGACGATAGGGAATGATGCCGATGCCATCGGCCAACAAGCAACTGATCGCCGCCGGTCGAATGGTCGTCCATTTCGGTAAAATAGGTATGTAGAAAAAAAGAGCCCCCCTGGCTCGCTCTACTCGCGTCCTATTTGTTAGGTCGATTGGTTGTGGATTGGGCGTATACATTCAAAAGACAATATAACTGAAATTTAGCTGACGGCCAAGGATTGATTGTGTATAAAGTTTTTTGGCTTATTTTGGCTATTTTTTGAGTTAAATTGTGATTATTTTACTTCGACTTAGACCTCTTTGGGCTGGAGTAAAGACTTGACAAAAACGACTTTTTATGCTAAAGTATGCGGTTATTTAGAAGCATCAAAAAGATCGATCAGTATTATGCGTATCGCCATGATTGGCCAAAAGGGAATTCCGATTAAATTCGGCGGTGTTGAGCGACACGTCGAGTCTTTGGCTGTGCGATTAGGTTCGACAGGACATCAGGTGACGGTCTATACCCGTGCTTGGTACGGTCGATCCAATCCTAATTTTTCAGTTGGTGTTCGATCGATTGTTGTGCCGACCATCAAGACTAAAAATTTGGATGCTATTGTTCATACTTTCATCGCAACTTTGCACGCCATTTTTACCGGAACCGACATTATTCATTATCATGGTGTCGGACCATCACTAATGTCTTGGTTACCTCGATTGTTGGCACCTCGCATTAAAGTGGTTTCGACTTTTCATTGTATTGATCGTAAGCACCAGAAGTGGGGTTTGTTTGCGCGTCTCATGCTCAAGCTCGGCGAACGGTTTGCTTGCACGTTTCCGCACAAGACCATTGTCGTGTCTAAAACACTGCAGTCCTATTGTGACAATTTGTATCCCAATCGAACTGAGTATATACCGAACGGTATCACCGAACCCGAAGCTGTCGTCGAGGACGATGGAACTCTGGAAAGGTATGGCTTGAAGCCGAATGGCTATTTGCTCATGGTGTCACGTTTGGTTCGTCATAAGGGTGCTCACTATCTGATTGAGGCTTACAAAAATTTGAAGAAGCGCAGATTGGTTGGTGATCTGAAGCTCGTTTTTGTTGGTGATTCAGCGTTCACTAATGATTACGTTGCTGAAATTAAGAAGATGGCCTCCGATGATTCAGATATTATTTTTACCGGTTCGTTGCAAGGTGCGCCTCATGATCGTCTGTTCAGGAATTCGTACGCCTTTATTTTGCCGTCCGAATCTGAAGGATTGCCGATCGTAATTTTGGAAGCCATGTCTTATGGCAAGACTGTACTAGCTTCAGACATTCCGGAAAATGTGGAAGTCACTCGAACACACGGTATTAATTTTCGTAACACCGATGTTTGTGATCTCGAGGACAAATTAACTTTCTTGATCACTAATCCTCAGCTGGTAGTACGCAAAGGTGCCGGAGCTAAGGAATTTGTGGTTGAGAATTACCACTGGGATGATGTAGCTAGGTTGGTAGACAGTGTCTATCACGGCTTACGACCACAAGCCGAGCCGGTTGAAGAACTAGTTGCCCAGATTCCAATCAACAGTTTCAAGAATTGAAAAGCTCCCGTGGGGGAGCTTTTTGGTATCTGTATCCGTTAGTTGTGTTATCTGACCAATCCTTGTCGTTCTTCTTCGTTACCGAAACGCACTTCGGTTGTTACTGGTTCGGCTTCAGACATTATTCTGACTCCGGTTACAGCGTCGATACCCGTTAGAGTTAGGTACTCGACTAGGTTGGGTGCCGTACCAACGTCATTCTTAGTTGGGGTGAATTCGATTTCAAAGCCGGCAGTGGGTCTTGGACCGAACCAGCCAGCGAGTGCAGGCAGGTCATTAATTCGCCAAACGACTTTTCGTTCATCAGAGATGTGAATGAGGGGTTCGCCAATTGCGACATTAGTACGTCCGGTCCAAATACTACCAACAGGGAGCAGGGCGGTGAGTTGTACATCGCGGGCCGAGTTAATTCCGTTATCGAGTGCAATCATGACCCAGAGACTAGTTGTTTGGTCGACAGTTGGTGGTAGTGGTCCAAGCCCCAACTGATCGCCAGACTCTGTATAGTAAAGGGTTGACGCATCAATGTTCATTGTTGTCGATATTGGTAAGTCTGAAGTACCGCTGTCGGTACGGAAAATTTTAGATTGATTGTTTTCGAGATGGTATTCGGCAGTAGCTGTTAGTCTCAGTGCAGCTGACGTATCTCCTTGTAAGCTGTCGTAACCGATTCTCTTTTTTACTTTGAAAGTAGTCTCTAGCGATCCACTTTGTCCTGGCTTCAATTCGTCTAACTCCGGAATATCTTTTGATGTCCAGGTTTGAATGGGCACTTCACCTAACTCCAGAAAACGTTCGTCAGTTTCGAGTTTCAAAATAATGTCATGTATCGACTGGTTACCATGATTGGCATAGTTGACCGTGATATTAACAGTTTCTCCCGGTCTTATTGATGACATGCCATGTAGATCATGACTGAGCTCAAAACCGGTGGCGACTGCATCCGGGTTGCTGTGTATTTGATTCATCTCTAGTTCTAGTCCACTAATTGGTTCGAGTACCGAACCGATGGCACCAAAACTAGGCGTTCCTCCATGGTCCAGTCGCCCATGAAGAGTTAGTACTCCTGACTTACCCGGAGCAAGGTCACTCATTTTCCAGATTTGTCCTTCCGAGAGTAGGGGTGTCGAACCGGACAAGGTGAATTCCGGCGGCAGTATTAGTTTGATTATTGTACTGTGCAACAGTTGTTCGCCGCGATTAGCGTAGGTCAGACGTATAGTGCTGACGGTATCGTAGAGAAATGGCTGCTCGAAATTAAGGGCCAGCTCGAGTGGAGTGTTGTCGATATGTAGTTGGTAGAAAGCAGACTGCTCCGTGATTTCAGCTAAACCGTCTTCCCAGTATGATAGTCGAATTAAAATCGGTAGTTCATCATTAGGCGAACCAAAAGGCTGACCAGAAATAGTTACTCGGCCAGTCGAATCCGGTGCTAAGTTACCCAACTTAAAACTGACAGGCTGGTCTGGTTCGGTTGTAGTTTCTTCTGGTTGATTGAATTGGAGGGGAATAAAGTTACTCGGCAGTTCGATTATTAGACGACCATCCTTTAGTGTTTGATCCGTTCGGTTGGTGTAACTCAGTACTAGATCAGTTTCTGTTCCGCTCGTGATTTGGTCGGGCCAAGCTAGGGTGACCGATACTAAGTCGGGTGGACTGACCGGCGGTAGAAACTTGTAGATTAAAACTAATGATACAGCCAAAGAGCTGGCCAAAAATAACAATACCAAGTCGAAAAGTAGAATTTTCCAGGCATGATGAGCAAACGGTTGTTTATATTTTTGGTCCCAGTGTGCAGAGAGTGTCGGGTAGCAGACCTTTTTGACCGGATCAATAAAAGCACGCATTGGACCAATAAAAACATTGAGCGTACCAATAAAAATATTACGACCACTACTAACAGATTGATTCGCTGATTCAATCTCCTGACTTCTCACCTTTTCGAGCTCTTTGATTGGAACCGGCTCGACTTCGAGATGGTCCTGGTGATCATTCTCATTTTTTGGATCTAGATCTTTCATATATAAATGGTCGCTAGCGGCCGGCCGAGAGTTTGAATATATCGGTCGACAGGGCGATTATCTCGTCGTATCCGTCGTTGTTTGTATCTGAGACAGCGACATGTACCCCAGCGAATGTTTTGGGGTCGCCGACAAAGAATCCACCAATTGGTTTGGTCCAGACGTTGAAAATTCTGATATGTGGACCACCTCCTGGTCCAGCACCGGTCACTATTTCGTCTAGTCCATCACCGTTTAAATCTCCAGCTGCCACCTCGACACCACCGCTGAAGTGTTGATCGTAGGCAAAGAATTGAGCCCAGACCTGACCATATCGATCAAATACACGAACGTGAGGTCCACCACTCGGTCCGGCACCAGTTATGATCATATCTCGTCCGATACCATAGACGTCGCCGGTCGCTACATGAACGCCACCATGAAAGCGTTGACCATAGGCCATGAAGCCAGGTCCAATCTGCTGTCCTTTTAAGTCAAAGATTTTAACTAGCGGTTCGGCCCCTTGTCCTGTACCGGTTACAATTTCAATTTGTCCATCACCATTCACATCACCAACCGCCAGACTGACTCCCTGTGAGTATTTTGATCCGTACGGCTCGAAGGTTAGGCGTAGTTTTCCATCGGATCCGTAAATCCTGATCTCTTTTTGATTGGCCACTAGCCGTTCTTTGTGGCCATCGCCATCAATGTCGTCCAAAAGCACTTGGTCGGAACCAGAGAACGGCGGTATATAAACGAAGAATCCGTTACGTAGTTGGCGACCGTTCTGGTCGTAAAGTCGAGCGAAAGCACCGTTAATAAAAACCGAACCAGAGATGGAGCCAATTGGCCTTAGTAGAATTATACCGTCCTGCGGCGCTAAAGTGACCGACTTAGCAATTTGACCGTTGTTGACGGTTGGATCCTGTGTGCCGCGTAGTCGTTCCATTTCAGCCTCAAACGAAATAGTCTGTGATCGGTCTGTCGAGTTAAGAAGAGCGACACCGTTTTCAAAATCGCGACGCCAGACCCCCGACATTGTTACAGAGTTACCGGTCGACTGATTAATTGACGGTCCTATTGGATTGCCTAGATTGGCATCTTGTTCATCGCACCACCAAATTTGGCTATGCTCTTCTTCGCCGTGGTCGTAGCTAAAGAATCCATCTCCCATCAAAGTTGAAGCCAGAGCGAACCTAGCTTGTCGACAGTTGGCCGCTCCTTGATTTCTGGTCGTACTGGCGTTGATGACAAAAACCGGTCGGTAACCAACTTCATTGTGCAGCCGGAGATAACTCGAAAATGAATCCTGCCATTTACCGCTACCTTCCCAAGGTGTGGGAAACGATTCATACATCCGTCCGTTGAGATACGGTTGGACCGAAGCGGCTGAATCTCCATTCGTAATAATGACGGCCGACGGACCAAGTAGTTCTCTGGTGTCACGTAACATATTGATCGTAGCTCGTTCCCAAGCTACATCGACCAGTCGTGGATCATCACGCACTCCGTTGCGGTGAATGTCGATGTCGCCGCCGTTCACCCAAGAGGCAGTGACTGAAAATTCGTCGTAAAAGATTCCATCCCAGAGTCCGGTTGACCAGATATCTTCTTTAACATATTTAGGTAACTCTTTACTCCAAGGTGAAACCATGTTGAGCATTCGCGTTCCGGGCCAGACCGAAGTGGGTCCACCTGACGAGCTCAGTAACCACCATGAATCTTGAATGCGATTAGCTAGCTTGTCATGCAAACTATCGAACCAGTATTGAAAGTTGTATGACTTGGTTGGAACGTAGGCTAGGATGGTAATGTTCGGATTCAGACGTCGTAGATCGGTAAACAGACTTCGATTATAGATCTGGGCTTCAGCTGGCAGGATCAACAGGTCGTATTTGGCCAAGCGTTCATGATCGGAGGGGGGAATGCCAATACCTGCTTCTAGGTAATAGTTGGCTGACCGAACAAATTTGTCCGGCGCTATCTTGAGTTCGGCCGAAGCTAAACTTGGCATCACGGCAAGCAGCAGGATGACGAACGTCATTAGTTGTATCTTGTGGCAGCAGTTCATGACTGGATCTTTTGAGTCTCCCGTTCCAGAGTTTGGGGATTGGGACTGTAAAGACGATTCTTGATTTTCCATTGACCGACGAATTGGCCAATACCCTCCTCTTCGAGTTTGGTCTTAACTGATGGTCGGTGTTGGGACCATTTGACCAAGCTCTCAAAACTGATCTTGTAACGTCCTCGAACCACCACGTAGGTTATTTCACCGTCGGCAATAGCTCGGCGAACGGTCTTGGTGGAGACGCCAAAAAGTCGGGCAGCCTCGGAGACGGAAACACGGATGACGTTCATGGCTTTAGCTTCTTAAATAGAGAGTGTTCAAAATTTTACTTTCTGTCTATGTCGTTCGGTGATATTCGGTATATGTGGGCCGACCGATCGCTGGATCCCGGATAGACCTCGCTCCGCTCGGCCTTCCGGGATGACAAGTAGAGTATTGTCGTTCCGGACCCCTCTACCATGTCGTCCAGGGCGAAGACCCGTGACCCAGAAAGCCCCCTGTCGTCCAGGGCGAAGACCCGTGACCCAGAAAGCCCCCTGTCGTCCCGGGCCGAGATCCGGGACCCAGAAGCAAAAAAGGATCAGCTGGACCCTGGATCCCGGATAGACCTCGCTCCGCTCGGCCTTCCGGGATGACAAGTAGAGTATTGTCGTTCCGGACCCCCTCCACTTCATGTCGTCCCGGGCCGAGACCCGGGACCCAGAGCCCCCTGTCGTCCAGGGCGAAGACCCGGGACCCAGAAAGCCCCCTGTCGTCCCGGGCCGAGACCCGGGACCCAGAAGCTGTTAATTCTTTTTGTCTACACTATCGTAGACAAATAGGGTTATTTTGGCAAGTCCGGACCGTTACAGAAAGATCTTTTCCCCTAGCGTTTTTCTGTGGTTCAAGAGCCTCAAGTCTTGACTTTTTATGCTTATTTTAGTATATAGATATGGCGTTTACAGCCCATTGCTAGAGGAATATACTGTAAGAAATTATTGTGTGCGGTAACGCACTTCTATTTTTTCCGTCTGATGCAATGAATGGTCGAATATTAAAAGAGAAGTTCCTGCTCTTCCGCATAAGGGCCAAGAAGGACTCCGAAGCGTTTGGTGAGATCTATGACTTTTATGTCAGTCGGGTCTACCGCTTCATTTACTTCAAAGTGCCTTCTGCAGAGGTAGCCGAGGACCTCACATCCGAGACGTTCCTCAAGGCTTGGCGCTACTTGATGGAGAAGAGGGACGTACCACATCTGCAGGCCCTTCTATATAGTGTGGCCCGCTCAGTGGTTATCGATTGGTATCGTTCGACGGCTTGCGAGCGCTGTGATGTGTCGCTCGACGAGGCTATAGCAACTGATGAGCCGGCCGATATGGTCAGCGAGCAACTTGCTAGAGCAGTTGATTCCAAACTGGATATGGTTCGCGTGGCCGAGCGGCTGCGTGGCCTGAAGGACGACTACCGAGAGGTGGTGGTGATGAAGTATCTCGACGGCATGTCTAATCGCGAGATCGCATCCGCCCTCGGCAAGTCGGCATCGCATGTGCGCGTTATGGCGCATCGGGCCGTTAAAGCCCTGGGCGAATCGTTTGATAGCAATGACACAGAACACGACCAAAAAGTTGCTGCAGACAATAAGAGATGAACGGCGAGGTGGTGCCCCGCGCGAGGATTGGGTTACCCGCAACCGAGAGATTCTGCTGATGCAGGTCTCGAACACGACGGATGCGGAACGAAGACCTAAGACACTCGAGCAACTGCACCACCTTTTTGGTATCTTCATGCCGCTCGAAACTGCGACCATGGCGGTCAGAACTTTCGGCATCTTTCTTTTGGTGATCGGTACAGTACTAGGCGGCGGACTAGCCTCGGCCCAGATGTATCACGGCGCCATGCCTGGTGAGATGCTTTATGGAGTGAAGATGGCGGTCGAGCATGTGCAGTTGGCATTGTCACCGAATGATGAGTACAAGTTTGGTTTAGATGTCGAGTTCGCTGATCGTCGCATCGACGAGATTGCTCGATTGGCTGAGTCCTCGGATAAGCATCAAGAGTTATTGCCTGATGTCTTAGTATCTTTCGAACGCAATGTGGTTGCTTTGCGAAGTGGATTAGAAAAGTTGCAAGCGGATGATCCGGACGGTGCGGTTGAGTTGGCCAAGATGCTCGAACGCAAGATGACCACTTATCAAGGTTTGCTGCAAAAAGCAGCTAACACCTTACCGTCCGAGAGACGGGTGGCAGTTAGTGCTACTCGCAACAGCATCGACGATACGGCGATTGCTGCTATGTCTATTATCGTTCGCAGTCACATTGATGGTGATGAGCGTGCTTCGCGTTCCATAGTGGTTAGTAAGTTTGAGGATCGGATCAAGCAGGCCGAGCATAACCTCGACTCGGTCATTGCTGATCAGGATGTTTTCGAAGAGAAGTCGCCGGCTATTAGAGCCAAGACAGCTATTGCCGAAGCCAAGCTTCTTATAGAGAAGGAAGACTACAAGGCTGCTCTGGGTAAGATCGTCGAAGTGGCTGAGTTGACCAAGGAGGCCGAAGAAGCCGTGATTCAGGATGAGGAAGCTATAAACGAGGAAGTGGACGAGAGCCAAGATAGTGCAGACCAGAAAGATGCAGAGGAATCCGAAGATTCCGCCGTGAATTCGGGTAGCGACAACAACGACGAGAACGCAACATCTGCAGAACCGGCAGAGTCGGCCGACACCAAGTCGGACGACGCTGTTGGGTCTGGCAGCCGTTAGGACGGACTGTCGGTTGGGGAATCGTCCCGCGGTGAGCCTCCCTGTAATGGCAGGCAGCCGGAGACGGTCCCGACGAACGGTCGCGAGACCTGTATATACGCTAACTAACCGCAGGGCTGAAAGGTCGAGATTCGGTAACCCGAGTCGCACTCGGTAACCTAACCTTTCGCGCAAATTAAGTGCGAAGGTGAATAAAAAAAAGGACCAAACGTTATGCACAACGTTTTAAGAATGAGCAGGAAGGCGTTTACCGTTGCAGTGGTCGCTGCGACGATCGCCTGGTCTGTCGGATTAGCTGCCCTAGTTGCACCTTTAACGGTCAACGCAGCGGCTTCTGGCGACTTGGTGCGCGGTTCTCTGCCGGCGGTTTACTACGTCGGCGCGAACGGCAGACGCTATGTCTTCCCGAACGAGAAGACTTACAAGACCTGGTACTCGGATTTCTCGACTGTCCAAGTTGTGACAGACGCGGAACTGGCGGCCATGCCGATCGGCGGCAATGCCACCTATAAGCCGGGTGTCAAGATGGTTAAGATCCAGACCGATCCTAAGGTTTACGCGGTCGACGCCAACGGTACCCTTCGCTGGGTCCAGACCGAGGCGCTCGCCACGGAGCTTTACGGAGCTTCCTGGAACACCATGATCGAGGATGTACCGGATGCCTTTTTCGTGAACTACACGATCGGCTCCGACATCGCCGCTGCCGCTGATTTTGTCGTCGCTGACGTCTCAGCCGCTGCTACCTCGATCAATGTCGATAAGAACATCAGCGCCAGCTCGTCCGCGAGCCTGAGCGTTCGCGCCAGTTCTTCGATGCCAGTTGGTTCGACCCTGCCGAAGGGTGCAACCGGCGTCAATATGCTGAAGTTTGATGTGGTCAACGGCGGCGCCGATGCCATGACGGTCAATTCTTTGACTGTTCACCGCAGCGGAGCCGGTCAGACGGCCGACTTCTCCTACGTCTACCTCTATGACGGCAACGTCCGTCTGACGACCGGACGCACGGTGAACTCATCGACTGGCGACTCAGCCTTCAATGGTTTGAGCATCTCCGTCCCGGCCCACGGCACCAAGACCCTGTGGATCGCCGCCGATCTCGCTACTACAGCGAACTCCGGCAACGTTCACATGCTGTCTTTGACTGACCTGAAGTACGGTACGACTTCGGTGAGCGGTCTGCCGGTCTCCGGCCCGCAGTTCACCATGTCGAACGCTTCGTCCGGAACCCTTACGATCACCAAGCAGGGCGCTGTCCCACTGTCCAACGTGATGGCTGGCGGTCTCGAGCAGCTGATCGGTAAGTTCCAGGTCGCGGCCGGCACCGGTGAGGATGTCAGCCTTGAGCGCATCACCCTATTCCAGGGCGGCGCGGTCAGCACGGCCAACATCACCAATCTGAAGTTGAAGCAGGCCAGCACTACCATGGCTACAGCCGCTGGTTATGACTCGAACGACCGGGTGACCTTCGTTCTGGGTACGCCGTACCTATTGGAGAAGGGTGCCAATCGGACTTTCGACGTCTACGCCGACATCTCGGCTGGTGCCCGAACCGGTACCACTGAGACAATCCTGACTTATGTCGATTCTACGACTGATGTCATGGGTATCGGTCAGACCTACGGTTATGGTGCCAACGTGGATATCACTACATCCGGCACCTATGATGGTACGAGCTGTGCCCTCGGAGCAGGTGACTGTTCGAGCACTAGGATCGAAGGCAGCACACTGACCATCACTTTTAATGGTCCGCCGGCTGCTGACGTCGCTGTTGCTGCCAACGATGTGGAGCTCTACAGCTTCACCCTGGCTGCGGCTGCCAATCTGGAGGTTCGGAATCTGCGCATGGCGATCACTGCTACGGATGGTGATGTCGGCGTCGATGTTAACGACCTCTACGACAGTACCGATGCGGAGAACAACTTCAGCGATATCAAGCTGGTCAACGCCACCACTGGTGTGACCGTGGCTGGTCCGCTGTCCCTCTCCTACTCGGCCGTTGCGGACGATATTACTCAGACTCTGACCTTCACTGAGACCTTTACTCTGGCCGCTGGCTCGAGTGAGACCTACAAGGTGACGGCCGACGTTCGCAACAGTGCGGACAACGATGCCGACCGTGTCCAGATCAACCTGTCGGCCTTCCAGAGCAGCGACATTCGCAATCTGGACAACAGCACCTATCTGTCGACTTCGACCGATATCGTGCCGAACGCCGGTATCAATGGCAATCCGTTCACGGTGCATGCACCGACCTTAACCATGGCCGCTGCTTCGAGCCCTGTCACTCAAACCTACATCAAGGGCAGCAGTGACATCGCTTTGGGTGGCTACACCTTTACGGCCAATGATGCAGCTGACATCTATGTCACCAGCATTGCTCTCCAGGGCTACATCGACACCAACGATGCTTCAGCCACCTGCACGGTCGCTAAGGACGGCACGTTCGATGAGGGTATGGAAAATGCTTCCTGTGCCAGCATCGCTACCGTCGTCTTGACTGCCGGTCTCTGGAACGGTGACACTCAGGTTGGTACCACCAAGAGCCCATCCACCTCTTCGGCGGCTGGATCCGGCGGTGTGCTGACCTTCAACAACCTCAGCTTGGTCATTCCGGCCGGCGAGTCGGTCAGCCTGACCCTGAAGGGCAACATCTCTGGTGCTCTGGGTTCCACCACCTTGACTGATGCGCTTTACTTCGGGATCGCGGCTACGTCAGACGTTTCAGCCACCGATTTGAGCGGTAACTCGGTCACCAAGAGCGGCACGCCGAGCGGTTCGACCATGACTGTGGCCAACGCTGGTACCATTTCGGCCGCCTTAGCTCCAGATGATGCCGACACTGAGGCTGGTCTGGTTGTTGCCAGCACCTCGAACGTGGTCTTGGGCAAGTACAAGTTCACGGCCCTGAACGAGGAGCTCAAGGTGACTAAGGCCCGTTTCACAGTTAGTACTTCGTCGGATGATTCCATCAGCTCGTTGACTCTGTATGACGGTTCGACTGTGGTTGGTGGTCCAGTGGCCATGCAGACCTCGGGTATCGTCGACTTTACTGGTGTTAACTTTGTCGTACCGAAGGACAGCTCTAAGGTCCTAACCGTTAAGACCAACCTGAACGCTGTGGGTACCGGTGCTGCTTCTTCGGGCAGCGACTTAGCCCTAACCTTCGATTACGATACTAGTTTTGAGGCCCGGGGTACCGGTTCCGGTTCCAGTACGTTGATTACTTCCGCTGGTAGCGCAGACATTACCGGACGCGCCAAGATCATTCGCAAGTCCAAGCCGACCGTTTCTCTAGTGGCTTTGCCTCAGACGGTCCTCACGACCGGTGATCAGTCGATCATGAGGTTCAGCGTTGCGGCCGATGCAGCTGGTGACGTCTCGTTCAAGAAGCTCACCTTTACTGCCAATGCGACCTCGAACGCTACCTTGACCGTAACTTCCAATTCCTCGTTGCGCCGCGTTGGCGATGCTAGCAATCTGACTGGTCGGTCAGTGGCTAGTGGCGCAGCTTGTTCCGCAGGAACAGCCGGTGCTTGTACTATCACGGTTTACTTGACTAACGAGGAGGTCATCTCGGCCGGTTCTAGCCGCACCTATGACCTACGCATCACGATCGGTGGTGCCTTGGCTGTCGGTGACAGCATCAGCTCCACGCTGAACGGTGAGTCGTCTGCTGTGGTTGAAACCGGTTTCCTGGCCGCCCAGTTGGACAGTCTGACTCCAGGCGGTACGATTGAGGTTGGTGATAAGTTCATCATTACCGGAATTGCTCCGTCAGGTATTTCAGTTAGTATTGCCTCTGGCACTACTGTTGCTCTCGCTTGTGACGACATAGTCGCTGGTATCAATGCTGATGCCACGGCTTATGTTACGGCCCTTGATGACACCACTCGGGTGCTTATCTACGCCAAGAGTTCCAGTGCTACTGGTCAGGTTGGTTACACTGTGACCCCGACCACAACAGAGAGTGATGATGGTGCTGCCGATGCTCAGACCTTCGTCACGGCTTCGATCGTCACGGCCTTCGAAATCGATACAGCCAACGACGGTGATGCCAGTACTTACACGTCGGCGAGCGAGGATGCAACTTCAAGGTCTTTTGTCTGGAGTGACAACAGTGCCACTTCGCACAGCAGTACGGCCTTCTACGTTGACACTTTGGCGGCCAGTATGACTGGCTCGCTCGACTGGACCAACGGCTCTTACGTCAAGATCCTGACCACCGATACTCAGACGATGTCTAAGTAATCGGAGTCAGTCTCTAGGCTATCTTGAAGGTTTAATGGCCTCCTGTGTCTAAAAAGGCCGTCCTTACTCTGGTGGCGACGGTAGGGGAAACTCTACCGCCGTCCACTGGAGGAACTGCGGAACCGATCGTGCGCTAAAGGCACATCGTACTTCCGGCGAGACGACGAAACCGAACGGATTAGTTCCTGACAATCAGTTCGATCAGGCCAACCGTGCCGCTGGATGAATCTCCGTCCGACGGACCGTGCTGTCCTGCCGACCGGAAACCGAAACATGGTCGTGTTTGCACTTATAGGAGGGAACACGGGTAGTGGCGGAGGTCCGATCGCCTTCCAAGTAGGCCAATTATTTATATGTGCCACCGGACTGGCGCCATTGGGCACCGCAGAAACTGTTGAGCCACTAGGCGCTCTTCAGACACGCTGCGTTTTGGTATCGGTCGTGCGGGGTTGTGCGGACCTCGGCGAGACCGTCTAATGACATCGGATAGGTTTGGTCGACTGGTTCGAAGGTCTGCCCGACATCGGAAGAAGTTATCTCTCGTCCCGCTCATTCGCGAGACGGAAAAGACGTCCATCATTTTGATGGGCGTCTTTTTGTTGAAGACGTTGTCATCCCGGAAGGCCGAGCGAAGCGAGGTCTATCCGGGATCCAGAATCCGATTTTTCTACTTCTGGGTCCCGTGTCTCGGCCCGGGACGACAAAACTTTTATCTGTCATCCTCACTTTTTAATTTGTCATCTCGAAACCGCAACCTTTCTTAATTTGTCATCCTTACTTTTTATCAACTAACCCAAAAGACCACGCCCT
>MGFG01000009.1:5174-68730 GCA_001791745.1 Candidatus Uhrbacteria bacterium RIFOXYC2_FULL_47_19 | reverse complement strand
ATTGAGATAACAAAAGAATGTTGTCGTCCCGGAACTGCGAACTGAACATTATTCCTTCTGTCGTCCCGGAAGTCGCGACAGCGGCTATCCGGGACCCAGAGGCAAAAAAGATTGGGGTTAGCTTCTGGATCCCGGATAGACCTCGCTCCGCTCGGCCTTCCGGGATGACAGCTGGGAAGACTCGCAATTTCCGGGATGACAAAATAGAAAGGCTCGCAATTTCCGGGATGACAGATTCATAAGAAGAATTGAAATATATTCTCCGCAAGAGCAGAAAAGTTTCAGACTAATTCGAGCTCTAAAAGACCTAGGATTCGGACCGGATACTGCTAGAGCAACGACTGAAAATGGGATCCAAAATTTCTATTTGAAACACGAATCGACAAGTTAGATCCGAAACAACTGGTTAACGATCTAAAAGGAGAACTTCTGGCCAATCTAAAAACAGCCGAGATAAACTGGAGGTTCATACTAGTGAACTGGGAAAAAAGATTTGATTCGAGAGAAGACAACAAACACAATGAGCTAGAAGAAAAGTTCATGGATCTGATTTACGACTGGTCAACGGCGGGCAACGAGATTAATAAGCTGGTCACGTTCCTCGACGAAATAGGTCAAGATGACAGGGTTAACGAAAATCTGACTAAAACCATCGAGGAAAAACGCGAACAAATAATGCGCCAATTCATCAGGTCGGTTGAGGGGTTAAAGAATGGTCTGCTCATGGCCGACTTACTTGGCCTGAATGCCATCGACTACACGCATGCCTTTGCCTACCCAATGGAACCAACCCAATACCGGCATCTACCCACTATACGTTAGGAGACGTTATGGCAATAAAAATTATGACAAAATAAAAGATGAACTGGATGCGGTTATTGAACTGGGTCGCAGACCTCTAGACATTGATTTACTGATCGGCCTTACAGAATATGAAATTCAACATAAATGTGAATCATTCAGTATACATCTAGGGAAAGAGCTAAAAACGGCAATACAGAAAAATGCCGCTGTTGCATTGTTCGAACCGGCCTTCCTTAAGGAAGGGGAAACCAATTTCGACTCAAAAATCGAATCAGCGTTAGAAAAGGTAGATCGACTAATGAGTGCCCTTGAATTCAAACGACAACAAATAGATAACTTTAAATCTGAACTCAGACAAAGATACGACCAGCGAAATTGAACGAACTAGATCGACGGATTATTTCTATGTTGACCAGACCGAACAACAGACATATGTTCGAATCATCTTAAAAAAGACAAAAGAAACTCGATTGAAACCACCAAAGACAAAAATATATAATAATGCCACTCAACAAAAATACATGCTTCTCTCAAAAAAATTCCAACGTACTAAAGAAGACTTCACCTGCGCTAGATGCGGAATTTTTGTCCGTGGCGACGGCTACACTAATCACTGCCCGAGCTGTCTTTGGAGCCGACATGTAGACGTAAATCCCGGCGACCGATTAGCCAACTGTGGCGGACTAATGGAGCCGATTGGACTGGAGATCAAAAACGGCGGCGAGACGACTATCCTGCACCGCTGCATCATCTGCGGCCACGAACGCCGAAACCGCACCTCATCGAACGACGATCCCGAGGTGGTCATCCGCCTGTCCGGCAGAAATTAATAGTTCGAAGAGATAAAAAAGGCCGCCCCAAAAAGGACGGTCTTTAGCGTGATCGCTCGACGACGACACTATCAATCATCGTCCTCGTCGAGATCCTCCTCCCCTTCATTGTTAAAAATTATAAGATCTTCCTCGGAGAGTCCATCACTCCAACACTATTTCAGACTCTCGATCATTAAGTCTTTCAGTTAGGGAAGCAACTCCAGTGCCTCCCGCCCACTACGAGAAAACCTTGCAAGCCGGACTCAATCCGACCCACTCTGAGATCAAGCACACCACGATAGGTGGGCCCACCAGCCGCTGACAAGTACGTTTTGACTTCCTGGGTCAAACAGTCGTCATGCATAACGACTCCTTTCTTTCTCGGACGGCCCGACCTTTATCGCGCCCGCCCAATGATCCAAACTGTGCTACTCCCACCGCGGACGCCGACCGACTTCCGGTTCAGCGCCTCCGGCAGGAGGACAGAATGCGAGACCCTACACAAGAGAGTGGACTAATTTTGAGCCTAAACCCTGCTTCAGACCTGGACCGGACAGTCCAACCCTGAAGCAGGGCTTAAAGCCCTGCTTCTTTCGAACGACTCGCGACCATCACCCATCCTCCATCCATACCATGGTCCGAGGCTCCCTATAAAAAACGGGAAAATGATTTCGGGACCAAGAGGCAAAGGTAGAATGACAATACTCGTACCGTTCAAATCGACCGATTATTCGAGCTGAAACCGCCCGGTCGGTGATACCCTTGATCACCCGACGACGGACCTTAGCAGATTTTTAAAAATCTGTCAAGTCTCGTTGGATATAGGTGGGATTCTGGCCTTTAAATAGCTAAAAAGTCTGAAATATATAAAATACAAATTATTATTTTTAACAAGTCGAGACCTAGAAATAGATCAACTTAAGCCAAAAAAGATCAATATAGTGAAATAAATCTAGACAATGAATTAATTCTTTATTAGACCGGCCGAGACAACCAATGAACATATATCTGAGCTACTTCTTGGGCCACAAAAGAAACCCCACCAAAACAACTGACAACAAAAACATCTAACAACCCACTTGGGGGGAAGTGTCCCCTAAACACATCAACTACAAACATAAACATCAAACCACACCAAATGATGACCAAAAAAATATCATTAAACCGTCCAATGTAGACGGTTTATTTTCTCCACCGTTTGTCAACAGAAACATTCCAACTGTTAACAAATGACGATTGATCAAAGTCCTTTTTGTGTCACACTAACGTTTACAGGAGGAGGCCCTCAAAAAAGGAGGCACATCATGATCAGTCTCTAAATCAGAGACTCCTGACGCAAAAATGCTCCCGACGGGCGGCAGGACCTTGCTTTCGAGGGAACGGTTCACAAAAAACTGATCCCTCGTTTTTTTATTCATAAAAAACCTCTGAAGTAACAATTCGGCAATCACAAAAAATTCAAACTCATCCTAATACAATAGAACCATTTCCATCCTTGACTTAAGGTGTAAACTGATGTTCCATGGCCAAAGGAGGTGTCCCATAGACTCTACAAAAAGAACCCCTGCGACCAAGAAACTGCAACGAGTTAGTGCTGTTTCACCTCAATCTCCGGTGGATCCACTGCTCTGCCTGAACTGTCAGGACAAAATGATCAGACAGAACGATCTTGTACCAGCCAAAATTTGTGGCTGCGAGACCTACTTCCAAGCCGCCTACTGTGGTCGTCATGCCATAAGTAGTAACAGCTGCCGAAACTGTGGCTGTTCACTGGCTCAGACAGACGACGAGGGAGTTATCAGCGAAAAGACTGATCCACCAGACTTCGTCGAACAATTGGCCGATGAGAACGACGTACCTTTCTTCGGCCGCAGTAAGAAGAAAAGAAGACGCCGGCTCAAGGACGGTCTTCGGGCTAGGGCCACAACACGTCCCCAGGAAAGAAGAGCCCGGGAAGACCGCCGGCGAAACGACGGTAAGGTCGGCACTCAAGTCCGACCATCGCCGACAGCACGCTACTGCTGAACCGACTTACTTACGACGAGTGAATCTTGGGGCCGAGTGCCCCGTTTCTTTTCTCATATTTTCAAAGACAGCATTATCCTAAAACCAACTGCAGGCCGTATAATTACGAAAAACCCACCAATTATGGAAACCCAAATTACAATTGAAGAAAAAGACGTGGGCAAAAGGCTCGATGTTTTTCTGACTGAAAGAGATGGTTCGATTTCACGCTCCGCAATACAAAAGGTGATCAAACATGATCTGGTTCAATTAAACGGACGTCCAGCCAAATCACCACATGAAGCACTACGTGTCGGAGATCTGATCACTTTTTCTGACGAAGCACTGACTGCCAATGATGCACCATTTGTATTACTACCTCGTCCAGACATTAAATTTGAAATCATCTACGAAGATGACGACTTGATTGTAATCAACAAGCCGTCAGGTCTGTTAGTTCATGCCACGGTTCGTAATGAACAGGACACCCTAGCGAATGCTCTTCTAGCTCACTACCCACCGATTGAAAAAATAGGTGAAAGCCCAGAACGACCAGGTATTATGCATCGACTCGACAAAGATGCCTCGGGTTTAATGGTCGTGGCCAAAACTAACCAAGCCTACGAATCATTAAAGAAGAGTTTTCAGACTCACGACGTAGAAAAAGAGTATGCCGTGCTAGCTATCGGTAGGCCACCGCATGACGAAGGGACAATTGATCTACCAATTGGCCGTTCGACTAGTGAGCGACGAATGGCCGCGCGTAGCCAACCAATTGAAGGCGATCGTCCAGCTGTAACTCACTATTCGGTCGAGGAATATCTGCCGGGGGCGGCACTGCTGGCAGTCCAAACCGAAACCGGACGTACTCATCAAATTAGAACTCATCTCAAGTCGATCGGTTGCCCAGTAGCCGGCGATAAGCTTTACGGTCCGAGTAAGTCTCCCTTGTCCATTGGTCGACTCTTTTTGCATGCCCGCCGCCTAGCGATTCACCACCCTAAAGACGGACAAAGGCTAGAGTTCAATGCACCACTACCAAAAGAACTCGAAACTTTTCTTGCCGGACTACGAAAACGCGACAATGTTAGTCTGTAGGGTCTTGAGCGACTGACTGAATTGCAACTTTTATCTCGGTTGTGCAAAAAAGAAACCTAAGTCCTACCTTCATTTTTTTGATCCAAGACTACTTGACTTGAGTCGTGACGCCGTGTATGCTAGGTTCGTTCTGAAAAACATTCCGTCTAAAATCGAGTGTTATCGACTTCAAAAAAAACGTCAACTGAGCTAAATATGGCCGAAGAAGACAACAAGACTACCGAAGAGACAACAGAGACGACACCGATCGAAGAGACTCCGATCGAAGTTGAGATACAGCCACAAACCGGGGTAAAAGAAACCCTGGCCGAGGAAGCACCAACTGAGACCGAAGAAGAGGCCCCAACTGAGACCGAAGAAACTCCAGCCGAGGAGACTGCAGCCGAAGAAATCAAGCTGGAAGAATCGGCCCAAAAGATAGTTCCCGGAATGACAGTCCGAGTTCACCTCAAGATTAAGGACGTTACACCACGTGGTGATGAACGCGAGCGTATCCAGGTTTTCGAAGGATTAGTTATTGGTAAAAAAGGCCATAACCGAATCAGTGCCACTATTACAGTTCGCAAAGTTTCGAAAGGTTTTGGTGTAGAGCGTATCTTCCCCTTGGCTATGCCAGCGATCGAAAAGATCGAAGTGATTAAGCAAGTACGTGTTCGTCGCTCTAAACTCTACTTCCTGCGCGGCAAGTACAAGAAGCGTCTCAAAGAAATCCTGATCGGCAAGAAGTAGCTTCACAAAACATGATTTGACCAAAAGACAGACCCCGGAATCAACTTCCGGGGTTTTGGTTTTGTTGAAGATGTGGATTCTGGATCCCGGATAGACCTCGCTCCTCTCGGCCTTCCGGGATGACAGCTGGAAAGGCTCGCAATTTCCGGGATGACAAAATAAGAAAGGTTGCGGTTTCGAGATGACAAATTAAGAAAGGTTGCGGTTTCGAGATGACAAATAAAACTTTGTCGTCCCGGAACTGTGAGCGAGCGTAGCGAGTCGAACAGTATCCGGGACCCAGGAGTAAAACGATCGGCTTCTGGATCCCGGATAGACCTCGCTCCTCTCGGCCTTCCGGGATGACAGCTGGAAAGGCTCGCAATTTCCGGGATGACAAAATAAAAAGTAAGGATGACAAATTAAGAAAGGTTGCGGTTTCGAGATGACAAATAAAACCTTGTCGTCCCGGAACTGTGAGCGAGCGTAGCGAGTCGAACAGTATCCGGGACCCAGGAGTAAAAAGAGGACGATACCATAAAGGTTAAAAGTAAAAATTTGACCACCCAACCAAAAACATCCGCCCAATTACTCGGACGGATGTTTGTCTATTTTATTCAATTTGGAATTCTATCCCGACAGCCGGATTACTTGGTCGCGGCAATAGTGTAGTACTCCCCGGTACTGGCCACATTACGACCAGAACGGTAGGCAGCTAGGAAAGACTCAGGCATATCACGCACCAACCGATTCCAGGAGGAACCATAGTAAGTGGTGACAATGTCCGCGTCAGCTAGCCAGTTCAATCTGCCATCACCACCAACAGCGTAGACCTTAGGTGAAGACGGAGACTTAACCAAAGCACCAACTGGATAGAGAACCGCACCAGCCAGCGACAAGGACGACATTTCTTCGACCGATAACTCAGTCAGTGAGTCGAAATTGTCATACCAGCTATAGAACTCACCTTCGGTTGGGAAGATAAACCGCTCCCCGTCCGGAGTAGCCAAATAAACAGCCGAGTCAACAGACGACTTAACTAGACGTCCGGCGACTGTCTTGGCTCCGGACGAATTACCAACCAGGATGGACGGACGGGCCGCCATCAGGATCGAATTACCGGAAGTACCCTCAAGCCAAACGACAGTATCACCATTAGTGACGATCTGCCGAGCCTTGAGGTTACGATCAGTCTCAGTCACCTCGCGAGTATTGCTGTTGTAGAGCACCACGCCGCCATGATCATGCATTGCACCGGCAATAGTGTTGTCTCCAGCATCGAACAGGTCGCGCTCAATCCGAGTGTCCGAGATCCAAGTCTCGAAACCATCGTTGTGACGAACCAAAAGCGGGCTAGAGGTCTCCGGCAAGACATGTCTGACATAGGCATCATCAGAGAACCTAACCTTAGCCATGGCTGTCTTGACCTGAACTATGGACTGCTGGGCCGCAGTGACCTTAAGCAGCGTCACATCGTCGATATTCTTGGTGCGCACGTCAGAAGAGTTGACCAGTATGGAACTACCACTCACATCCTCGAACCGAACGTCATTGGCCCAGCGCTCACGACGCAAAACCTCGCTCGTTCGAACACCATCAGATACGTAGAAAACATTAACCTGAATATTGCCGGCGGTCTCCAAACGTCGCCAAGCAACTCCACCCTTGCCATCGGCGGCAAAGAACGGATAATCGAGCGGACGAACCTCACCGTAACCCACGGCTCGAGACACGTTACCAGCATCAACCATCACACGTTGCACAGTCTCCCCTGACCTTATGTTCATCCAATAAAGATTGGAACCAGAGAAGGTATAATCCATGACGTGATACTGATCAACAGTACGAGTTCGACCGTCGATTTCTAACACCATTAGTTTGGTGACTGAACCTAAATCACCAGTCCAAGCAATTCTGCCGCCCGAAGTAATCGGATGCAAATCACTAAAACCGTTGTCAGTTATCTTAGTCACACGGCCATCACGGAAGGCGTAAATTTCGGAGTCAGAACCATCGACCATGGTCCAAACGGCAATACCGTCGGCCACGTCGTAGTTACCCTCGATAGCGGAATAAAAATCCGAACCCTGCCAATCAGAAAAAGGCATTGATGCCAGCAAGGACGCCGAAATACCGTTCCAACCCCACAAGTACCGAATGGAACGAACGTTGTCGCGCTCGGTCCAGACTACCAAATCACGATCCACCTTGAAGGACTCAATAGTCCGACCGTCGTGATCCCGAGTCAGCTCATCAACCGACCAGCTACCACCGATCTTGTCCGACGGAACATTAATAAATCTGTTGAACGCCCACGCTGGGACGGTCGACAGCACTACGGACACGATTACAGCCGCAATGGCTGCGAAAACAATATTCCTTTTCATATTTAGTTGCCTGACTAAGCTATTATTTGAACCCTGAGTAAGAATACATTATTACCATATCTTAGCCATTTTGTCAACACTCTGGACTTAATCTGACCACTTTTTTGGCTTAAAAGACCTTAAAAGTTGGTTAATAGCCAATTTGTACTGAATCAGAAACATAAAAGACAATGCCAATTTAATATGAAACTCTATTTCAATCAAAAATAGCTCATAAAACTTGATCTTTGGGTTAAAAAGTGCTCTACTGTGGTCAGTCTCACTGAGACGATGAGGTGTTTTTTGACAAACATCATTGATAGGGTGACGAGATTGGTCGGACGGCGTCAGGCGGTCTACCATCAACTACTACTGTCCCACCGACCGAACCTGAATAATCTGCAAACCTTTGAAGACACGGTAATCTGTGCAGCCGGAAAACTACTTGTGGCCTGGCACTCACCCACAATCCTGCTGCCGCCAGGAGTAAGTATCGAAAATGATGGCAGTGCCAACCTGACCACCAACCATAACCCTGATCCTGAACTGGCGATACTCTGGGACGAGCTGGCTATCGAACTAAGTGGACTAGCTGCCAAATGGTTGATCTTTCAGGAGGGTGGTAAATGCAGCTTAATCGAAATGACCCGCATCAGATCCAGAGCTGAAGCTATCCAAAAACTCGACCCTTCAATAATTAGTCCCTGGACTGATGAATCACCGGTTGGATTACCTGCAGAATCAGGTAATGACTCGAATCCTCGAACTAATGAAACAGTCAACAAACTAATGAACATTGGCTGGCGACGAGCAGCAATCATTCTGACTGCACATCACCGAAAGCTCGAAAAACTCTGTAATCAATTAGCGATCTGCGGTGAAGTAGATCAGTTGGAGGCCTGGGAGATCCTAGGTCCGCGACCAATACTCTTCCCACTGCTCAACCTGGCCGCTAGTGTCGAACGAACTATTTCGACCAGACTGAGCTACTAACGATCACTACCAACAAACGAACGTACGCGATGAAAAAGAGACCTCTTGGTCTCTTTCTTTTTTATTAATCTAAGTTGTATGCAATCGTCAGACTGTGGCCCGGACACGCTTCACCGCCGCAGCAGCTGTAGCGGACGATTTTTTGGATACAGCTTCGTTGTCAAGACGATCAATGGTTGTATTCGATGACTTCAACACTGACTTGAGATACTTCCCGGTCCAAGACTCCTTGACCTTAGCCACATCCTTGGGTGTACCCTCGGCCACCACTCGGCCGCCGCCAGCACCACCCTCGGGACCCATGTCGATAATCCAGTCCGAGGATTTGATTACGTCCATGTTGTGCTCGATAATCAAAACCGAATTACCTTTGTCGACCAGCTGATTCAATACTCCCAGCAGACGCTTAATATCATCGAAGTGCAAACCAGTAGTCGGCTCATCAAGAATATACAAAGTGCGACCAGTGGCCCGCCGTGACAGTTCGGTCGCCAGCTTGACGCGCTGAGCCTCTCCGCCCGAGAGAGTGGTTGCTGACTGTCCAAGTTTTAAATAACCAAGTCCTACATCTTTGAGCACAGCCAGTCTTTCATGAATGAGTTGCTGATCACGGAAGAATTCGGCCGCGTCCTCAACTGTCATGTTTAATACATCAGCAATAGTCTGATCCTTATAATGAATCTCTAGCGCTTCATTATTGTAACGTCGACCATGGCATTCAGTGCACTCGATAAACACATCAGGCAAGAACTGCATCTCGATGCGAATGAGTCCTTCACCCGAGCAGGCCTCGCAACGACCCCCGCCTTTTACATTGAAACTAAACTTACCAGCGTCGTAACCTTTCATCTTAGCCTCTGGTACCTCAGTAAACAGATCACGAATCGCAGTAAAAACACCAGTATAAGTTGCTGGATTAGAGCGTGGTGTGCGCCCAATTGGCGACTGGTCGATGGTAATTACTTTATCGAGCTCATTCAGCCCCTTAATCTCTTTGTGCTTGCCAGGCATGTCCTTGGCTCGATACAGCTTTTTAGCTAATACACGAGACAAAATATCGACGACCAGTGTCGACTTGCCGGAACCAGATACCCCAGTCACAGTCACCAGCAAGCCAAGTGGAATCTTGACATCAACATTTCTCAAATTGAATTCCTGGGCACCTTTAATGACCAGCGATCGACCACTACCACGACGGTACTTCTTGGGTACGGGAATCTGCTCCTTGCCGGTCATGTACAAGCCAGTCATGGATTTGGGGTCGCGCCTGATCTGCGCCGGCGTACCCTCAGAGACGATCTCACCACCAAATGAACCAGCCTTCGGTCCCATATCAATAATCCAATCCGCTGCATCCATAGTAGCCCCATCATGCTCAACGACAATCACCGAGTTACCCTGATCGCGCAATGACTTTAGTGCGGTGATCAGTTTGTCATTGTCACGAGGATGTAAACCAATCGATGGCTCGTCGAGAACGTAAATCACACCAGACAGATCGTTGCCAAGCTGAGTTGCTAATCGAACACGTTGTAGCTCGCCACCAGACAGAGTGATAGCAGCCCGATCAAGCGATAAATAACCCAAACCAACCCCAACTAAATTCTTCAATCGCTCAGCAATTTCACGCAGGGCCTGAGCAGAAATTTTCTCTTCGGTGTCAGTTAAAACACTGGACGAACCCTTACTCTTGGCAGCACCGTTCCCCTTGTGTCCACCACCAATCGAAGAAATTAGACCACGAAAGAACTCATATGCCTCATCAATGGACATGGTTACCACTTCAGCAATATTCCGATCGCCAAATCTAATACCAAACACCTCACGACGTAAACGCTTACCATCACAAGCCGGACAGGTAACCGTATTCATGTAAGTCTCAATCTCCTTGCGCACATAGTCGGAATCAGTCTCCCGAAAACGCTTCTCTAAACTAGGCACTACACCTTCGTAGATAGAATTTTTGCCGCTGACTATGTACTCTTCTTCACCTGTTCCAAACAAGACAATGTCCATCGACTTCTTGGTCAGCTTGTTAATCGGAACATCGAGTGAGAAACCATGTGTCTTAGCGACCTCCTCCAATACATTCATGTTGTGTTGCTGATTGCCGGCGATTCTAGTCCAGGGTTTGATAGCACCTTGAGCAATGGTCAATCGCGGATTAGGCATGACTAACTCAGGCAGTACCTCGAGCTTGGTACCAAGGCCAGTACAAGCCGGACAAGCACCATGTGGGCTATTAAACGAAAAAATGCGCGGTTCGATCTCTGGCAGATGAATACCGCACTTTATACAAGTCAGACGCTGACTGTAGTTAATGTCATCACCAGTGTCGTCGCGGTAGACGATCAAAAAACCGTCAGCCAAATCAAAAGCCTTGGTTACCTCTTCCTCCAATTTGGTCGACTCGTCGAAGCGCTCGTAGCGTCCAACTACCAACTCGATAGTAGACTTAATCTCTTTACTACGTCGCATGGCACGCAATTCATCCAAAGACATGAACAATCCATTGTGACGCACTTCGGTGTAGCCTGTTTTGGCCGCCCAATCTAAGAGTGCTTTGTGTACACCCTTCTCATCGCGCACCACCGGAGCTAACACAACCAGATCGGTTTCATCTATAAGACGTCGGATCTCGCCCGAAACTGCATGAGCACCAAGCTTGGTAACCGGTTGGTCACACTGCGGACAATGTGGACGTCCGGCCCGAGCAAACAACACACGCAAATAATCGTAGATCTCGGTGACCGTACCAACAGTAGATCTAGGATTGGAAGATGCGGTCCGTTGCTCAATAGCAATCGTCGGCGACAAACCACGGATTTCATCGACATCTGGCTTGTCCTGCAGCTCTAAAAACTGCCGAGCGTAAGAAGATAATGATTCGACGTAACGACGTTGCCCTTCAGCATAAATAGTATCGAAGGCTAAAGACGACTTTCCAGAACCGGACAATCCGGTTACAACCACGAACTTGTCTTTGGGAATCTTAGTGCTGACATTCTTAAGATTGTGAACGCGAGCACCTTTGATAGAGATGAAAGAATTGTTGCCCATCTGCCTAATTGCCGCACATACAAGATGCGGTCCGCTAATATCAAAAGATAAGTCAACGGACAGTTTAGTACATCGAACTTTTTCTGACAAGAGTCCCTAGTATCAGATACTTTCTACGTCTAACAAACAACGACAAGACCAATCAAAAAACCGCGGCTGATGCGGTTTTTACGATAGGTAAAATTTGATAGTTAATGTGCAGCAGCACCTGCTGAATTGGAACCTGGATTGATACAGGTACTACTATTTTGATTACAAACTAAACCACTAGTACATTGACCAGCATTTTGATCAGGAATACACGGTGAACCAGATTCGGAACTCGGACCTACACAAACCTGACCAAAACCATCACTATCATAACAGACACCACTGTTACAGTCGGAATTGTCATCACAACCACTACCGTCTTCGCCTGAGATGCAAATACCGACAGCTTCTCCCACATCCATAATCGCACCGGTATAACAATGACGACTGTCACACTGAGAATTGTCAATGCACAGACTACCATCTTCCTTGCTGGTACAGATAGAAAAATCTTCAACTAACCCGTCACGACACTCATAACCATCACCATACCTCTGCACACAGGTCGCATTGTTGCTGCAATCTATGGTCTGATCCTGACCGACACAAACGT
Source organism: Candidatus Uhrbacteria bacterium RIFOXYC2_FULL_47_19 (assembly GCA_001791745.1). GTDB lineage: Bacteria > Patescibacteriota > Patescibacteriia > SG8-24 > SG8-24 > UBA1561. The sequence goes on along the minus strand of MGFG01000009.1, from coordinate 56,242 downwards.
CTCGACATCTATTGCCACCACAATGACGGTCCTCGGTACAATAACCACCAACGATCGGCCGTGAGCAAACATGGACTCCGTAGTCATCCAAACAAACCATACCAGAACCACAGTCACTGTCGGTATTACATGGCGCACCTACTGCTCCATTCGAACAAATACCGCCGGTCCAAGCATCTGCTAGTGCAGTTGAGTTAGTAACAGCTCGACCAGCTTGTCTAACACCACCAATAAATCTATCTAAAATACCGGTGGGGTCAGTTACTATGTGCCAGATATTCGCAGCCGATTCTCCGGCTGTGTTGGCTAATGTAGACAAACCTTGCCAATACAACGCTGCATCAACACACTTGCCACCACGACATTCATCACTGTCACCACATCTAGTCCCGTTCATTCCATTACCACAAGTTCCAGACAAGGTGGCCCCAACAATATCTCTTGTCTGCTCAACTACAGTCCCAGCTTGAACTCGAGCGTTGGCTGCATCAGCTGTATTTGTACTTGCCCCGCAATACCCACCACAGCAAGTATTACTCGGTCCGATTCCCTCACAGGTCTGTCCAGCTATTGCACATTGTCGACATTGATAGCCGGCGCCAACCGTGGCTGCACCACTGGCGGTAGTGGTTGTGGTCGCAGTTTCACCAGTCCCAATACTTCCCTCTGCTGTACCTCCGACCGGTACGGCAGGAGCTGCTGTCGCACCAGACGATCGCTGACAAGTATAGGATCCATCATCCAACCCGGCTTCAGCACAACTGCCACCAACACATTCAGTCAATAAGTCCGGATGATTAAGATCAGTCGTTACTTCATAACGTTCAGTTTCGGAAGCATCTTCCTGGGCATTTTCTCTTTCTATAATTCCAAATGGCTGACCACAAGCGGCCTGCATTTTAAACAACTCGCAACGAACAAAAAGCTCCTGTCGAACCATGGGTAAACGCGGCATCTGCATGTGAACCAGGGCTGGATTGATGGTGTTCAAAATAATGTAGGCAAAAATTGTCAATAATAATCCGATCACACTATTCATGATTCTAGTACGTGCCTTGTCGACCTGACCTGAACCTCCAGAGGTTAACCATTGCAGACCACCTACCATAATCATGGCCGCAGAAAGTATCGCTGCAAATCCGATAGCAACTCGATAAATATTATCGATATATTGTGCTAGATCATTAACCAAGGTTAGACTCCCAATCCTAACTGCTAGCGGCACTGGTCTAGGACGCGAGTAGCAAAAACCACGCCCACTCCGTCCATCAGTGTCGCATTTCGCGGGACAAGCAACGAAATCACCATGCGCGCGTACACAGGCCGTGCTGGTAAAGCAGCCATAATTTCCGTTACAAGTCAGACTACTGGTAGCCTGAGCTGTTGGAATTAAAGCAAACAACACCAAAGCCGACAGATTTAGACCGACTAGCAGTCCAGCTAGACCGGCCGAAATTCTGAACTTAAATCCATGTTTAACCTGTGTCTGAAACATAAATTTCACTTGATCATTGACTGTAAAAGTCGGTCGAAGTCTTGTTCAGGTATTGCCCCCTCGATCCGATGTCCGTCTATAAAAAATGAAGGGGTTCCTTGTAGCCCCAAGCGTTCAGCCAAAACACGATCGGCTTCGACCACCGAAACAAAGCGTCCATCATTCAAACAACGCTCGAACTGTTCCAGATCGAGCCCAGCTTCTCGAGCATATTGTAAGAGATCAGTCTGACTTAGTGCCGGAGAATTACCATACAGCCGATCAAAATACTCCCAATACCGCATCTGCTCACCAGCGCACTCAGCTGCTTCGGCTGCCAACGCAGCAGATGGATGTATAGAACTGAGCGGGAAATCTAAATAAGTAAATCTGACCCGATCGCCGTAACGCATAGATAGACGACGAAACACAGTTGACGAATCCTTCGAAAAAGGACACTCAAAATCTCCAAACATAACCACATTCACTTTTGCATCATCAGATGATGGACCAATCACTGGTCCGCCTGCCAAATTAAGCAGACTTTGAGTTTCGGTTAGAGCAACGTCATGTCCGTCATTACCTCCATTCTCGACCGATAATCTAGTCCCATACTGAGGAAGCTCAACCAAATTACCAGAACGAATCTGTCGGTAGTAACCAAAAACCTTCACCCCCAGAATCAAAACAAGGGCTAATATCAACAAGAAAACTGCCCACCCTAAGATGGCCAACCATCTTCTTTTACCAATGGCCGGACTACGACCCACCGGCCCGTTCTGCATTTCCATACTTCCATAGTATAGCGCAAACTCGAACTGAACCCCCGATCAGAAGTGGGGATAATAATCTAATACAAAGACCAAAATTCGAAAATTAAAATAATAAAAACCGAAAACAAATTTTGTTCACTGGTACGACCTTTCGGCATTGACACTTCGGGTCTGGCATGATATCTTGACTTCAGTTTCGTGATTGATTTGTTTATCGTCCAACAAGCATGGATGAGATAAAATGGTATGAAATTAGCTTTGAACATCGCCCAAATCGTAGTTTCCGTCATCCTAGTCGTCGGTATCCTGCTACAAGCTCGTGGAACCGGCTTAGGAGCCACCTTCGGTGGTGATGGTAATGTCTATCGAACCAAACGCGGATTAGAAAAAATTCTTTTTCGTTCTACAATCGTATTCGCTGGCCTTTTCTTTATATTGGCAGTAGCGAACGTTCTCGTTCCGCAATCCTAAACCGTGCGTATCTTCCGCAATGGATCAACGACCAACCAGTCGCTATCCATCCGGAATCGCAGATACATACACTGTGGACTCTAAAACTGACCGACTCCGTGCGCTTATCAGCCGCGGACGGTTGAAGATAAAAAAACTATTGGCTGCTCGTGTAGCCCGTAAAAATTCGAGCCTCGATCGACGGCTCGTCTTACGGCTTTATGCTAAAAAATTTCCGTCTTCTGATCAGCTGAAACACCTTTCCCGTTTTCTCTCTCCTAAAGAGAAAACCTTAGTTGGTGCACTGACTCTGGTAGTTATTCTGGCTTTAGGTGCGATTGGTTTTAAATTCGTCACCTCCCATATAAAAAACGCAGCGACTGAGGGTGGACAATATACCGAAGCCTCGGTTGGTGGACCACGTTTCATTAATCCGATCTTGGCGTTCTCGAATGACGTTGATTTAGACATTTCAAAACTGATCTTCTCTGGATTAGTCCGAACCGATGGACAAGGTAATTTAGTGCCGGATCTAGCTGAGACATTCGAAATTTCCGATGATGGTAAAACTTATACTTTTATCTTACGTAATGGTGTTACTTGGCATGATGGTGCTCCGTTTGGTGCGTCCGATGTTGTCGCCACGTTTAATTTCATTAAAGATCCAGCTTTCAAAAGTCCATTAATCGCTCAGTTTCGCAATGTGGGTATCGAAACCCCGGACGAACAAACAGTTATTTTTCGACTAAAAGAACCGTTTGTTCCCTTCCTGTCACTCTTGACGGTCGGCATTATGCCAATTCATCTCTGGCAAGAAGTCATACCAGAGAACGCTTCTCGTGCTGAACTCAACATCAAACCTATCGGCACTGGACCCTTCCGTTTTAAGAATCTAACTAAGGACAAAAAAGGAGCGATTCATTCCTACACTCTGTCAAAAAATAACGAATTTTACGGCCAGAAACCACATCTGGCGGAAGTCACTTTTGTCTTTTATCCAGATTTTACACAGGCTGCTGCCGCACTAACCGGACGAAAGGTTGACGGATTAAGCTTCTTACCCTTAGAATATCGCGAGTCGGTTGATAGTATCAGTCCTATTAAGACTTATACCTTTCAGTTACCACAATATACGGCGATCTTCTTTAATCAAGACAAAAATCCGACATTAAAGAGCAAAGCTGTTCGGCGGTCGCTGGCCATGGCTATCGACAAAGACTTAGTGCTTAGTGAGACATTGGGTTTCAATGGTGTACCGGTCCACGGACCAATCCTACCAGGATTCGTCGGATTTCATTCCGAAATTAAGCGCTACTCTCAAGACCTAACAGCAGCCGGTAAGTTGCTTGATGGCGAAGGATGGAAGCTAGGAGACAAAAATGTCCGTAGTAAGCTGATGTCTGGAGCCGATGGCGAGAAGGTTGATACTCCACTATCTATCACCTTGACGACAGTTGATTCTCAAGAAAATATTTCCGTTGCCGAGACTATCAAACGGATGTGGGAGGCGATTGGAGTGCAGGTGGTACTGGAGTTGGTGCCAGTCTCGCGAATTCAACAAGACAAACTCCGTCCACGTGATTACAGTGCCTTACTTTACGGAGAAATTCTCGGTCAGGACCCAGACCCATATCCCTTTTGGCATTCTTCGCAGATCGAAAATAGTGGACTCAATCTTTCGCGGTATTCAAATCGCCTAGCGGACGAACTATTAGAGAAGGCTCGAACTACGATTGACGAAGAAAAACGAAGCTCTTTTTATCAGGACTTCCAGGACTTACTTATTGAAGACCTACCAGCTATTTTCCTTTACAGTCCAAACTATACTTACGCTGTCGACAGACGTGTAAAAGGCATTGAACCAACGGTTATTTTTACACCTGCCGATAGATTCACGAATATTGCTGATTGGTACGTAAAAACAAAAAAAGTTTGGGAATAATCCCAGGAACAAAAAATGCCGCGGTGGTGAAACTGGCAGACACGCTAGCTTCAGGAGCTAGTGGGGGCAACTCCGTGTGGGTTCAAATCCCACCCGCGGCACCACTCCTGACAGACTCATCTAAATGGGTCTCTCGGGAGCGGTAGAACAAACAAAAAATTGAGGGATTTGAACGGACAGTAGCGAGCGGTGAGCGTCCGTCCAGACGCGAACGTGCGAGCGCCGACGGACCCGAACTGGTGCAGGGTCCGGCGCTGTCCAGGTGACGAAGCCCGTCATTCGGACGGGCGAGGAGAGAATCCCACCCGCGGCACCACTCCTGACAGACTCATCTAAATAGGTCTCTCGGGAGCGGTAGAACAAACAAAAACTCTTTCGGAAAAGTTGAATAGCGGATTAATCTCCTCTCTGTCCCCTACTCAATTCTGCCGAAAGGTAAACCACTGACGGAATTTTCCGTTGGTGATATGGCGACATCTTCGCCGACTAATTTAATCAACGATATATCTTTCGAATCGGAAACGATGCGGCGATGGACGCTTGTCCCTTTGCTGACCCCCGTCCAAAGCAGAACCGACAAAAAACTATGACTCCTAAAGAAAAGACATCCGGTCAGACCGAATCACATCAAAGTCAGCGCCGCTCTGGTCACGACCAGAGACGCCGCCGACCACCATCGGGACACTCTTCCGTACGTCGCGGACCACAACCACAACGTGTTATTCCTACTACTGCAGCCAATGGGCCACAGGCTAGGAAACCTGGGGTTGGACCCTTAAGCCGCGAAGTTGTGCATCAAACACAAGCTCCAGCCGGCACTCCCAAACTCAGAATTTATGCTCTAGGCGGACTCGAAGAGATTGGCCGCAATTGCACTGTTTTCGAGTGCGGCGACGACATTATCATCCTCGACATCGGACTGATGTTCCCAGAAGAAGGCATGCCGGGTATCGACTACATCATCCCAGATATCTCTTCGTTAAAAGGCAAGGAGAAAAACATCCGTGGCGTCATTGTAACGCACGGACACATGGACCACATTGGGGGTATTCCCCTAACTATTGGCCGACTTGGTTATCCGACAATCTTCACTGCTCCACTCACCGCCGGCATCATTAAAAAACGACAAGAGGAATTTGGTACGGTCAGTAAGTTGAAGATCCAGTTGGTTACTTCAGAAAAGAAAATTCAACTCGGTCGACACTTCGTCTTCGAGCCATTCCATGTCAATCACAATATATCTGACGCTTTCGGTGCGGCACTTCATACACCTTACGGAACCATTCTTTGTACCGGTGACTTCAAATTTGACTACACACCAGTAAATGATGATCCGGTTGATCTGACGCATATTGCCTCGTTTGGTTTAAATGGTGCACTAGCACTCCTTTCTGATTCGACCAATGCTACAAGTCCAGGCCATCAAATTTCGGAAAGCCAAGTCGGCAAAGAGATGGAACGCATCATTCGCGAACATCCAGGACGTCTAATTATTGGTACGTTCTCGTCACTCCTAACTCGGGTAGGGCAAATTATTGAGCTGGCCGAAAAGTATGATCGCCGAGTACTGATCGAAGGTCGCTCAATGAACAACAATATCGAAATTGCCAAAGAGATGGGCTACATGAAATTCAAGCCCAGTACTATCATCGAGGCTCAAGACTTTCTTCGATTGCCCGATCACAAAGCATTGGTCATCTGTACTGGTGCGCAAGGTGAACGCAATGCTGTGTTAATGAGGGTAGCTAATGGTGAACATCGAACTGTTTCTCTACGCAAGGGTGATGGCGTAATCTTTTCTTCGTCGGTCATTCCGGGCAACGAACGAACTGTTCAATCACTCAAAGATACACTCGTAAAACAAGGCGCTAAGGTCTATCACTTCGAAAATCTCGACGTCCACGCTGGCGGACATGCTAAGCAAGAGGATCTGAAGTTAATGATGCGTTTGACCATGCCTAAATACCTGATTCCTATTCATGGTAATCGCTTCATGCTGGAAGCACATGCAGAACTAGGTAGAGATGTTGGCATACCAAAAGAAAACGTCTTAGTTGCCGAAAATGGTCAGGTGCTTGAAGTCAGCAATGAAGGTATTAGATTAACCGACGAAAAAGTCCAGACCGAGTACGTGATGGTTGACGGCCTCGGTGTCGGCGATGTTTCACAAGTCGTACTACGCGATCGTGTACAACTAGCCGATGAAGGAATGTTTGTGGTTATTGTGACCATCGACAAAAAAACCGGAGCATTAGTTAGCTCCCCAGACATCATCTCACGTGGATTCATCTATATGCGTGAGAGTAAGGAACTGGTCGAGAAAGCTCGGATCAAAGTCAAAAAAATTCTTAAGGATGCAGATAGTCGAACCCCAGCCCTTGAGGAATTCATTAAAAGCAAAATTCGTAACGAAGTTGGTTCACTTCTGTTCAAGGAAACCAAACGCCGACCTATGGTTCTTCCGGTATTGATCGAAGTCTAAACTCGATCATTGATCAAAGTCACACACCCATTCATCTTCAAACCAGGAACCACTTAAACAAAAGACTGACCGGATCATTCCTGTCAGTTTTTTGTCATTTCGGCCACCCCACCTTATACTTCCCGCATATGACAGCAGGAAACAACAAACGCAAAACACTCATTTCTGGCATTCAGCCTTCGGGCCAAATTCATCTCGGCAACTGGGTTGGTGCTCTCAAAAACTGGGTCCGGCTACAAGACGACCCTAACTTCGAATGTTCTTTCTTTGTAGCTGATTACCACTCCCTTTCCGGTGATTATGACCCTCAAGGCAAACGTTGTCAGATCATAGAAACGATGACCGAACTACTGGCCGTCGGTCTAGATCCAGGCAAATGTACACTCTTTTGCCAGTCCGACGTACCAGAACACACCGAGCTGTGCTGGATCTTCAACACCCTCACTCCCCTGTCATTTTTGGAACGGATGACACAATTCAAGGACAAATCCGGTCAGCAAGATAAAAATATCAATCTAGGATTACTGGACTATCCGGTACTGCAAGCGGCAGACATTTTGATCCATCATGGTCAGGCGGTGCCAGTCGGACGCGATCAAGTTCAACATGTTGAACTAACTCGCGACATTGCTCGATTCTACAACCGAAAGTACGGCGTCGACTACTTCCCCGAACCAGAACCGTACCTGACCGACACCCCCAAGCTACGCTCGCTGACCGATCCGCTCAAAAAAATGTCCAAATCGCTGGGTGAAAAATCCTATGTAGCGTTAGCCGATGCACCTGAGGTTATCTTAAAAAAGATTAAAGGAGCAGTTAGCGAAACCGAGGGACGAACAACACTCTCAGAAAAAGAACTCGATAAATTGCTGTCCAAACTACCAGAGGAACGAGGTCTGGACGAGGAGACATTGCGCGGACAAGCCGGAGTTTGGAACCTGATCGGGTTATTGCGCCTGTTTGGACATGAAGGCGAGGCCCAGGCCATCCTCGACAGCCAGCCGATCCGCTACGGCGAACTCAAACCACTCCTAGCTGAACGAATCGCTGAACGGTTCGCCGACTTCCGCAAACGCAAACGCGAGCTGGAGGCCGACCCGGACCGGGTACTGAAGATCTTTGCGGCCGGCGGCGAACGCGCCCGAGAGACGGCACGGAAGACCATGGAAGATGTGCGTCGGACGATTGGGATCAGGTAAGGAAACGGTTATAGAGAACCGCCAGACCAAAATCTGGCGGTTTTTGGTTGTTTTGCTGGGTTTGGACCTAAAACTAAGGTTGGTGCCAAAAAAGTAAAGTATAGCTAGACATATAAGGCCTTAAATTAGCGAAATAGGGCTAAACCATTTCCTATCATCATTGACAAAAATGCTCTTTTTGTGATATGTTGAGATGGTTACCGAAATCAAAAAAGATCCAGTTTTGACTTTAATCGACCTGACATAACCAGATCATTTGAAGTCAGGGCTGGAAAAGAGGCAACAGCCCTTGTGGGTCCACGAGGGCCCGAGGAGGAGAGATGGGGATAATAAACGCCCTGCGGGGCCTGTTCTCGGCTGCGGCCATCGTGATTACCGCCCTGGCGGTGAACACCTTGGTCGGCTGCTCGACCATCGGGCAGCAGCAGATCGTGGTGTCGGCGCTCAATGCCGACACCAGCACCTCCGACCCGGTCGTCCGGCCGGAAGAGGTCGTCCTGACCTCGAATGCCGCCGTCTACATGGTGGCAGCCATCGAAGGCGGAGCGGACCTGATTCTGCCCGCTGGATGGGACGTCCTCGCGGACGTTCCCGGCACCCTGATCATCGGCCATGAAGATCAGGGTTTAGTCTCGGTCGAGGGTGTCACCGACGCCCAGGCCGAGCTCATGGCCACGGCTGCCGAGCACAACTCGGTGGTGACCTGCTCCCCCCATCCGGAGCTGACCTGCGAGACGAGCTTCGTGGTCTACGAAGCTGCGGTCTCCTCGCGGCCCGGAGCTACTGGCTGGCGGGGAATCGGATTCACGGTCATGCCGGCTCGTGCCGTGCGGACCGTGACCATTCGAACTGTCGGTACGGACCACCTGGTCCGGACCGAGATTCCAATCGGGGTCGATTCCGACCCCGCTACCCACCTCGCGGCCGCTGCTGGCCGCGCCCTCCAATACAACTAACCAACACAATCCACCCGACTTAGCCCCGCACCGTAAAGTGCGGGGTTTCCAATTTCCAAAAAAGTCACTCATATTCGAAACAACTATCCAATTCGACAGAAAACACTAACCTTGAATCTTTGCCCAGACGAGCTTCCACATCTACAATCAATACGAAACTGACAATCGTAGTCAATCCAAAAAATGACCTACCTATGAGCCACCCCTACCGAGAATCCTCATCATCGTCCGAGGAAACAGAGACAATACAATTAAAAGAAGTGCTAGACATAGAACTGTCCGACTGTCTGATACACGAAATCAAAACTAGGAATAATGACTTCCTGCCAGCTCTAGAAGAAAACGATTCAGAGGCAGCCTGGAATATAAGACAAGACCTGTTTTCGCGTATTGAAAAATACGCTCCGGAAAAAATTGACCGACTAATCACTGAACTTGATGATTTCAAAAAATCAAATTCAAACAAGCCCAACAAAGAAAGAGACGAGACTATGCGGGGCAGACTACATAAAGAGTTGGAGAGTCAGCTACAAAACGATCTTTACTCACTGCTGCAGCTCGCAGAAAACATTGGACGACTAAACTCAAATCAGGCCAAAAAAATGAAACGAGAACTGGCCGAGCGAGCCCAAACCATCGACCTGCTTTACAGTCATCTTCAACACATGCCAGACCTCAACAATATAGTTCGTCCATTACAACCATCTGAACAGGCTCGGCCGATCAATGCCGTCCAAAGGATAGAACGAACTCTCTCCAAATTGTCCGGTGAATCCAAGACAACTACACCCAAACGAACAGCGACTCAAGAGGATGTGGATTTTCTACTGACACTAGAAGACGAAATTAATATCCACCCATTGATTGGTCGTCTTCTGCTCTTTACTGATTCACCAACATTACTAGAAATAAAAAGAAGATTGGCTGAACGAATCAAGTCTAATGACAAAATATCACCAAAGGACAAGTCGATCTGTTTAGCTAGACTACTAGGCTAACGAGTCCTCCGATTCTAAAAAGTGATGGGTACAATAACGAAAAACCGCCCGGAAGGGCGGATTTTTCGACGATTCATGGTCGACCTGTAAGCCGGATTCTGTCGTCGCCCGACGCACGAAACGCACATCTGACGACGGACGGCCATCTATCTGGGATCGTCGTTGCCGACGACCTCTAGCGAGCTACCAAACTTGCTCTTGCACCAGGCAGGGTTTTCCACGGCGCCGCTCACACGGCTGTCCCGCGTGGGCTCTTACCCCACGTTTTCAACCTTACCCAGCTTGAGAAAGTCTTTCGACTCCACTCAAGACCTCATCCTTGCTTGCGCTAGGATTCGGGCGGTGTATTTTCTGTTTCACTTTCCCTAGGCTTGGGGCCGACAGAGACTTCTCCAGTTTCCTAGGAGAAATGCCCGTCAAACCTTATTCCCGGTCGTCGTTAGCGACTACCTGCTTCCTCGGCGTTGCCGCTCGAGGGGTGTCCGGACTTTCCTCCCTTACCCTGTTTTTGCGGCAAAGGCGACCGTCCGGTCGGCCATAATGTCCCTCTTAGGACCAGGCAAATGTAGCCGAAAAGATCATTAAAGTCAAGCCTCCGACGGCTGCTACACAAAAACTAACCGCCATGACGGTCAGTTTTGTTCTAAAACCGCATTCAAATCAGAAGTATTTGACACTAATTACTAATGCGATAAGGTCGCTCTCCGATAGACTCCAGCATCATGATTTACTATGATAGTAACACTATGAATGAGAACAAGATCATACAAAAGCTTATCGAACTGGACGAAAAAATCGACAAACTACCTTCACAAGAATATGCGGATGTGAGATTCGATGATGTTATGAGTACTCTTGATGCGCATACTCAGATGCTAGAATGCCTCGATCAAGAAAGGCTTTTTACGATTGAACGCGTGAAGCGTATCGAAGATGATGTTAAGCGGCTGAAGGTTCATTCAAAGCTTGCTTAGTGTATTGCACATTACACTAATTGTTTAATGGCCCGTCACTGGAAGGTGGCGGGTTTTAGATTGCAATGGTGCAATTGGCGTGGCACAAAAAACGTCACCGTTGGTGAAGTCGTCGTGCGTACAGACCCCTTAACAGTCGTGACCTTTTCTCTGAGATTTCATGCAGGGCATTCGTCGTCCAGCATTTTCTTTCCATTGTTTCGACACCACCGACGATTGCGACGGTGCTTCGGGGAACTTCGGGGGCTAAATAGCGACAGCAAGGATTCTAACAACGTCCACCACCCGTGCTCTTGTAGAGCTGCGGGGGGCAGGCGAGTTCCTATCAATCAAGAGCACCACCAAAACTCCGGTTGCTTCGAGTCGAATTCCCCGCTAAAATAAAGCCGCTGTAAACCAAGAATATTTAGCTATGAAAAGGACAGAATTAGCCTTCACTGCAGCCTTAGTACCGTTCGACTTCTTACTGGTACTAGCGGCTGGAATCACGGCCTACAACCTGCGCTTCGGTTGGCTGACTGACTTCCGTCCGGTGGTGCTAACTATATCGTTCAGTGATTACTTACTACTATTGACCGGACTAGCCTCAGTTTTCGTCCTATTTTTCGCCTTTGCAGGACTCTACAACGTCTCTGGCCCCCGCCGTTTACGCATTGAGCTGACACGAATTTTCTTGTCGTCCTCAACAGCGATCATGACCGCTATTGCCCTGATCTTTTTCCGCCGCGAACTATTCGAATCACGTTTCATTGTGCTGGCAGTCTGGTTTTTTGCTGTTCTATTTGTTGGCTGTGGTCGAATTTTCGTCCGTCTACTCCAACGATTACTGCTCAAGTACGGCATTGGCACACATCGAGTAGCTATTATTAACGACGACCGGCGTTCGGCCGACAAATTAGCCGAGACTTTCAGTCGTTTTCCAATCCTCGGCTTCTCGGTGATTAGTCGATTCGATCACTTTGACGGAGCAACCAAGTCGCAACTCGACCGATTAGCCAAATCTGGACAACTAGATGAAATTATCGTCATTGGAGCCGGAACGGATCGCGATGAATTATCACGCATCCTGGCTTTTGCCCGTTCACGTCAATTAGCCTTCAAATACACCGCTGACCTATTAGCAACTCAGGTTCGTGGTGTAGAGATCGGCGATATTGCTGGATTGCCAGTGGTCGAAATCCGAAGTACTAGACTCGACGGCTGGGGTCGCATCTTCAAACGTATTTTCGATATTATTGTTTCGGCTCTACTCATCGTCCTAGTGTCCCCCATCCTAATTATCACAGCCATCGCCATCAAGATCGACTCCAAGGGAACGATCTTCTTCTCGAAATTGCCTGATGGTTCGATAGTTAAACGCATCGGCGAAAATGGACGACCATTCACCTACGTAAAATTCAGGTCAATGAAGCGTGACCAACATTTTCTGCGCTACGATGAATTAGCAGAACTAAACACACGTAAAGACGGACCGTTAGTCAAAATCAAAGATGATCCGCGTGTCACGCGTGTCGGTCGCTTTATTCGTAAATACTCGATCGATGAACTACCTGAACTATTTATGGTACTAAAGGGTGATATGTCGCTCGTTGGTCCACGACCACATCTACCGGAGGAGGTCGAAAAATACAAAGAACATCATCGGCGGGTCTTCACCATCAAACCCGGAATCACCGGCCTAGCACAGGTCTCCGGCCGAAGTGATCTATCATTCGAAGATGAGATCAGACTTGATACCTACTACATCGAAAACTGGTCACCTTGGCTCGACCTATCGATCCTGATCAAGACACCAATTGTGATCCTGACCCGCCAAACAATCGCCTAAGACAGGGTCTTGCTAAGACACAACCAAAAAACCGACCAGAAGCAACGTTGTTCACCATACCCCTGACCGATCTACTTCATGAAAATCGCCCTAGTTCACGACTACCTAATCCAAGACGGTGGTGCCGAACGTGTCTTCAAGACCTTCCACGAAGTCTGGCCTAAGGCACCAATCTTCGCCTTATTGCACGACAAAAAACGCTTTGGAAAGACCTTCCGAGGCGACATTCGGACCTCCTTTCTACAACGAATTCCATTTTCCAGACGTCGCTTTAGATGGCTGATGCCACTCATGCCGGCAGCGACCGAAGGATATGACCTTAATGATTTCGATTTAGTGCTTTCAAGCACATCAGCCTTCGCTAAAGGAGTTATTACTAAACCAGAGACACTACACATCAATTACTGCCACACACCTACTCGCTACCTTTGGTCTGACACTCACACCTACATCAACGAAATCGGATTACCACGTCCGGTTAGATCAATGATGCCACTACTTCTATCAAGTATTCGTTCTTGGGATCGTAATGCCGCCGATCGAGTCGATCGTTTCGTGGCCAACTCCCAAGCAGTACGCCACCGAATCGCCAAATACTACCGACGCGACAGCACAGTCATTCATCCACCGGTTGACACGCACAACTATTCAATCTCTCCACGAGTCGACGACTACTATCTGGCCGGCGGCCGACTGGTGGCTTACAAGAGATTCGATGTTGTAGTCAGAGCATTCAACAAACTCGGCATTCCACTCAAGATCTTCGGTGAAGGACCATCCTTCTCGACGCTACGCCGAATGGCTGGACCAAACATCGAATTCGTCGGCAAAGTCAATGAACGACAAAAGGCGGAACTCTACGCTCGAGCCATCGCTTATCTTCATCCGCAAGACGAGGACTTCGGCATTACTCCGGTCGAATCCATGGCCGCCGGTCGTCCAGTTATTGCCTATCGACGAGGTGGAGCACTAGAAACAGTCATTGAAGGAGTGACCGGCACCTTCTTGGAAGATCAAAGTTGGGAAGAATTAGCTAACTGCGTGATCAGGTTCGAGCCAGAAAAATTCGATTCACAAAAAATTCGCCAACATGCTGAACAGTTTGATACAGACGTCTTTAAAAGACGGATTAAAGACTTCGTTCGCGATGCTTATCAAGAACATCTCAAAAATGAAGAAGGATTTTTGATGCAATCATCCAACCGACTACTAAAAGTCGAGTCAGGGCTGAAAATTACCAATTAAGCATGAGAATCGCGATCGATATCCGGCCACTCCTAGAACCACAGAGGACCGGAGTGCCACTTTATACGCTGCACTTAATACGGCGTCTAATAGAAAGGGGGGCGCATCAATACGCCCTCTTTTGCAATTCTTCAAGATTGCCGTTTCCAGTCGACATTCCATTGTCGGATAACTCGACCACTCATCACTTTTTTCGCCGCTCAAATCGCCTATTGAACCTATCAATCTTCCTAACCGGCCGACCTAAACTAGAAGAGATGGTTGGTGAATTCGACTTAGCCTACCTACCAGATCTGAACTTTCTAGCAACTCATCAACCCTATACACTGACGGTCCACGACTTATCCTTCATTCGACGCCCAGAATTCTTCTCTTGTAAACATCGATTACGCAACCGTCTGACAGGACTACGACGTGTGCTAAATCAGGCGGCACTTGTAATCGCAGCCTCGAATCATACTAAGGAGGACTTAGTTGAGGTATTCAATCTAGATGAAGCCCTTATACAGGTAGTCAATCCTGGTGTAGATACTAATTTTTATCACCCACTTGCCATCGCCGAGACCGCCGACATACGAAAAAAATACGGTCTATCTGAACAGTTCGTTTTATTTCTGGCCACGTTGGAACCACGCAAAAATGTAATCGGAATCATCCAAGCTTTCGATCGAGCCGACACCGGCGAGACTGAACTAGTACTAGCTGGTGGACGAGGCTGGTTGTATAACCAGATCTTCAAAACTGCCAAAATGTCACATAAACGAGACAAAATCAAATTTCTTGGTTACATCGATGAAAATGATAAACCAGCACTTTACTCAGCTGCAACCACCTTTGTTTACCCATCTTTCTACGAAGGTTTCGGCATGCCAGTGCTCGAGGCCCTAGCCTGCGGTACACCGGTCATCGCCAGTAGTACAACCTCCTTACCCGAGGTGGTTGGCGAGGCTGGACTACTAGTTAACCCCGATCGGACTGAAGAGATAACCTGGGCTATCAACACCATCCTAAACGATGCAGAGCTGGAAAGACATCTCCGTCAGGCCGGACCGACCAGAGCCAGCCAATTCACCTGGGACCTCAGTGCTGACCGACTGGAACATGCCTTCGCCGAAATCAAAAAATAGTTCGGACAGACAAAAAAGATCGTCTTACAACGATCTTTTTTACTCTGAAAAATAAACCTTATGACTTTCTCAAAATTAATTCGAGAATTGCATGCGTATGAACGATCGGAGTTGAATCAACTCGCACAAGAGAATTTTTTTGGACGACTTCAAAATTTTTAATCAATCTAAAAATCTCTGCTTCGTCCTGTGCATAGTCAACCCGACCATATTGATCCGCTATCATTGTATTGAAATGAATCAGGAAAAAACCGCCAGGTTGAAGTACGCGATGAGCCTCCTTAAGAGCTCGATGCTTATCCAGATAGTGCACCACATTAATCATGAAAAGAGCTCCAATACTACAATCGACAAAATCAAACTGTTCAGCATCGCCAACCTCGAACCGACAGTTCGGATGTTTTGATCTGGCCATGGCAATCTCCTCTTCAGAGAGATCAATACCCCAGGCTTCAATCCCCCGATGACAAAAGACAGCTGCATCTCGACCGTTCCCACAACCAAGATCAACTAGACGGCCACGAAATCCGTCCGAGAGCAAAAAGTCGGCAAACTTTTGAGCATGAGAAGTGGGATGATTATCCCAATGACGCCCAGAAAGATATTTTCTATAAAGCTCTTCATTCTGCATAACCATACAGGCTTATTTAGGCCGAGTTATGCCCCCATCTAAAGTCAGCATACCTAATTTGGAACCGATGACAAAGTGGCAACAAACTTACATGCTCACATGAATCGAACTCCACTTAAATCCAGACACGTCTTCTGCTATAATATGCATATTGTATTTGGAACCAAAACGACGATTCTAATAGACATCCGGAATTAGCTGAACATGACCATGAAGATCGGCATTGACGCCCGTTTCTACGGCACAATCGGCAAAGGTCTGGGGCGTTACGTCAGTGAGCTAATTACCCACCTCGAACAACTCGACGACCGGAACGAGTACGTGATCTTTCTACGTCGGGAAAACTTCGATGATTATCAGCCGACAACACCGAACTTTCGTAAGGAATTGGCTGAATATCGCTGCTATTCCCTAAATGAACAAATCCTTTTCCCGTTGTTTCTGCGCCGTTTTCATCTGGACCTGATGCACTTTCCTCACTTCAATGTACCAATCCTATACCGCCGGCCATTTATCACGACAGTGCATGATCTGATCCTACTACGTTTTCCGACCGTACGATCCACGACTCTGAACCCACTGATCTACCGACTGAAATTTCTGGCCTACCGCTTAGTCATAGCCAATGCACTTCGACGAGCCAAAACCATTTTGACTGTCTCCAGAACAACCAAAAAAGAAATCGAACAACTTTTCCCGAGAACAAAAAATAAGTCGATTATTGTGACCGATTGCGCCTGCTCTGAAAACTTTGGCAATAATGAGAACAAGAACGAATCGACCGAACGAACATCTGCACCAAAGAAACCTTATACTCTCTACGTCGGCAGCGCCTATCCGCATAAGAATCTGGAACGTCTGGTCAAAGGATTCGATCAATTTCGCCGGCAAGGTCACGAAAACTATAGCCTGGTGCTAGTCGGGGCCAACGACTACTTCTACGAACGACTGCAGAAAGAGATGACTCGCGAACAACTTGGCCTGGGAGTGACATTCTTCGGACGAGCCAGCGACGAAGAGCTGGCCGATCTGTATCGCAACGCATCGTTCTACGTCTTCCCGTCACTATGTGAAGGCTTCGGTATCCCGCCGCTTGAAGCGATGAGCTACGGATTACCGGTCGTCTCTTCAAATCAGTCGTGTCTGCCAGAGACATTGGGTCAAGCTGCTCTCTACTTCGACCCGGAGGACATCGAGTCGATGGTAACAGCCATGTCGCGACTAGCTGATGACGAAGGACTGCGAACTAAACTGATCGAAGCTGGAAGAATCCAATGCACTTGCTACAGCTGGCGTGACACGGCCGCTCGCACATTGGCCATCTACGAACAAAGTCTACAAAAGAACGATGAACGACATCAACAGACAACCTGACGATACCAACACCACAATACCAGAGCTGTTGCGAATGGAAGAAACTCAACGACCCGAAAGGGAGCGTCGTTTTTCGCCATTTGTCATCAACCTAAAACCACCATTGATTGAGGTTCACCCGACTCCCCAACCAAAAAAAACCAAGCTAATCCAAACCAAACGTCGTTTACCAAACAAGTGGCAGATGATGCTTGACGAACGGATCTATTTAAAAGAAATGCGCCACCGATCGGTCTCTATTCGACCTAGGGGTTGGCGCGATCTACCTCCAAAGGAGGCTCTGACACTGATTCATGCTGTAACCATCACCATCCGAAACTTCTTCGAAGGACATCCAATGGCCGAACTGACTGTCTTAGCCCTTCTGCAAACTGTGATGGTACTCATTTATCGATTGACTTTACAGCCATTGATTTCACTACTCCCAACCCCAGTCAAAAATCCAACTATCAAAATATCGCCAGTTGCTGTAACTAAACCAATCAAACCAACAACCAAACTAAAACTACCGACTCTGCCAGTCGTTCATTTACCCAAACCAAATTTAGACAAACTACTACCAGCCAAACTAACCACACCTCGTCTACGACTAGCCCCAGTTTGGGCTTTAGCCTCGCTAGCTTTGGCTGTATTACTACCGCTAGGTATCTATAAATCGTTCGGTTCGTTGAATCTGATCAAGGCCGACACCATGGACCAGGGCCTTCAAGCCATGGAAAGCCTAAAGCTGGCGCAAACCGCTGCTCAAACCAGTGACTTTAACGGAGTTCAGGCTGCCTTCCGTCAAGCTGAAGAACATTTCACTCAAATAAAAAACCGACTTGGTATCTTATCTTCTGTACTAACCGCCGCTGGTTCGATAGTTCCATCGAGTAATATTTCAACGGCTGGACTCATGCTTGTAGTCGGTGATCAACTGACGGCCGGTGGCAAAAAACTAGCCTCAGGGCTTGATGTATTGGAATCTAATGTCTCTCCATCAGAGAAATTACGTGGACTCGAGATACAACTTTCTAGAGCCATGCCTCATTTGATGCGAGCCAACGATGCTGTGGCTCTGATGTCCCCAGAGTCGCTGCCAGTTGAATACCGTGACACGCTCGGTCAGGCCAAATCTGAACTACCACGAATAGTTGGTGGTATGGATCAACTCACTCACATGGCTGGCTTCCTGGCTTTACTGGTCGGATCAGAGCAGCCTCGACGTTACTTAGTAGTTTTCCAAAACGACTCTGAATTACGACCGACGGGTGGATTCATTGGTAGCTTCGCTTTGCTCGATGTTAATCAGGGCAAAGTTACCAATCTCGAAATACCAGGCGGTGGATCGTATGACCTACAAGGATCGCTCACTGAAAAATTGGTCTCCCCTCGCCCGCTGCGACTCATCAACCCACACTGGCAATTCCAGGATGCCAACTGGTCACCTGACTTCCCAACCTCCGCTCAACGTCTGGCCTGGTTTTATGAAAAAAGTGGTGGACCAACTGTTGATGGAGTAATTGCAATCAACGCCAATGTAATGGAACGACTGCTGGCTGTGGTCGGCCCGATCGAAATGCCGAAATATGAAGTTGCTCTTTCTTCTGAAAACTTCATGACTGAAACACAGCGTGAAGTTGAGCTTGACTACAACCGTGAAGAAAATCAACCAAAGCAAATCATTTCCGATCTAGCGCCGATAATTCTCGACCTAGTCATGAACGCTGAACGTGACGACTATCTACCACTAGCTGAGGCAGTAAGTAACTCGCTAGCCGATCGTGAAATTCAGATGTGGTTCAATGATCCGGATATGCAAAATCGTTCAGTCGAACTAGGTTGGTCAGGTGAAATCAGAACTTCCCCTGGTGACTACCTACAACTAGTTCACTCGAACATTGCCGGACAGAAAACCGACTCGGTTATGACCGAACAGATCAGACATGACGCCAAGGTGTTGGCTGATGGGTCGGCTTTGGTCACCCTAACTGTGACTCGAACTCATAATGGCATCAAAGGCGAAACTTTTACTGGCGTACGCAATGTGGACTATTTACGTGTTTACGTACCACTTGGTAGTACGCTCGTCGAAGCGAATGGCTTTGAAAGCCCGGACCCTAAACTCTTCAAATTACCAGATCCTGATTATGTACAGGATCCGACCTTAGCTCGGATCCAAGATAAAGAACTGCTTGACCGTCGTTCTGGAACACGAACAACAACCGAAAATGGCAAAACTGTTTTTGGTAACTGGGTCCAAACTGATCCAGGTCAAACTAGTGAAATTTCCCTTACCTATCAACTTCCTCCAGGTACCGTAGAACTCCAAGGTCCTCAAGGTAGTCTAATCTCCTCGCTTTACACCAAACTGACCAATAGTAGCGAGAGTCGACGACTAAATTATTCCTTACTGATTCAAAAACAATCTGGAGCTGTGCCAGCTGAACTTATCTCTACAGTAGACCTACCGCGCGGCTACTCTACTATTTGGTCTTCTCCCGATCACGAAACTGACGAACGCGGCCGTGAGGTCGCCAGCGCAACACTGACCCATGACCTTTTCTTTGGTGTCATGGGAGAGATGCCGATTCGCTAGCTCATCAACTATGCCAAAAAAGAAGGAGGAAAAAGATCCGAAGTCTAAGACTGCTGGCAAATTTGAAAAGTCTCGTCGAAGTAAATCGACTAAGGCCAGCAAGAAACCGTCCAAAAAGTCTACCGTCAATCCACCAACTAAGCCGACTCCACCTGTATCGGAGTCTGAACTTTTGGTTATTTCCCCACAAGAATCAGTCACCAAAGCTGTCCCAACTACCCCAGTAGCTCCCACGACACCCACGGCTGATTTATCAAAAATTCTACCACCAGAAGTTGCCGAAAAAATGCCAATTATTGATGGTGATGAAATAGAAAAAGAGTTAACTGAAATCTACTTTGATCGAGATTCAGACCAAGAAGGTGATGAGGACATGTCTCACTTTGAGAAGGTTCGCCATTCTACTCCAAAAAAAATCCTGATCGGACTACTAATCTTCACGGCTGTGCTGGCCGCCGCCTCTTGGATCGGATTTTTGTTCTTTGGTAGCTCAAAGTCCGGCTTCACTGGAGATCAAGTAACAATGTCAATCGAAGGACCGACCGAAGTTAAGAGCGGTGCAGAAACCGAATTTGTTATTCGCTACAAGAACTCCTCGGACACTCCATTAGGCACAGCTACCTTAGAATTACGATTACCTGACGGATTCTTTTTAACCTCTTCGGACCCGGAGCTCGAAGACGGTCACACCTACATGATCGGCTCTTTGCCACCTTGGGGACGAGGACAATTAACCTTCACCGGTTCTTTTCTCTCTCCTCTCGATACAGAACATGACATTCAAACAATTTTTACTTATCGACCGGCCAACTTTAGTTCTGAATTCCAAAAAATTACAACAGAAGGAATACTAATCTCCGGATCAGTTATAGAAATCGAAGCGATCGGTCCAGAAAAATCTCTACCTGGTGATCAAGTCGAACTTACTTTTAACTATCGTAATGATTCAAATCGTCAAATTGAAAATATCGCTATTGTCGCATCCTACCCACCAGAATTTATCCCCGAATCGAGTGAGCCAACCGCCTCCGACGATTCATACTCTATTTGGCACCTCGGCACAGTCGAACCGTACGGAACTGGTTCAGTAAAAGTGACTGGTGCCTTCGCCTCCGAAGCACATGGCAACGTAACTGCAACTACAAAGATCGGCTACACCGATGCAACTGAAAATTTCGTAGCACAAGCTGAAGCCTCAGCCACTGTTGAAGTACTGCAAGGTGAATTAGTGGCGGCCATGGTGTTGAACGGACGATCTAATGACCAAGCTGTCCGACTTGGAGATCAACTTCGCTACTCGATCAGCTATCGCAACACCGGTAAAGCTAGTCTTGGCAATATTAAGGTCTCAGTTCAATTAAACTCGTCACCAGAAACCGGACTAATTCTCTGGAATGAGCTGGAAGATGAGTCCAACGGACAATTAAACGATGGTCGTATTACTTGGACATCAAAGCAAATCCCGTCCCTAGCACGAATCGAAGCTGACGAAGAAGGAGTGATTGAATTTTCTGTTCCCCTCTCAGCTGAACCACCTACCGAAACTGGAAACTGGTCACTAACTGGTTGGATTGAAACTGAAGTAAAGTCAGTTGATGGAGATGTGGTCAACAAAACCACTAAGTCACAACCGATCCTAGCAAAGGTACTAAGTGACACAACTATCTCTGCTGCGGCCTGGTTTTACGACGAAGAAGGTGTGCCAGTTGGTTCTGGACTTCTACCCCCCGAGGTTGATCAACCAACCACTTACCGAGCCGTTTGGACTATTACAAATTCTTTTCATGATCTGACCGACCTAAAACTATCAGCTCATTTACCAGACAATGTTAGCTGGACTGGAAGTTCACAAGTTAGTGCCGGTGAGATTAGCTACGACTCAGCCGAACGAAATATTGTTTGGCAACTCAACTGGTTGCCTAAAACAGTTGATCAAGTCGAAATCAGCTTTGACGTAACCATTGTCCCGACTGCCAGTCAACGCGATCGTATCCCGACTTTGGTCGACGCTACAACTCTCGATGCAACCGACAAAGATATCAATGAAGATTTCTCCCTATCACAACCTCCACTTACTACTTCACTTACTGAAGATACTTACGGCGCCGGCAAGGGACGAGTGAAGTAGGGTGGAAATTCGTTTTGGGGAAAACCACCGATTATCCGGTGGTTTTTGATCTAATTTTTCAAAAACTTTTTAACGTTGTGTTCATTCACCTCCTTTGTCGTCCCGGACTTTGAGCTGGACATCTTTCCTTTTGTCGTCCCGGAACCGCGAGTGTAGCGAGCAGTATCCGGGACCCAGGAGCAGAAAGATTGGGATTAGCTTCTGGATCCCGGATAGACCTCGCCTTGCTCGGCCTTCCGGGATGACATATTAAAGCACTGTCGTCCCGGAACTATGAGCGAGCGTAGCGAGTCGAACAGTATCCGGGACCCAGAGGCAAAAAAGATTGGGATTAGCTTCTGGATCCCGGATAGACCTCGCCTTGCTCGGCCTTCCGGGATGACAAGTTAAAACACTGTCGTCCCGGAACTGTGAGCGAGCGTAGCGAGTCGAACAGTATCCGGGACCCAGAAGCAAAAGATTGGGATTGGCTTCTGGATCCCGGATAGACCTCGCCTTGCTCGGCCTTCCGGGATGACAAGTTAAAACATTGTCGTCCCGGAACTGTGAGCGAGCGTAGCGAGTCGAACAGTATCCGGGACCCAGAAGTAAAGAGTAGAAAAATGAAATCCAAAATTTGACCCTAGCTTCTTGATTTATCACTCCTTGTCGGCTACCATCACTCGAGTTAGATGAACAAAATAAGCAGCGCACTCGTAGTTCAACGGATAGAACGTGGGCCTCCGAAGCCCAAGATCAAGGTTCGATTCCTTGCGGGTGCACCATGCAAAAACCCCATAACCGTGGGGTTTTTGCATTTTTGAGCTTAAATCTATCTCACCGAGGGATAACAGCTTAATTTCAATTAAACCTGAAATCACATACGAAAAAGCCACCTTCGCCAAAAATATGACGGGGTTAAAAACTACTTATCGATGTTATTTGTCATAAAACATGACAAATACGAGCAAAAAGAACTCATACTGAATGGATATGTCACTTCAGCCTTGACAAAACTTTAATCCTGTGCTATAGTCCTACGTCAGGCTGAAGCAGCCGACCACCGGAGGCGAAAACCTAAGGTGAATCGGGACTTTGAAAAAGTAACCGCTCTCGACCAAAAAAACGGGAGCGAATTAGATATAAAGGGGAAATACCCCGAAAACGAAAGGGTGCTGGCCTTCCTGTGGGCCCCACTGAAGGGGCAAATGGCCAGGTGAAAGCCCACCTTGTCCGGCATTCCTCTCGAGGAAGCGGACAGAAGGGCCCAGTGGGAGAACGTTGACATATCCCTGTGTCGACCCACGCTCCTCTCATTAGGGAGGAGGCCGCTCCTGCGAGGGAACGGCAAAACAGCGGATAGTTTGAGGAGACCACAGCTAGGGGCCGACGCGAGAGCACGGCCCCGGAGGATTGAGACATGACGATCAACATCGCCATCACCACCCTCAACATCAGCTTCTCGAAGGGCGCGACCGTGCCCTTCGAGAAGCTCCCGCCGAACTCAATCGCCTTGGACGGCTACGTTCAGGGCCCGGCCGTCGACGCGGTCGGCCGCCGATTCTCCTTCGACCACCATGCCGGATGCCTCCGGCTGGTCACGAGGGCAACCTGCGAGCAGGTCCGCGAGGCGATCTGCCTCGGCCTGCCGGTCGACAAGGAGACCGTCGTCTGCGTCAACGACATCGACGCGGACACGGTTCTGTCGGTGTGGCTCCTGGCCAACCCGCTTCGGGCCTGGGAGCCGGAGGTCGAAGACCTCGTCACCCAGATCGGGCGGACCGACGCCCACGGGCCGATATTCGCGGCGCACCCGCTGCACCGCGAGATCACCCCGCCGTGGGGCAAGGACGCTCCGGCCCAATCCCTCGAGATGCTCGAGGAGTTCGTCGGGAAGGTCTCGGCCTTCCTCGCGGGCGAGCTCGAGATCTCCGAGCGCCCTGTGCGTGAGGAGATCTCGAGGGGCTACGGGTGGTCGGCCCGCACCGGGTGGCAACCAGTGGAGTCATCGACCGCGTTCGATGGCTTTTACCGAGCGGGGCTGGTCCTGGGCTTCCTGTATCAGGAGGCCCGCGGCGGCGGTCTGATGTACACCGTCGCCAAGGCGTCGGACCTCGTCGCCGCCCCCATGGGACCGGGTTCGAAGGCTCGGCCGGTCACGGCCGTCGAACAGTTCGAGGACACCATCCTCGGCGAGCTCGGTCGTGCCGAGCAGGCGAAGAACCCCAACCAGGACCTCTCCAGGACCTGGGGTGGAGGAACCTCCATCGGCGGGAGCCCGAGGAACGAGGACAACTCATCCTCGTGCCTCACCCCCGAGGAGGTGCTGGCGATCTTCCAGCGCTTCGTCGTCTAGTCCGGCCTAGCCACCCGGACAAAAGCCCCAAAAGTCCGCCGGACGCAATATCCGGCGGCTGAATCGGGAGGGTCCAACCTGGACCTTCCGAACTTCTCAAAAGCACCTGCCTATTCTTGGCCGGTGCTTTTTGAATTCTATGACACCTGATGTATAGAAGGAGTCTAACCCCTTTTACAAAAACTTCACCGGCTACATTCTCCTTTTTATAGCTTCATCGAGAACCGCCTGATCGGTATCAGAAGATGTGACGTTAGCCCTCTCCAAAATCTGACTGACTAACCCCTCTGCTTCCTCACGAGAAAGGTGTGGAGTCAGCGACTCAAAGTCACGCCGATACCAAGACTTCAGACCAGATAATTTTATTCCTGCATTTTCAACTTTCTCCCTCCAACCGTCTTCTGGAAGTACTTCACTTTCATTCGTACCCTCATAAAGAACACGCCCCTCGGATGGCATCCACGATGACATGGTGTCATGGCTGTACCGCAAACCCTTAACATCAACCTCATCGTAACCCAATTCCTTAAGATGCGGCAGAAACGACAAATCCGACATTCCGGCTATGTACGGATGAATTATGGGAAAGGCTTTAATGCCCCGCTGTTTTGCGGCATCCAAAAGTGCCAATCTCTGAACGGTCTTGGTACGCTCAAGACCATCAAGTCCAGTAATCGACACTATCAGACGAAAGTTGGGGATCTCGGCCAATCTGTCCAATAGTCGTACCGACGGACTCCACTTAGTGACGCAAGTAACCGCCTTGGCCTCAGGCGCGACCTTTTCCAGAAACCATTCCAATTCATTCTTAAACCTCGGCCAAAACGGATCAGAAATCGCATTGAACCCGACAAAGTCCCCGCGCAATAGTTCGGGTGGAAACTCATAAAACTCACGTTTGGCATCTTCATTCCGTAGATCTGGTGGTGGATTAAGAATCGTGACGGCCTTATTGATGCCCAACAAGGTACGTTCATTCCACAATGAACGCCGCGACTCCACCTTTGTTATAACGCAATACTCACATCCCACCGGGCAACCGTGACCATGACTTCCTGGTTGTTCCATGCCTTCCTTCATAATCAACGATTACTCTTTACTGTCTTCGGGAAACATTTTGTCCACCAAATTCGCCGGCGGAAATCCTACCTCCTGATTTTCCCCCGTCTCGTTGTAGTATTCGTCGACGATACAGTATTTGCATCCAAAACACTTAGCGATGTTTCTCGAGACTGGCCACCAACTATTGAGCGTCTGAACGTCATCTATTTCGGGATTGTTAGGAAACCTAACACGACCGACTTCCTTACTTCCGTCATCGTTCCTACCTGGCTGCATGGCTAACATTCCAGTTGTAAAACGAATGAACGAAAGATCACCAAGACTTACATTGCCCTTCACAAGCAAATGCGGAATGTTTTTGGAAAAATAACATGTGGTGCAACAGGAAGGACACTTTAGTCGACTTTCACCACTTATACCACATTTCTTTCCATTTTGAGCGGGAACAAACTCCACCTCGAAACCCAGCCTACGAACCAATTCCAGCGATCCGTCCCTTGGTTGCGGCTGTGGACCGCAGGTGTCCTGGATCGGACAACCCAACTCGGCACACTTAACGAGGTTAGGGCTGTTGTAGTAGGGATTAAACGTAGACTGATCACCTGTAGCCACAGAAACCGCACATGAAGTACGAGTAAAGAGCTGAATTCCGTTTTCCTCTGCATGTTTCTTTATGCGCTGATAGACCTCTCCTGGCATCACCTTAACCCTCATAGCCCACTGAACTTGCTCATCGGGTGACATCTTCCTAACCAACGCCTCATCACCACGGAATCCGGAG
Source organism: Candidatus Uhrbacteria bacterium RIFOXYC2_FULL_47_19 (assembly GCA_001791745.1). Taxonomy (GTDB): domain Bacteria; phylum Patescibacteriota; class Patescibacteriia; order SG8-24; family SG8-24; genus UBA1561. The sequence goes on along the minus strand of MGFG01000009.1, from coordinate 29,905 downwards.
GTTACAGCATATTTGCATCCAGCCTCCTTCAGCTGCCGAAACATTCCGTTGATTATCTCCTCGGAGGTATTAAAAGGTGGCATCATCGGACGAATATAGGCAATCGCCGGAACCCCAGCCTGCTCAAGCAGCTTGATATTCTCATATCGATGCTCCGACCCAGTACCCTCCAGGGAAGGCAGCTCAGAAATAGAGATCAGTGTTACCAGATTAAGGCCCCCCTCCTTCTTTTCCTTAAGCTCGGCCACCTTCTTTGGGGTTAGCCTACCCTTCATTATGAGACCCACGGGGCCGGCATGTCGGCTCGTCTCGAGTTCTCTCAATTTTTCTATCGTGTTTTTCCACTGAAGTACCGGATCACCATAAAAATTATTCACTGCAACTGGGATCTGACGCAAAATCTCGCGCCACCTTTCTTTTGTCTCTTCTGTGACCTCCTTATTTTCAAAATCTCCGTCAATTGACTCGATCTCCTCCAACAAATCATCCGTATCTGGAATATCCGGCGTTTCTGTGAAAAGTGATTCGGCAAAACCTTCATGTGACATAAAATTCAATTCTTATTTTCGGTAATAAAATTGACGGCCTGTACAAGCCTGTCTACATCACGCTCGGTATTGCATAAAGCAAAAGACGCCCTGATCACTCCCGGTATCAGCATGGTGTCACCACGTTCAACGGCCTCAATAACTTTTGATTCGTCCTCTATGCCGAGTAATTCCCTCACAACATCATAAACACAAAAGCTTCCGGCCCGGACGCCGATTCCAAATTCTCTATTCAGTCTCTCGGCAAAAATTTTTGAGTCAAACCCATCCACCACAAAAGGAAGCACGGTGCTTAAATGCAGATCACTGACCAGAATACGAACCTTCGGATTCTTTTTGAGTGCATCAAAGGCTATTCTCGTCAGACGACTTTCGTAGGCCTCAATTCTGTCTATTCCTATCTCCTTAAGCTTCTCCAAGGCTACCGACATAGCGACAGCTCCTATAGCATTCGGAGTGCCAGGATCATGCGCCAGCTGATTTTTATAGCGCAAGAAAACGCCCTCCTTTGTTATATATGGCAGATTTCCACCACCAATCTGATAGGGTAAAAACTGATCCAAAAAAATCTTCGGACCTATCAGAAATCCGCCACCGTAAGGAGCGTAAAACTTGTGTCCTGACGCGGCCAAAAAGTCGATCCCCATCTCCATCATGTCTATCTTGTGATGCTGCAAAAACTGACAGGCATCAACAATGTAATAAGCGCCATAACGATGAACAATCTCGCCTATCTTTCTGATGTCAGGGCGGTATCCGGTAAGATTCGACGACGCGGTCAGAACGAAAGCTTTTATATTGTTGGACTTCAACATCTCCTCGATTCCATCGAGGTCAAATTCTCCATTCTTGTCAAGTGAATATCGTAAGACCATCTCTCGTCCGGCCTCTTGTATATGTTCCTGAACTTCGGGCAGGTGTTGAAATTCAACACGTCTGTTCCCTAATGACTTCTCCCCCTCTGTCTTTATCCACGGCAACCACGAGGAGCTGTGCTCGATCTGAGACACGGCGACCTTACCTTCAAGAAAGGAGAAGAAGTAAGCCGCCGTATTCATTGCACCGGTGGTATTGCCAGTAAATAGAACGTAAAAATTTTCTGGTGCTCCCACAAAATCCCTAATGACGTCACGAGTTCGCTCGTAAACATCCGTTGAGACCTTAGACTTGATCCCCGCTCCACGATGGACAGATCCATAGGTTACCAGATAGTCATCGACACCACGCTGTACTGCTAAGAAAGGTGGAGTAGTGGCGGCATTGTCCAAATTAACGTAATTAACTCTGCCCAATCGTTCCGCGTCTACTTGAAAATCAAGAATAGCCTCATCAAAAATTAGGCTGGGATCAATCTCTCCCTCCTGTTTTTTTGACATGCCCGAATCTGATGAACGGATGGCAGTGCCTTCACGAATCGTAAAATTGATAAGGCTAGCGACAGTATGGGGCGTAAGAATGGAACGGGATCCATCTGTATTCATCGGTGCCCCACCATACAAATTGCTCCCCTTCCACCCCATTTCAAGCTTGTTCAACTCAAAGAGAAAAGTTCCGATCTCGGTTTCTGGTCCAACCGGAAAACCAACCACATCCTCCGATTTCTTTCCTATGATGTACTCAAAGGTACCGTCGGCCAGCTCGTTCACGAGCACCACCCTCTCGTAGCCCTCACCATAAAGAACATCAAACAGATTATCGTCGTCAGTGCGGACCATTATCCAACCGTCCCCTTGATAGATGACCTCATTTTCCTGTTCTGAACGCATAGACCATAAATTTATAAAAAAGATTCGTATACCCAATTAGGGTAGCAGAAGGTACTAAATATCTAAACCCTTGACAAACCTGGTCAATCAAGTAAGATAAACAAGAATAATCTTATAAAGACCTTATGACCTCAGGAATATGTAACAAAAAAACGAGAGGCTTTAATCTAGTGACCGTCACCGACAAAGGCCAGATTGCTATCCCCTGCGACCTCCGACGCGAGCTAGGTATCGAGCAAGGTGACAAACTAATCGCCATTAAGAGAGCTGACGGTCGCGGACTTAACCTACTCCGGTTGGATGTGGTCGGCGAAGTGATCGATAAATTAACTAACGACTAAAGAATAAGATATGTCGGAAGACGTGAACTACAAGAAGGATTGGGCGGACGAAAGTACGCAATGCTAAAACTGTCGCAACTTTAAGACAGAAAATGGCGTCAACGCTTGCGTACCCGAGGGAGACTCGTTCGCCGAAGCAGTCGAAAAGTACGGCCAGGTCGATACCAACGGCCATTGCGACTACTTCGAAGCTGCTAAATAGACAGTAGACGTAAAAAACACCGTTCGGCAAGACGGTATTTTTTGATATTGACCCTCTCAATACAAATAACGTAATAATTTGCCGGATAAGGACTAGACTGTATAATTCACCGGTCATTAACCTGCAAATCGTTATGATTAAAACTCCAGATCTCATCCGAGGGGCCACTATTCTCGCTCTAATAACGGCAGCGATTTCTGGCACCAACACCTTTCTTGCTAAGTTTGCTTTGAACTCATTCTCTTCTCCGGTCGCTTATACAACCTTAAAAAATGCCTTAGTCGCCATAGCATTAGTAGGAATACTTTTGGCATTAAAAAAACGCCACGAATTGTCACAGCTTTCGAAACGTCAGATTCTAACACTCCTGGCAGTTGGTTTGATTGGAGGTGCTATTCCGTTCGTTCTGTTCTTCACCGGTCTAACCATGACCAGTGCAACTAGCGCTGCACTCATACATAAGACACTTTTTATCTGGGTGGCAATCATGGCTGTCCCACTCTTAAAGGAGCGAGTGTCCGTCTTGCAATGGCTCGGAATAATCGCTTTATTCGGCGCCAACTTACTGATTGGTGGATTCAAAGGCTTCGAATTCAATATTGGTGAACTAATGATCCTGGGAGCGACTTTAATGTGGTCTGTCGAAAACGTCCTGGCCAAAAAACTACTAACTGATCTCTCAGCAATAACCGTATCTGGGGCTAGAATGATCATTGGTTCAGCTGCGTTGATTGTCTATTTACTAGTCACAGAAGGTTTGCCTAATCTGACTGCAGTCTCTGGTGCGGAATGGGGCTGGACACTACTTACCAGCGCCCTACTACTCGGCTATGTCATAACTTGGTACTCAGCACTAAAGCGAGCACCTGCTACCTACGTGGCCACTCTACTAGTATTAGCCACACTGGTAACTAATGTTCTGTCAGCAATTTTTATCACTCACAAATTCACCTGGCCTCAAGCTGTGGCGGCTGCATTATTTGTTGGTGGTGCTTCTCTGACAGTGCTACTAGCCTTCCGCTCACGTCAAACTCTGACACTTCAACCTTCTATCGAACAACAGCAGATGAAGTAGCCTTCCCATAACCCCCAAAATGCCAAAAAGCCGGCCAATGGATGGCCGGTTTTGTTTACAAACATCAAATTTGAATCAAAAAAATCGTTTCGTTATTTTATAAGCCCCGTACCAAAATTTACTACCAGGTAACTCCCAGGTTCCCAAGTTCGACTCGCGCTGTCCACCAAAACCCAACTTAAATCGAGTTAGACCAGACCATGAATGATCGGCTGCTGAATCTTCCGGCGCCACTCCCCAAAAATCATATCTTGATAGACCAACTTCTTTAGCCCAAAGCATAGCCTGCCAGTGCAACAAATAGGGAGCCATAACCTCACGATGCTGCGACGATGATGCCCCATGTAAATAGGTCATCGTATCGCCGAATTGAGCCAGAACGGCCGCAGCCAAAGTCTGCCCCTCAAAATCGGCTAACATCAGACGAACCGACAAATCGTGCCCATCTTTCGGTGCTAATACTTGTAGCATTCGTCTGTAGTAGTCCGATTCGTGTGTATGAAACCTGTCACGCCCAGCTGTCTCGGCTAGTAATTGTTGAAAACGATCAATATCTTTAGTGAAAGCACGAAGGTCGGACGGATCGGCCTGTCGCACGTTTACCTCTCTCTTCTCAGCCAATCGAATATTGTAGCGAGTCTTTTGCTTCATGTCGGCCAGTAGCTCATCAGAACTCTTGATCAAATCAACAACACTGGTGTGTTGCGGACTTCTGGCGCGTGCCGGAACCAAACCCAGTTGAAGTAGGTCATCTCGACTTAGATCCTCTCTATTAAATCCTGCTGGTGGTTCCAGACGAGCTAACACCAAACCTTCCCGAGTAATAGACTCCCTAATGGCTGAAACAGCCACACCAAACTTATTCCGACGATCACCATCTATGGAGACAATCGGACCCATGGGTATGTAAGAATAGCGGCGACCAAATGGAAATGAATCATAAATCGCAGTAAACCGAGCAACCGACTGACCGTTGTCACCTGGCAGATCGATGCGATAACGAAAAACTCGCCGACCAACAGCTTCCTGAAACTCGCCCCACTCCCAAGACTGCAAAAAGCCACTGCCGTTCTCGAGAACGAAGCGATTCCAGTCCGACGACTCACTTTCGACCAGTTTCAACATTCAGACGGAGTTAGTCTTGCGAAGGATGATTTCAAACCAGTCCTGTCCTCTCAGGTTTTTCTGACTAGTCCAGATGGTTTCAAAATTGGAGGAGGCAAGATTTTCAATTAGTTCAGGCGTATAGAGATGGAATATTCTGGTGCCAAAATCGTCTTCCTTAACCACTCGACGGTACTCCCCATACTTCATCGAAAGCATCAGCACACCACCCAGCTTTAACGCCGCGGCGATTCTGATCAATACGTCCTCCATTTCTTCCTGGTCTAGGTGAATCAGGGAGGCAAAGGCGAAAACTGCATCGAGTTCGAGCGGAAAGGAGTATTCCATCACATCGGCCACTTCAAAACGCGCATTTGGAACCTTCATCCTGGCCAGCTCGACCAGATCGGGCGAGATATCCAAACCAAGATACGACCCAGCCCGACGGTACAGCTCCTGTGCGTCGCGTCCGTTGCCACAACCGAGCTCCAAGATATTCGGCCTTTCCTGCTGACAAAAACCCAAAGTGCGATCGATGTCTGCAACCCTCACCCCGATACTGTCGAACTTGTCGGCCAAAACCTGAGCTCCGCTCCGATAGGCGGAAACGATCTTCTCTCGATCCTCATCACGCTGAGCAGTCATCTCGCCAATGCCTTAAGTGCTGCCTTGAGCCGCTCCTCGACTGGTCCTTCCTCGGATTGAACCGCCGCCTGATTGGCCTGCTCACGTGAGTAGCCGAGATTCATGAGTGCCGAGACCACCTCACTACCGAGCGGATCAGACGAACCGATATCGGTCAGCTTGCCTTTTAGTTCCAAAATAATCTTCTGAGCGGTCTTCTTGCCTACACCTGGTACACGTGACATCCAGGCCACATCACCAGCATCAATCCGACGTTCGATCTCCTCGACTTTACCCAAAGACATGATGTTCTGAGCCATCTTTGGACCTACACCCGAGACGTCCAAAAGCTCCAAAAATAATCCGCGCTCCCGCTCACTACGAAAACCATACAAATCACGTAACTCCTCACGAACATGTTCGTGAGTCCAAAGTTCGACCTCGCTACCACCAGGTAAATCAGCCAGAGTGCTGGAAGAAAGGTAAACCTGATAACCTACCCCACCAGTTTCAACTATAGCGTAGTTCGTTCCCTTGTAGGTCAACTGACCTGTCAGTTTGATGATCATGATACGAACTAATGATTGAAGCCTAGCCAGAGAGTTTGACCGTCGGCATCTATTTCCGTCGAAAATTCAGTCTCGGTCCGGCCCTGGTTCAAGTCGACCGCATGAACTGATCCTTGAAGTACAACACTGTGTTCAGCAAAAGTTTCCGACCAGAGATCACCGGACGATTCCCAATTTAGAACTATCTCATCAGATGGAGTGAGACCAGCTTCACGACGTAGAGCATTGACGTTCCTAACGATCTCACGCAACAACCCTAAACGTCGTAACTTTGGAGTTATCTCGGTATCTAATTCAACCTCAATCTGCTCACCCTTCTTCCATTCTATATTCAATACGTTAAGCTCGTCGCTCAAAAGTTCAGACATCCAGTCTTCGCTATCCACGTTCGCAGTAATGGTTGCCTTAGCCAAAGCCTGACGAACCGGTACACCAGCCGAAGCTCTCTTTTCAAGTCCAACCGAAGCCGCCGATCTAACCATCCGCATCTTTTGAACTAGCTTCTCATCCGAAGAAGTAGTCGATTTTTCCGGCCAACTCTCCAAATGTACCGAATCCATCTGACCACCCAGTTCTCGATACAGCGCCTCAGCTAAAAACGGAGTGAATGGTGCCAGCAATCTAGAGAGCGTATATAGCGTATAACCGAGTGTGGCCGAAGCTTCGGAACGTTCACTCTCCTCACCCTTGAACCGATCGCGGCTACGACGGATGTACCAAGTTGACAGGTCATTCACGAAGCCACCGAACCTCCGGCAGGCATCGACCACCTGATAATTCTCGAGATCATTAGTTGAGTCAGTAATCAATGTATCCAACTCATCTAATAACCACTGATCAAGGACATGTTGCGGCTTTGATGGGGCCGCTGAAAAATCTGCACCCTTAACGGCAAACATTTGATGGAATGACAACACATTCCAAAGGATTAAAAAGACCTTCTTAGTTACATCTTCCAATCCTTTTTCATCGAATCGCTTCGGTTCGCCAGGCTGATTGACAGTGAAAAAGCTGTAACGAATCGCATCGGCTCCCCATTTATCCATCATGGTCCACGGATCGACAATATTACCCTTAGACTTGGACATCTTCAGTCCCTTACCATCGAGAATATGACCTAAACAAATGACATTCCGATACGGAGTCCCTCGTCCGAGCAAGGTCGAAATCGCGAGCATGGTATAAAACCAACCGCGTGTCTGATCAATAGCTTCAGAGATGTACTCGGCTGGAAAGTTGGTCGGATTGGTACCGTCAATCCGTTCAATCGAACCTTCTAGATATGGATAGCCCCATTGAGCAAGAGGCATAGCACCCGAATCAAACCAGCAGTCGAGCACATCCAGCTCGCGTACCATCTCACCACCACAAACACACTTAAATTTAACCTCATCAATGAATGGACGATGCACGTCTACATGACCTTCCTCGTCATATGGACGACGCGGCAACTCATACTCCCAATGTTCACCTACATTCACATATTCGTCCTTCATTCTGGCCACAGTCATCTCGTCGTCATAACCCAAAAGTCCGGTCTTAGCTCCGTAAAGCAAATCACCATGACTAACAATCATGATCCGTTTACCTTCATGTCGCGAGTCGATGTCCTTGAGTGTAGCAATGATACGCCGTCTGACATCGCGCAGAGACTCATCCTCCTCCTCTATATGTTTATCCATCCGTTCCTTGTAGTCGGTAAACTGAGCAGTAAACTCGTCTTCAGATCGATCTCTTGAGCTATCTGTCTTAACTTCGCGCAACCGCTCATCATAGATAACCTTCAAACCACAGGCTGCAGCAATAGCCTCGGCAGTCTGCTTAGTTCGATGCAAGTCAGAAGCGTAGATAAAATCAATACCCATTCCCGCGTACTTAGCTGCTGCTTCCTCGACCTGTTTTAGACCGCGCTCGGTTAGGTGGTACTTATCGGATAAGTCTTGGCTAGTAATCAATCGAGCTACATTACTAGTTGACTCACCATGACGCTGAAAGAAGTAAGTGTTCCGCGCCGGTGCCACCTCATCTAATTCGGATAAACCACCAATAACTCGAGTTTTGTTGCAAGCAGTGCACTTCCAAACCGGCAGTGGAGTACCCCAGTATCGCTCGCGTGATAAAGCCCAATCCTTAGCCTCACGCAACCACTCACCAAAACGGCCGTCCTTAATATGTGACGGTACCCAATTGATCTGCTGGTTGTTGGCCGCCAACTCTTCGCGCAGTTTGGACATGCGGATGTACCATGATCTCTTCGCTAGGTACATAAGCGGCGTACCGCAACGCCAGCAAAACGGATAGGAGTGCAGATACTTCTCTTCCTTATATAAGAGCCCGCGAGAAACCAAGTCGGCCCTCACATCGTCATCTGACTCCTTGAACGATTTCCCGCCACCAGGCAATCCATCGGCCATGATTCCAACTGCGTCCACACTCAATACCGGTGGCAATCCATACTCACGCCCGAGTTCAGCATCATCATCACCATAAGCCGGGGCAATATGCACAATGCCAGTACCATCCTCCATAGAAACGAAGTCAGCAGTGTAAACGCGGTAAACCTTACTCCGACTGTCAGCCGGCGCGATATCATAGAGCGGCTCGTACTCTAATCCGACCAGATCAGACCCCTTCTTCTCCGAGACAATCTCATGGCCGCTCAACAACACACCTAATAATGCCTTGGCCAAAATGAAACGTTCATCTGAACCTTCCAATTTGACCTCGACGTATTCAATATCCGATCTAACAGCAAGAGCTAGGTTAGCTGGTAGAGTCCAAGGAGTAGTCGTCCAAGCCAAAAAGAACAATCCAGGCTGACCTTTCACTGCAAACTTAACGAAGACCGACAGGTCCTCAACATCCTTATACCCTTGCGCCAACTCATGTGACGACAGGGATGTAACACAACGTGGGCAGTGCGGTGTAGTTCGATAACCCTCGAACAACATCGGCTGACCTTCTATTTCTTGACTACTGATTTCTTTCAAGATCCACCACAACGACTCGACGTAATCGTTTTTATAAGTAATGTAAGGATCGTCCATGTCCACCCAGAAGCCGATGCGCCGTGTGATATCCTGCCACAGGTCGAGATATTTCCAGACCGACTCACGACACTTACGATTAAACGCCGCTACTCCGTACTCCTCAATCTGCTGCTTTTTGGTAAAACCCAACTGCTTCTCTACCTCCAGCTCGACCGGTAGACCGTGTGTATCCCAACCAGCCTTACGATCAATGCAATAACCACGCATGGTGCGGTAGCGAACCACAGCATCCTTGAAAGCACGAGCCAGAACGTGATGAGTGCCCGGCCTACCATTGGCGGTCGGCGGACCTTCATAAAAAACAAACTTGCCACGCGGATTCTCCGCCGGCTTTCTGTTGCGCTCTAGAATCTGTTGAAGGATCCGTTTCTCCTTCCAATTCTCGAGCTCGGACTTCTCGATTAACGGTAAGTTGAATTTAGCCATAACGGAGTTAACTTAGCGATAAATCAGAGTTCTTTCAAGCTATGACAGTACTTGGCCAAATTATTGCATTAATAGCCAAGCCTGTGTCGTGGTAAGATGGATAGGTAACTAAATCATATGCCCGACCGAATCAAACCAATTATTCATCTCGCGGCCGACCATGCCGCCTACGAACTCAAAGAAGAACTGAAAAAATATCTAACTCGTGCCAAATACGAGGTTGTCGATCAAGGAGCGTTCAAACTGTCTCCGACTGACGACTACCCGGATTTCATCTTGCCGGCAGCCGAAGCTGTAGCCAAATCGCGCGGTCGGGCAGTTGCTATAGTTATGGGTGGTAGTGGTATTGGTGAATGCATCGTCGCCAATAAAGTTTCCGGAGTTAGAGCTGCTTTAGCTTACGATAGTTATACAACCAGACTGTCACGCCAACATAATGACGCGAATGTTCTGTGTCTAGGATCTAGAACTCTGAGTGGTACACCGATTATAGCCAAAAAACTGGTCAATATCTGGCTTCGAACTTCGTTTACTGGAGAGGCACGCCATCGTCGTCGTCTGAAAAAAATTACTAGCTACGAAAAAGGATCGGTCTAATACAAGAATCGACTCTCCGAATGTCGGATTATGGAAATTTATCCATCCATACTCGCCGCAACTCAAGATGAATTTGCCCGTAAGGTCGAGCGTGTTCGTTGTTTGGGTCTCACAATTCACGTTGATCTGGCAGATGGAATCTTTGTTCCACAGAGAAGCTGGGCTGATCCCCTATTAGTCGAAGAGTACGCTGATGGATTAAAATACGGAGCGCACTTAATGGTCGACAATCCAGAACATGAAGTACCAATCTGGTTAGTCTCTGGAACTGAACATGTTTACTTTCATACTGAGTCGACACACCGACAGGATCTCATTCTTAGAACAGTCAACAATCCACATCGAATCGGTTTAGCACTCAACCCACACACCCCAGTTTCAGATATCGCACCGTTCTTGGACCATATTGCCTCGGTTTTAGTTATGTCGGTAGAGCCGGGACGAAGCGGACAGGATTTTCAACCGGACATCCTACGCAAAATAAGAACTATTCGTGGTCTTTGCCCCGACCTGCATATTGTGGTCGATGGTGGTATTAAGCCGCACAATATCGCTGCAGTAGCTGCGGCCGGAGCTGATGCAGCAGTAGTCGGCAGTTCACTGACCGACTCACCCGATCCAGTGCAAGCTTTTAGAGAACTAAATACAGCCCTGCAAACCATCAAACAAATTAATTAGAAAGCGGCAAATAGACCTGAGAATCGGGTCTTTTTGTTTTGGTCAATTCATCGACCAAGAGTTTATTAAAAAACATGATTGAAACTGATCTTAAAAATGCTATAGTTTAGTGAAGAAATTGACTTTTTGGCTTTATGGACCACAACTTCAAAGAATCGAACAGCGAACTGGAGATCCTAGCTATACGGATCCGCCAGGACATCATAAAAATGATCCACGCCGCCGGATCGGGGCATCCAGCCGGTTCACTCGGCATGACCGATGTCATGGTTGCACTTTACTTCCGAATCCTACGCCATAACCCAAAAAATCCGGACTGGAATGAACGTGACCGCTTTTTACTGTCGAATGGACATATCTGTCCGGCCCGCTACGCCACCATGGCTCGAGCTGGCTATTTCTCACCCGATGAACTGCTGACCCTACGCAACTTTGGATCCAGACTGCAAGGACACCCCGAACGTTTGCGGCTACCTGGATTGGAATCAACTTCCGGTCCGCTAGGAGCTGGATTAGCCCAAGGTGCTGGATTAGCCTATGCTGCCAGACTAGATGAATTGAGTTGGCACACCTATGTACTAACTTCAGATGGTGAGCATGGTGCTGGATTGCACTGGGAGGCTGTACTGTTTGCCGGAAAAAACCGATTAGCAAACCTGACTTGTATTGTTGATCGCAATGACATTCAAATTGATGGACCTACCGAGGAAGTCATGCCAATCGAACCACTCAAAGAAAAATATTTAGCCTTCAATTGGAACGTTATTGAAATCGACGGTAATGACATTGGTCAAATAATCAAAGCTGCAGAGCAGGCTAAGTCGATTAGTGATAGACCAACCTGTATCATCGCTAAAAATATTCCGGGGTGCGGCGTTAGCTTTATGGAGAACGATCATAAATGGCATGGCCTTGCACCCAACAACGAAGAGACTGAACGAGCTCTAGCCGAACTACAAGCAGTGGAACAAAAGCTGACTATGAACGTAGCCTGATCAATATGTCTAAACAAAACTTGAAACTGAATGATTCGGGCAAGCAAAAAAAACTACTCGCCGCCACGCGCGACGGTTTCGGACAAGGTTTAGTTGAAGCAGCTAAACTAGACGAGCGGATAATCGGCATCTGCGCCGACCTGACCGAATCACTAAAGATGACTGAATTTGAACAGCAATTCCCTAAACGCTTTGTTCGCATCGGCGTCTCTGAACAATTATTAGTGGCTCTGGGTGCGGGCTTTGCCTTGGCTGGAAAAATACCGTTCGTCGCCTCGTTTGCTGCCTTCTCCCCTGGCCGTTCCTGGGAACAAATCCGAACCAATGTCTGTTTAAATGATGTAAATCTAAAAGTGGTTGGTGGGCACGCCGGACTGTCGGTTGGGGCCGATGGCGCTACTCACCAAGCACTCGAAGATATAGCCCTCATGCGTTGTCTGCCGAAAATGACAGTGGTTGTACCCTGCGACTCCGAACAAGCTCGACGAGCCACACTCGCCCTGGCAACACTCGATGGCCCAGCTTACTTACGCTTAGGTCGTGCCAAAGTACCAACCCTAACCTCTGTTGATACACCGTTTGAAATCGGCCGCGTCCAAATCTTTCGTGAGGGTACCGATACAGCGATCATAGCTTGCGGACTGATGACAGAAAGGTCATTACAAGCAGCCGAAGAGTTAGCTGCCGAAGACGGAATCGAATGCACTGTTCTTAACTGTCACACTATCAAACCATTGGATGACGAAGCGATACTTATGGCTGCCCAAAAATGCGGTGCTCTGGTTACAGTCGAAGAACACCAAATCGCCGGAGGACTAGGTTCGGTTGTGGCTGAATTACTTGCCCAAAACACACCAACCCCAATCGAATTTGTTGGTGTACATAACCGCTTTGGACAATCTGGCGAAGCAGACGAACTCTTATCAGAGTACGAGCTGACGGTCAGCGACATTAAAACCGCCGTTCGTCGCGCTTTACATCGCAAAGCGTAAAAATATAGTCGAACCTAATCACTGAAACATGCTAACTACACTCAAAAAAATATTATTCCGAGCCGAACGTGGTGGCTATGCAGTCGGAGCTTTCAACATCAACAATCTAGAGATTCTACAGGCTGTAATCGAAACAGCAGTCGAAGAAAGATCCCCGGTTATCATTCAAACAAGTGAAGGTGCAATTGAATATGCCGGTCTAGATTATTTAATAGCTATGGTTAATCTGGCAGCCAAATCACCAATTCCGGTCGTCCTCCACTTGGATCACGGTAAAAATCTGAAGCTGATTAAACGAGCGATTACAGCAGGCTATACCTCCGTCATGTACGACGGTTCACTCCTTCCTTACAAACAAAACGTAGCCAATACACGCCGAGTTGTTAGTTGGGCCAAACTCAAGGGTGTCTCAGTCGAAGCAGAAATCGGAGCTATAAAAGGTATCGAGGATTTAGTTACAGTCGATGAAAAACGAGCTTTCTACACTAATCCAGAAGAAGCTCAACGCTTCGCAATAGAGACTGGATGTGATGCCCTGGCCGTCTCAATCGGTACAGCGCATGGTGCTTATAAGTTTAAAGAAGAAGCTAAACTAGATATTGCCAGACTCAAAAAAATTGATCAGTTAGTACGAGTGCCGCTTGTATTACATGGAGCTTCAGAAATAGATCAAGAACTGGTTAACGAATCAAAAGAATACTGTGAAAGACTCGGTGATTGTGGCCGCCTAAAAGGCGCTAAGGGTGTACCAGATAGTGAAATTCGCCGCGCTATCAAGGCTGGCATACGCAAAATCAACATCGATTCCGATCTACGACTGGCCTTTACTGTCGGATTACGGCAAGCACTTACAGAAATGACCGATGAAATCGATCCAAGAAAACTACTCACTCCATCCAAGGCTTTAATGAAAGCCACTGTTCGCGATCGAATGCGAGTTTTTGGCTGCAAAGGCCAGGCCTAGCACCACATGTACGACATGATGAATCGACCCAATCACCGGTTTGAACAAAAATCCATAATCGACCACATTAAAGGTCAAAGATGGATGTTGGGTGTTCGATCTGACAGTTCACTCCTTTTCTATACAGCCAGGACCGACGGCTATCGGAAGCACATCGGACCGGATTGGGGTGATAGATTTGCCGATTCAATGCTGGTGCCGATAGATGGTCGAACAGTGCGGATCATTAATCTGGAGCAAGCCAAGAGATTTCACACAATCTCTGAAAGTAAAGTAGTTAAAAATCCAAACCTACTCTCCGAGCACATCGCTCGAAGCGACCAACTTTATGAACAAATGACAGTGGCTGGTACGCAGCTAATCAAGGCCATTAGTTGTAATGATCGAGGAAAAGCAACCGAGATCTTCAAAGAGTTGATCAATCTATATAGAGAAGCTGGTGCAGAATTCATACTGATTTTTTCTCTCGGACTTAAACTATCTGAACAAACTAATCCTAAATCTGAAGCCCGGCTTGCCTTACAACAACATGACACCTGGCGCAATTCAGTAGCGTTCAAAGAAGAGTTGCTAGATAACAACCTGTATCATTTTTTCAAATACATCCTCAAGGAGAAAATCAACCTAGAGCCAACAGCACTACTGGGCTTCCTGACGATCAGCGAAGCTATATCCTGGCTGGAAGAAAAAATAACCGATCAAATAATAGTCGAAACAGTTAAGGACCGAAGTGAGCACAGCTACGTTTTCTTGGATATTAAAGGAATGCCGGAAACAGTCCTGAGTGGTGACGATCCAGCAGTCAAAGAGATTACAGCTCACTTCACAGCTCAGACTCATGAATCGGACACCCAAAAGAACAAAACTGAACTAACCGGACAAATCGCTTATGGTTCATCCGGCAGTGTTACTGGAGAAGTGATAATTGTTAGGAACAAGTCAGAACTCGATCAGATTGGAAATAAAGCCGATAATAAAATCATAATTGCTGAACAAACCACACCGCACTACATCCCCTATCTCAAACAAGTTAAAGCGATTATTACTGATGAAGGCGGGCTCACTTGTCACGCAGCTATCGTCGCCCGCGAGATGAAAAAGCCATGTATAGTCGGCACCAAAACAGCAACCCGGGTCTTGCGAAACGGCGATTTGGTAGAGATACTGCTGGAAAACGGTACCATTAGAATCCTTAAAAGAATTGGGGAGTAGCAAAAACTACTCTGCTAATCACAATCAACATGCGAATTGACTTTCCGCCGGAAGAACATGCTTCCATCCAGCAGCAATTAGAACATTTTGGTTTCGCCTACACGACCCGAGTCTCAGACGAGGCAAAAAAGTATGAAGTTGGTTATGTGCTCGATACCCCACTGAATCGCCGAGTTAGAGTGTCACAAATCGACATCTTTAAAGACATAAAAGAACATCCATACTTGAACGAACTGACAGATGATTGGATCAAAAAAATATTGACCTTCAGAGAATATGCTGTTATTAAGCTCGACTTAATCTGATTCCCATGTTCGATGTAATCACAATCGGATCAGCAACCTACGACGTATTTATTAGAAGCGCTTCATTGGAGGCAAACGAATTAAAAACCGAAACTTGTCTACCAATAGGCGCAAAAATAGATATCGACGAATTAGAGTTCAGTACTGGTGGAGGAGCAACCAACGCTGCAGCCACGCTTTCGCGACTTGGTTTTAATACAGCAACAATCTGTTCAGTTGGACGTGATGTTCAGGGTCAAGAAATTGTCAGTACTCTTAGGGCAGACGATATATCAATCAAATTCATACAACAGACTGAGGACGACTTGACTGGTTACTCGGTGATCATTCTGGCCGGCAGTGGCGAGCGAACCATTCTCGTGCATCGAGGTGCGGCCAGCAAAATTGATATTAACAAGATTCCTTGGCCTAAACTCAAAGCTAAATGGTTCTACGTCACGTCGTTAGGTGGTGACCTGGATCTACTGGAGCGAATTCTCGATCAGGCAGAGGCTGTAGGTGCCAAAATCTCCTTCAATCCCGGCAACACCGAATTGAAGTTCGGTTTTGCTAAACTCGAACCGCTGCTGAGACGAATCGATATTTTAAATCTCAATCGTGAAGAAGCAGCAGAATTGGCTGGACTAGACCAAACAGATCTGTCCGGAATAATGGCTAAATTGAGAAATCTACCAAAAATGACGCTACTTATGACTGACGGACTAGGTGGAGCTTACGCCACGGAAAATGCCGACAACTGGCACTGTGAAATTGTAGATGTACCACGAATTAACACCACTGGCGCCGGTGATGCTTTTGGATCTGGTTTCGTCGCTGGACTCATGAAGCTTAATGGAATACAACCAGCGCTCGCGGTTGGCATGCTAAACGCTGCTGGACTAGTACAACAGACCGGGGCCAAAAGCGGACTACTAGAAAAATTTCCCACTAAGAACGAAATTACTCAGGTCGTCATCAGGCCCTGGAGCTAAGATAGGTTAATACTAAATCGGGGATAACCTTTATATAAAACTCCGGCTTCAAACCGGAGTTTTAGATTCATCAAAATATCAAACAATTTGTCTCAACTCAAGACCTAGGATCAAACAGTTTCCTTAGTTCAGCCATCTTATTCGGGTCCAACTTGGCCTCGTACAGCTTGGGAGTAATCTCCTTCTCGCCAAAACATTCAGATAATCCTATTTCGACAAACTCATCGAACGATACAGGCTTCATTTCGATACGCTCTCCAGCGTCCAGCGATAACTCAGCAACCCGTCTCAACCCCTTGGCTATAAAAATAAAGACAGTCCAATCAATCTTACTGATTGGTTGTTGGGTGTCCCATAAATAAAATCTGCTAGCCTCGTATCCACTTTCTTCCAATAACTCTCTTTTAGCTGCCTCCAATACCCCCTCCCCCTTGTCGACCCGACCACCAGTGGCCCCAATGAACGGTTCTTTGCCTGGTTGTTCCTGTTCGGTTAGAACGATCCGACCGTCGTCTAAAACAGGAAACACGACAACTGTATCTGGTCGCCTCAACTTCTCAAAGGTTGTTTTGGTGCCGTCAAAAAGTTCCTGTTCCCATTGATTAACATCAAAAATCACACCATCAAAAACACGTCTAGCGTTATCTGGAATCGGCTGTTTGGATTTCGGACGTTCGATTTGCATATCCATTAAGCATCGGCGAAGTTCGAACCGTCGAGGAAGTTCGCTATCTGTCTGACATGTGGCGGAAAAAGCTCCGACGGTAATTCACTAAAATCAAACCATTTCCATTCTTCGCACCGATCGGGTTCATTCAATACAGGCTCGCCTTTAATACTCTTAATAATGAATCCAATTTGTAAACGATTTTGGTCACTACTTCGATCATTAACAATATTTGAAAACTCTAGATCATTCGCTTTCAACCCAGTCTCTTCCATTAACTCTCACTTTGCTGCATCCTCTAGTACTTCTCCTTGCTCAAGATGACCGCCCAGCAGGCCCCAAGTGCCAGCACTATAAATGTTCTTCCTCTTTCCCAATAAAAGTCGACTATCCCTTACAAGAAGAACATTGACTCCAAAATAAAAAGTTTGATATACACCCTGCATGGACATCCTAAACACTAATACCCTAACATTGGTCGAGTCTGCTCTTTAGAGAGCTTAGACCTAATCGAGTGAGGTGGTGGACCCGAGGAGATTCGAACTCCTGACCTCCGCCTTGCAAAGGCGTTGCTCTACCAGCTGAGCTACGGGCCCATATAACCGGAAGGAGTATACTAGGTCAGATAATATAAATCAAGATGCTGTAATAAGTCATACAAATATGGAAGGGTTAAATTCAGACGAAAAAAGGAATTATGGAGAAACCGGACGAACCTTTGAATTTCTCATGTTGGGAGAAATCGATACTAAAGATCCAAAGTACAAAAGACTACTCTCCAAACTTAGTGACGGCAGCAGTAAACCGAATTATCTCGACCGTAATCGAGCTATCAGTTTAGTTAAGGAGAGCCAACCTGGAGATCCGGAAAATCCAAGCAGACCATTCTTTAAGGATCTGCTTATTGAAGTGCAAGATGGACTAGAGAATAATAATATTCAAGCTAAAGTTAAAGCCTTCACAGCTGTCGGCACACCACTTGATTATCTGCATGGTATTGATGCCTTCCTAACGGTGACCCTTCAAGGAAAAGAGTATATATGTACCATCGATGTAACTCTAAATCAAGACAAACAAAATTTCGGACATAAGGCTGATCTAATTATTGGTGAATTGTCAGACCCGACCAATGGTAAAACAAGTGAAGAAAAATACTTAAAAGAAATCGAAAAAATTGGCAAACTGGCAACAGCTAACCTTTTAGAACAGATTAATAAGAAAAGTGGACAAGAAAATGCCGAATTAAGAAAAAGACTGTTCGGATCGGACCAGCCGGAAGCTGGGGTTGATCTATAAACACGCATGTGTTAACCTACCTACTTGCCAGAACCGGAGGCTAAAATGGAAGTCCGAGGGTACTGTACAGCCTGTGGCAACCCAGGAGAAGTCAGTGGCCAGTTCCTTTGTGAATTGTGCGCAGGGGTTGGGCGTACAGTACTTGTCTGCCGTAACTGCAAGGCACGACGTGAAACAAATAGGGCTATACTGCGACGCAGTATCACCGAGACGGGAGATGGACACCTACTCCCTGATGATGATTCATGCGGTGTAACCATGGCTATTGACTGGTGCAGTCAATGCGTAAGAATTGGTGAGACCCGAAAAAACATAATGACGTTTTACGTCATCAAAAGTCCGACCGTGCAATAATACTCCCCGGGCTTACGTCCGGGGGTTTCTTTTCCAACAATAATCATGAGACCGAAACTACTCCGGTCTCTTTTTTAAATTTCAAAAAATATTTTCTTGCAATCAAAAAAGTGCGTCAGAATTTTTGTCGATGAAAAAATTTTTAAAAAACGCATTAAAAAAATTTCTAACAAAAAAAATTTATTGAAAAAACATTGCATAGGTGAAACGTTGTATGTATACTTTTCGTAAGAGCGTAAAGTTATCACTAACGAGTTACGTGCGACAGCTCTTCGTACGCCTCGTAAAAGGAGGAGGTGATAAAAATGCCAGCAAAGAAAAAAGTCATAAAGAAGAAAGCTGCTCCGAAGCGCAAGGTCGCTAAGAAGGCAGTGAAGAAAGCTGCTCCGAAGCGCAAGGTCGCTAAGAAGGCAGTGAAGAAAGCTGCTCCGAAGCGGAAGGCCGCCAAGAAGCGGAAGGCCGCCAAGAAGCGGAAGTAGTACTTTGGAAAAGCAAAGCGCCCACCATTAGGTGGACGTTTTGTTTTTAACAACAAACTTAAACTACAAAGCGAGAAGTGTCTGAGTTACAATTTCGCTATCTTGAAAAACTTTGACTGTGCCGTACTGTCCGTCAAAACCAGGATTGACAAAAACATTTTCGTCGCGTACCCGACTGACACCTTCAGCTATACGCTCTCCAGCCACAGCGGCTATATCCGACGTCGACACATCGAGCAAGACATCAAACTCCGGCCCAAGTTTTTCAAGTAATTCACGATAAGTCAGACCAACAGACTTTGTTGCTTTACCCCGACCAAAAGTATCAGCGATTATCTCCTCAAGTGGAACCACATGTTTAAAGTCTGGTGCCCCATTCGGACGATCACCCATTTGACGATCAGCTAATGCATGAACTCGACCTAAAACACCACGAGTTAATAGCTTGCCACACTTTGGACATCTTCCACCTAAACGCTCTGTCTGTTCTGGATCACAACTAAAGCCGCAATTCCGATGACCGTCAGTATGGTACTTGCCTTCTTCTGGAAAGAACTCAATCGTATAAACAAACTTCGAAGCGTCTCTTTCTCGAATTGGTGTAAGAATCGAATCATAAGACAATGAATCCAACTCAAAGACATTGGCTTCACGGGCCAAATTTCTCAAACCATGTGCATCAGAGTTTGAAACTAGGACTAGACGATCCAGTGCGGAAAGTCGCCAGTTCATGGGTGGATCAGAAGACAGTCCAGTCTCAACAGCGTGAATATATGGCGTCAATTCATCAAAGCATTCTTCAAGTGAATCAAATCCAGACTGTGAACCAAAAATAGAAAACCATGGAGTCCAAGCATGAGCTGGTATAACTTCGCAGCGTTCATCGGCTTCAAGAGCCATCTTTACTATTTCTTTGGCATCGAGTCCTAAGATGGGTCGACCATCGGATTTTAAATTCTTACCCATTCCCTCCAGATTACTAACGATCGACTTTACGGCCGCAACAGTCGGCGACAGTACAACCAAATGAAGACGACGAACACGTCCGCTTTTTTTATAGATACAACATAACTCTGTCGAAAGTATGAAACGCATGTCTCGTTTATCTTTTGCCTGAGGAGCTGCATCATAATTACCACCTCCATCCTCAGACACAAAATTTTTCCGTAATGAAAAAAGACCGTTCTCGGCCGGCTCAAGTTTAGTCTCAATTTCCTTAAGCCAAGCCGGATGAGTGAAGTCCGATGTGGCCAATACGTCTATACCCTTAGCTCTCGCCCAAGTCGACATGTTCGATAAAGTCAGATTCTTCGAACAAGAGCGTGAATACCTAGAGTGGACGTGAAGATCAACAATATATCGCATAAAAATCTAGCGCTCAAAAAACTACATATGTTCCTCGATCGCTGCGGCCATGACCATCCGACGCCTTTCAACTGGCTGTCCCCAGATATGATCAAAGACTGTACTTTGCATAAACGCAATTCGTGGATTGTCAATCAATATACCACTTGGTGAATCGTGATCATCAACCGAAATCAGGGCTACCTTCTTACCATAGATAAATGAACAGGAGGCTGGTGGATTATCAGAAAAAATCGTCCGTTGTTCATAAAGTGGTCGCATTTCTGAGTCTTCACCTACAACCAACGCTTTAACTCGAATTTCTCTGGCTACTCTCTCTTTCGTAAAGAAAGGAAAATTTTGATAAAGAAACTGTCGAAGCTGTGCAGTAGTGAAGACACGACAAAGACGGTTAACTGACTCTTCGGAAACGGTAGATAAAATATCCTTAAGGATGATCTCTACACCCTTCATTCCTTCATAATATTTAACTGCTGGTCGTTCAGTCCCATCAGAATAAATCGATCTAAGTTCCGGCAATACTTCGCTAATACGACGTTTTAGATCAATCAATCCCCTCTCTCGCTGCTCGACCACTTCCATCAGTTTGTCTGGATTCTCAGCTAAAAAGTATTGTTTTTTGTGTCGCTGAAACGAACTAGTAAGACCAATGTCCCCGAGTGTCTTCAGAGCATCCTGAACCGTACTGCGATTAAGACCAGTATCCTGAGAAATTCTCTTAAAGGAACTGGCCCCACTAGACAGTAAGGCTAAATAGACCCTTATTTCCTGATCACTGAACCCTAACCGACGAAGTATATGCGGTATTTCCATAACCCCTCTTAAATATGAGTCTTTCCGCTATATCTATTCTACTGAGAGGTTACCATGAGGCCGGACTCAAAAGCCAGAGCAAAATAAGCCAACAAAAAAAGACCGAACATATAAGATGTTCGATCTAAAGCTAGGTTTTTCACTACCATCTAGCCTAGCCGAAGATCTTAGCCGATCTTCTGGTCAAACCGACCAGTGCCCGCCTAATCTCCGTCCCGATAGCTAGTCGCCGAAGACCTTCTACATCTTCCGGGTTAAGACCGAGACTGCCTACCACCGATCCGTCATTAACGACCAGGTCGCCAAATTGACGAAAAGTACTGCTGTCAGGGGATCGCCGTAGCTCTTCTAGAGCTACGGCTGGTGACACCCTTATTCCGTTGTTAGCCATCTCATTCTCCCTCACTTGCACTCTCCAGGCCATCCGGATCATGCAATGAACTCGTCGTTACCTCATTCGTTCCAATCATCCACAACCCGTCGTTCGCCCATGGCGGCACGATATCCGACCTGGTTGATGATCGTGGAAAAATATTTTCCTCTTCTAGTCTCCTGATTACCCGAACAATGATGTCAGCCATCACTCCAACCCTCCTATTGTGTGCCCGAATCAGCTCAGGCAACAAAGCAGAATAACCCAGAAACAAAACAAGGTCAAGGTTGATGAGTGGTACGACATGATTCACTCGAGGTCTATCTTACCGTCCATCCATGCCAAAATTTCGCTAAAACTAGACGAAAAAACAAAAAGTGCGAGGTCCCGGCGGCCACCTACTTTCCCAGGGGTTGGTTTACCCCAAGTATCATCGGCCCAGCGTGGCTTAACTTCCGTGTTCGAGATGGGAACGGGTGTGACCCACGAGGAAGTGCCACCGAGACTCCGCACTCTTTATCACCTATATTCTTAATCGCTTTAGCGATTTCCAATAGATGAAAATCCTCTAAAGCTTTAGCAAAGGAGGATCTTATTCAATGCAGACAACGTGCAACTTGCAAAAAACATTTCCGTATTTCAGTGGTAAGAAGAACAGAATGACTTATTAGTACGGCTCGGCTGAAACCATTGCTGGCCTTACACCTGCCGCCTATCAACCAGGTAGTCTCCCTGGAGTCTATGAAACCTAATCTTGGATAGAGCTTCGCGCTTATATGCTTTCAGCGCTTATCCCCACCGAACGTAGCTACCCAGCAATGCCCTTGGCAGGACAACTGGTACACCAGAGGTTCGTGCTTCTCGGTCCTCTCGTACTAGAGAAGCGTACCCTCAAGTTTCCGCGCCCGTAGCGGATAGGAGACCGAACTGTCTCGCGACGTTCTGAACCCAGCTCGCGTACCGCTTTAATAGGCGAACAGCCTAACCCTTGGGACCTTCTCCAGCCCCAGGATGCGATGAGCCGACATCGAGGTGCCAAACCAGGTCGTCGATGTGGACTCTTGGACCTGATCAGCCTGTTATCCCCGGAGTAGCTTTTATCCGTTGAGCTTCCGCCGTCCTATTTCGTACGGTCGGATCACTAACTTCCACTTTCGTGACTGGTCGTCTTGTAGGACTTCCAGTAAAGCTGGCTTTTGCGTTTGCACGTCCAGCTCCGTTTCCATCGGAGCTAAGCCAACCTTTGTAAACGCCTCCGTTACCTTTTAGGAGGCCACCGCCCCAGTCAAACTACCCACCAGCTACTGTCTCCCGTGACCGCAACGACCGCGAAAGATGTAAAGAACATTCCGGTCGAAACCGAAAATCTTACTTTCGCGACCTGTGAGGTCACAGGATTAGAATTTAAACAACGCAAGGGTGGTGTCTCATTGGTGCCGAAGCTCCCACCTACACTGAACATGCGAGGTCTAAACCCAATAACAAGTTGTAGTAAAGCTTCACGGGGTCTTTTCGTCCAGCTACGGGTAGAGAGCATCTTCACTCCCCTTGCAATTTCGCCGAGTCCCTCGTTGAGACAGTTGTCAACTCGTTATGCCATTCGTGCGGGTCGGAACTCACCCGACAAGGAATTTCGCTACCTTAGGACGGTTATAGTTACCGCCGGCGTTCATCAGCGCTTGGATTCAAAGCTACGTTCTTCCGAAGAAGAATTTCACCCCTCCTCTTAACGTTCTGACACTGGCCAGGCATCAGCCCCTATACATCGCCTTGCGGCTTAGCAGAGACCTGTGTTTTTGGTAAACAGTCGGTTGACAGTCGTTTGCTGTGGGTCCCCTTACGGGGACCGGGCCTTATCCCGAAGTTACGGCCACTATTTTGCCGAGTTCCTAAACGAGGGTTCTCTCGTTCGCCTTGGCACATTTATGCCCACCCACCTGTGTTGGTTTGCGGTACGGATCCCGTACGCGATAGCTCTTAGAGGCTTTTCTTGGCACCTCTGACATCTGAATTGCCGACCTCACGGTCAGCTTCCGCCGAGCGCTTGAATTATATCCGCGGATTTACCTACGGAACTTCTTGCGCCCTCGCGACGACTATAGCCTAAAATCGCTCAGATTGGAGAAATGCGTCACCCCATCGAACACGTACGGAAGTGCTGGAATATTAACCAGCTGTCCATCGACTACGCCCTTCGGCCTCGCCTTAGGACCGACTAACCCTGGGACGATTTTCGTTGCCCAGGAAACCTTGGGTTTACGGCGTGGAAGGTTTTCACTTCCATTTTTGCTACTTATGCCAACATTCTCACTTCTCATCCGTCCACCGGCCCTCACGGGTCCGGCTTCAGCCAGATGAGAACGCTCCGCTACCACCCCGCATTGCTGCGAGATCCCCGACTTCGGTGTCCAGCTTAGCCCCGGTAAATTTTCGGCGCAGATCATCTTGACCAGTGAGCTGTTACGCTTTCTTTGAAGGATGGCTGCTTCTAAGCCAACCTCCTGGTTGTATAAGACAATCCACCACCTTTCACACTTAGCTGAAACTTAGGGACCTTAGTCTGAGGTCTGGGCTGTTTCCCTTACGACTAATGGAGCTTAGCCCCCATAGTCTGACTGCCGGAAATCCACACACGGTATTCGGAGTTTGGTTGAGGGACCTAAGATTGCTCCCGGTGCCCCCATTCAGTGCTCTACCCCCGTGTGCTTCTAAACCGACGCTAGCCCTAAAGCTATTTCGCGGAGAACCAGCTATCACCCAGTTCGATTGGCATTTCACCTCTAGCCACAGCTCATCCCACAGCGTTACACGACTGACGGGTTCGGTCCTCCCCAGGGTCTTACCCCTGGTTCAACCTGGCCATGGCTAGCTCACTGGGTTTCGGGTCTGGTGCGTGCCACCTGCTGACTTCCATCTCTCTGTCAACCGCTTGCGCGACCGACAGAGTTGATGGCAGTCAACTACG
>MGFG01000009.1:0-5147 GCA_001791745.1 Candidatus Uhrbacteria bacterium RIFOXYC2_FULL_47_19 | reverse complement strand
TCCGTCCCCTCGGGGACTTAACCTGAGCGACACACATCCAACTCGTTGGCTCATTCTTCAATAGGAACGCCGTGACCCTGTACCTTGCGGCACTAGGGCTCCGACTCCTTGTAAGCGTACGGTTTCAGATACTATTTCATCGCCCTCCCGGGCTGCTTTTAACCTTTCCCTCACGGTACTAGTTCACTATCGATCACGAAAAGTATTTAGCCTTGCGACATAGTCGTCGCTGATTCATACGGGATTTCACGAGTCCCGCATTACTCACGTTAAGTCCGCGCGAAGAGTTGGAACATTTCACATACAGGACTGTCACCTTCTGTGGTCGACCTTTCCAGATCGTTTTGCTATGATCCAACTTTTTTGACTCGCCGGAACATCACCGGTGTTCCAAGCGGACTACGTACAACCCTCATGGTGCAACGGCCGGCACCTTTATTTGAACGCCCGTGGCAGGAATGTTGCCATTCTAGCTCGGTGCGCCAAACCACAACCATGAGTTTGGGCTTTTCCCTGTTCGCTCGCCGCTACTAGGGGAATAGTAGCCAATAGTTCAGGACATGTTTCGGGCCAGCCGAAACCGGCCAGAACCAAAACCCTGAACTAATGGCATCGTTTCTTTCTTTTCCTCCGCTTACTGAGATGTTTCACTTCAGCGGGTTCCCACGCACCAGGTCACCCTGGATTGTGACTGCCCTCAACAGGCAGCCGGGTTTCCCCATTCGGACATCTCCGGATCAAAGGTTGCTTGCCACCTCCCCGAAGCTTTTCGCAGGCTGCTACGTCCTTCATCGGCTTTTCGTGTCTAGGCATCCACCGTACGCCCTTTTGCTGCTCTCTTACCACTGAAATACGAAAACGTATTTCTGGAATACTTTACTTTGCTTTGACCGCGTTGTTATCGAACAACGCAGTTTTTACAAGCTTGCATGTTTGGGTTGTCAACGTCCACGAAGCGCGTTTCGCTCGTATGCGTCGGCTTCAGAAGTTGGGGCGTGAGCGGATTCCTTTTGGAGTAAAAATCGCCCGTTCGGCATTCATCACGATCCCACTTCCATTTCCGACGTACTTAACTTGAAATATCCAATATTCAGAGCGGTAAGAGCATATCGATTTTGCAGGTTCCTGTCAAGAGATACTCTAGTCAATCGCTTCTGGCCTTAATCCGGCAAGAACGAGGGAAATTTTTACTCATTGTAGGGGTGCTGTCAAGGACGACAAAAGGGCTAAGTTAACCTATACTTATCCACACATAATACAGTCACTGACATGAAACGATTGATCATCCTTAAAACATCTGACTAAAGCCCAGTGATTCTAATCACAAAACTCCATATAATATGAACCTGAAAATCGTCGGTGTCGGAAAGATGAAAGAGGACCACTGGTCCGCAGCTCAGGCCGAGTATCTAAAGCGACTCGGCCCACTGGCCAAGGTAGAAGTAATCGAGGTGACGGCCGAACGACTGGGTGGCAGTGTGTCAGATGAAGAGGCGATGCGACGAGAGGGTGAACGGCTACTCAAGCAAGTGCCGGACGGAGCGGCGGTCATTGTTCTTGATCGGACTGGTCAGCAACTGTCGTCCGAAGGGTTTGCCGATCTGTTGCGCGACACAGGCGACACCGGACGGACGGTGGTATTTCTAATCGGCGGCGCGGCCGGACTGTCACCGAAAGTTTTGGTGGGGAGTGAGCGTCGACTATCTCTCTCCGAGATGACTCTGCCGCACGAGCTGGCGCGCGTCTTTCTGATCGAGCAGCTGTACCGTGGTCTGAATATTCTGCATGGCGGAAAGTACCATCGCTGAGTGGCGACGAATTATCTCATGTCCTACCGGCCTCCTTGTTATTCTATGTCGTCCCAGGTGAAGATTCGGCCTGCCCACCGTAGCTTTAGCGGAGGTGGGGACCCAAGAGCAAAATTAGTCGAATTCTGGATCCCGGATCAAGTCCGGGATGACAGAAAGATATTGTCGTTCCAGGTGAAGATTCGAGATGACAAAGATTTTCTAAAAAGCTAAAAATTAAAATCTAACTCCAACTACGATTGACGATCCTGATTTAGTGTGGTAAGTTTCATCGTCAATTGATTCATCTCTATATAGACGAAAGAGGTTAAAGATGATCGAACGACTCGTTGTCTGGTGTGCAACTGGCCCCAGACAGAAGACCTTCGGCACACTCACCCTGGTGCTGGGCATAATAATGACGGTCATCGGCTTCCCGACCCAGATATGGAAGACGGCGGTCGAGCAGCACTGCGGTATTCATTGGCTACTGATCGTACTACCAATCATCATCTTCACAATCCGAATCCCGTACAGTATTGGCAAGCGGGCCTGGGCTCTGGTCCTGCCGGATACTATCGGCCTGCTATCCTGCACCGTCCTGCTCTGGCAGCTGCTGCACTACAACTGACAAACCGATGTAATCTGAAGCGTAAACTTTCGGAAACAACACGGCTTGAAACTTCCAATGTCCCGCCCATCAAGCGGGTCTTTTTTAAAAAAGCCAAAATAACAAAAGACCTTAGGAATTAACCTGCGGCAAATATGTTTATGCTGTCTTGGCACAAAATCGAAGTCTTTAATAAGGTATTGTCGCCCGATCCGAAAACCGGAACTCAGAAGTAAAAAGATCGAATAGATCCTGGATCCCGGATCAAGTCCGGGATGATAGAAAGATATTGTCGTCCCAGGTGAAGATTCGAGATGACAAAGATTTTCTAAAAAGCTAAAAATTAAAACCTAACCTCAAAACAAAAAAGACGCCGTACCCGAGGGGGTCGTGCGTCAACGGAGTGCTAGTAGTAGCCGACCTGGACCGAGCCTACGGCGAGGAAAAGGCGGCCAGGACTTTGTCAATGGCGACCTTGAGTTGCGCCAAACAAACCTTCATCTCGATAGTCCGTTCAGAATCCTCAAGACCGCTATCGGTAATCAAGCCCTGAAACAGTGACACCTGTTCGCTGATGTCATTCATGCTCCAACCTTGAGCCTGTCGATGCAGATGCGTCCGATGGCGCTCGAGCAGACCGTCGGCGGCCGACAGGAGTCTCCTGTCAGTGATGCTCAACGCCGTGCAGCGCTGCCGCCAGGCGGACATGATGGCCTTGTGGTTGCCGGGTATGTCCGTCTCGAGAAGCAGGTCAGCCAGCATGGACATCTGTCCCGGATTGGCGCCGCTTATACTAGCTACGACCGTCTCATGAAAGGGCTTCGTGATCCCTGACGATTCGATCGTCCCCACGACAATCTGTCCGACATCTTGTTCGTTCATCTCAAAAACCTCTCACCTTTCTGTTCGATCTTATCCCAATCCGAACGCTGTACCCTAAACCAAAACGCCGCCTGTGTCAAGGCTGCGGGCGCCCCAAACGGGGTACCTTCAAAGACAAAAAAGACGCCGTACTCAAGAGAGTCGTGCGTCGAACAAAATGAGTATCGGGCTTCGGCCCGCTCAGGCCGAAATCCAAGAAAGATTATACTACGATCACTCAGGACCGCAACGTCCTAAGGTCGCAAACCCGAACTCATTGCAGTTATTCAGCTTAGCTTCGGCCAACAAACTCTCTTTAAAGAACAGTCTTCCGCTCATGCTGGCGCTTCTGCTCGCTCAGACTGGTCAGTACTTCGGGGTGCCAGTTCTCCGGATCGAGGTCCAGCTCCTTCAGCCGATCACACCAAGCCTTAATGACGGCACCTACTTCCTTGGGGACCAACGTCTCGACGAGTAAGTCAACCAGTACCCCCAGCTCCAGGCTGGACGTCGCCCGACCAATGGCGGCGACGACTGTCTCGTGGTAAGGCCTCAATGCTGAGGCGGATTCCTTTCCAACGTTCATCTTTCTCCTCTGCTGTCGGATCGTCCATGACCCGAGCAGTCATAACTGTACGCAATCTGAGCGAAAAGTCAAGGGTTGCGGCGACGAAGCGACATGTCGATTTGATCGTCTCATTCTGACGAGACCTACGGCAACGCAAACAAAAAAACACCGCCGCAGTAGACGGCGATGCAAAGAGAAACCAGCGATATCAGCCAAAACCGACCGACGATCCGCTATTGCAGAAAGATATTGCGCACCACGTCCGTCATGGACAGAGACCTCCACCGCGCCAACGTGCCGTTGGCCGCACTTCTCAGTCGCACCGTCTCCGCATGCGAACAGCCGTCGAAATCTTGAGTCAGAGAAATGGCCGCCACCCGACCGTACGTCTCCACGTCAACCGGCCGAATACTCCCCAACATCTCCAGAGACATGAGGCTTAGGCCGAAGAGATCGTCATGGTCGCAGACGAATTGCGGATCGGACTGAAGGTCGAGCAGATAACCGGACAGTATCCGGGCATCGACGATCCGGTTGCGCCGAGCTGTGACGTTCATAAAGAACCGTCGTACCTCCGACATGTCCGAAGCTCTCCCCGGATCGCCACCGACCATGAAGCCACGGACGACGACCCAGTTCGTCATGTCTTCCGGGCTGACGTTCGGCACCTCACCGCTGACTCTGAAGGTCTCGAACAGCGCGTCGATCTCGTCCGGAATCACGGATCCGAAGCGCATCGTCGGGGCGCTGCGCAAGCTCGGACCAAGACTGACCGATTCCGCTGCCTGTGCGGCGGACGCCTCATCCGACGAGACCAAATAACAGATGGCTATCCAAGGCTGGATGTCTCCTCCGGAGGCTCCGACGAAGAATCCGAACGTGAAGATCGCCGGCAGGAGCAGGCTAAGCAGGGTCGTCACCCTCCTGAAGGAGTACGGTGCGTTCCGTAAAAGATTCCCCCAGGATACGCTCCTACTCTCTTCCGTCCTGGCGTTCGTGCGAAACAGCGTCTCCCCTCTCACCTCCGTGACCAGTTCCCGGTGCTGATTGGAAGACCAGGAAACTCACCCAGCACAGAATAAACACCGACAGTCCGGCCAGACCCAATATCGCCACGATCAACATTCACTCTCTCCTTTCCGTCTGCGGTTCAAAGAACTGAGGGAACGAAACCAGATAACGATCGGCACGTCAAGGCTGACCGTGCGCGTGCGTGCGGGTTGTCAGACTCCAGGTGACCGAAATAACCGACCACCGGACTGAGGTCCGGTGGTTTTGAGTTTGCCGGCTACGCCGGCAGGGCGGCAGTTGATTAATTGAC
>MGFG01000008.1 GCA_001791745.1 Candidatus Uhrbacteria bacterium RIFOXYC2_FULL_47_19 | reverse complement strand
TAAAAAGTAAGAATGACAAATACATAAGAAGAATTGAGATAACAAAAGAATGTTGTCGTCCCGGAACTGCGAATTGAACATTATTCCTTTTGTCGTCCCGGGCCGAGATCCGGGACCCAGAGGCAAAAAAGATCGGATCGTGGATTTCAGGATGGTCGACATACTCCTTCCGTGACGACAAAAGCTTTTCGTAAAAGCTAAAGGTCGAATTTGAATTCGACTAACCGTCTTCATTCTTTCTTCATCGGTCTTTAGCTACAATCAGCATAATGGTATGAAGATTCTCATTGTCGAAGATGAACCAAAGTTGAATGCTGGGTTGGTTACTGGTCTACAGAATCGCGGCTATGCGGTAGATTTTGCGTTTGATGGTGAGGAAGGTGAAAAGATGGCTCGGATGAACGAGTACGATCTGATTGTGTTGGATATCATGCTGCCAAAGCGTGACGGATTGGAGGTGTGTCGGAGTTTGAGAGCTAATGGACAGCAAGTTCCGGTTCTTTTTTTAACCGCCCGCGATGCTATTGAAGACAAAATTATCGGCTTAAACCTAGGTGGTGACGATTATTTGGTTAAGCCATTTTCGTTTGATGAATTAGTCGCACGTATTCGAGCACTTTTACGTCGGTCACCGCAGACTGTAGGCGATATTCTGTCTATGGATGGATTGAAATTAGATACCAGATCACAGACTGTAATTGTTAATGGTAGAGCGATTGATTTGACTTTACGTGAGTATGGATTACTTGAATATTTACTTCGAAATCAAGGAGCGGTTGTGACACGTGAAGAGATATTAACTCATGTTTGGGATCGTTTTTATGACTCGCTTAGTAATGTCGTTGACGTCCATTTAAAAAATCTTCGTAAGAAACTTCCTGCCGCTTATGCCAAACGTATTGAAACGGTCTGGGGCAAAGGTTACCGACTTATCTGATCGACAGTTTCGTCGTTCTCGATTGATGCTTACAGTGATGTACGTAGTTATTTTGGCTTTCATTCTTTTTTGTTCGGCAGGTATAACTCGATCACTTTTCGCTCAACGTGTTGAAAATAGATTCAATCGGGTTAGAGTTCCTGTCTTTAGTGGTGAGGTGATTGTGTTACCCCCATCACCAAGAGCAGAAGATATGCGAGCCGATTTCTTGCAGGCCACCATCATCGTCGATGGTTTGCTGTTATTTGTAGCCGGAGTACTTAGTTATTGGTTAGCGGGCTTTACTCTTCGTCCAATCCAGGCCGCCTACAATTGTCAGCGACAATTTTTAAGTGATGTTTCGCATGAGCTCCGTACTCCGTTAGCAATTCTTCGTACTGGCTTGGAGAATGAGTTAGATGCAGAAAAATTTTCAAAAATTCGTCCAGAAATTGAGAGTCATTTGGAAGAAGTTGATCGTATGAGCCAACTCATCGGTGATTTTTTAGTGTTATCTAGATTAGATAGTCGGGATGGGAGTAAGAGTGAAACTGAAATTGCGAATCTCCAAGATGTGGTTCAAAAGACAGTTAATGACTTACGTTCCATCGCGGAGAGACAGAATATAACTCTCACTTTGGTTCAGAATGATGAATTGGCACTACCAGTATCTATTCCAAGTAAGGAATTATTGGTACGGGCAATAGCTAATGTGATTAATAACGCAATTGCTTACAATCATGAATTCGGCAGCGTACAGATTTTGACTAAAGGTAATGGTCGGACAGCTATCCTTAGTATTAAGGATACTGGTGTTGGTATTGCTGCACATGAACAGAAAAAAGTTTTTGATCGTTTTTATCGGGCGGAAAAGAGTCGGACTAGACATGCTGGTGGTAGTGGTTTGGGTTTGCCTATCGTCAAATCAATTATAGATTCACTAGGTGGATCAGTGGCACTTTCGAGTGAAGTGGGGCGAGGAACAGAAGTCATCATCTCTTTGCCTATCCACAAGGCTTCATGATTGCTTCATAGTCGTCTTGTTACGCTAATAATGCGATCGGGAAAAGTGATCCGTCATTGGGGCGGTACACAGGAAAAACGGCGGGACGTCTGGATAGACCGCGATTTAATCTGGACATTTCCGTATCAAATCCACCCGCATCGTAAAATATTTTCCTTCCCTTAATTTAACCTAACCCAAGTGCCTATGAAGCAAATAAAAAGCTGGCATCGCCTTTTGGCGATTGCTATCACCATCGTTGGTCTCGGATCTGGAATTGTTGGAGTTGGTACAGCCTTGGCGTATCAGCAGCCGCACATAGGGAACGGGATGAATGGTCTAGTGGAAGCGTTAGCAGTAAAATTTAATCTCAATACGGCTGATGTTCAGGCGGTATTCGACGAACAGCATGCACAGATACAGACCAATCGTGAAGTCAACGAAGCAGAGCGTCTATCTCAAGCAGTAACAGACGGGAAGCTTACTCAGGAACAGGCTGATGCTGTTACAGCTAAGCGTGAAGAGATACGTAGCTTTATGGAGAGTCTGTCCACACTTGATGAAAGCGCACGACGTGACGCCCTGAAGACCAAACAAGACGAGCTTAAGAAATGGGCCGAGGATAACGGTATCTCTATGCCGTTTTTCCGAGGGGGCCTATTTGGAGGTCGGATGTTTGGTGGAATGGGTCATGGTGGACACAGCTTCGGGGGTTTTCGAACAAATGATGTTCGGTAGCATGAGTATTTGAAGCTTGGCGGCCCAAGCTAAAAGAGGGGGTCGTACCTGTTATGTACGACTCTCTTTTTCTGTTTTGTGAGAAATATTTCCGCATCTTTTTTTGATAAAAAGGCCGCAGTTGAATGCGGCTGGAGAAAGTCTTGGGGGGCATTTGTCGTCGATGGATTAGTCGGCGGCGATGACCCACCATTCTTGGTCAGTTTTTTTGATTGGCAGGAGACCTTGGTTGATGATCTCAACCATAGCCTGCCAACCGTAGAGTGCTTTCTGTTTAGTGATCTTGTCCATGATCGTCAGGAAGATTGCATTGGTCAGACTGACTCCCAGTCCACGCCAGAACGGTTCGCACTTGGGCTGGTCTGATCGGAGTCCGGGCTGGGGTTTCGGTTGTGGCGGTTCTGGTCGATTCCTGGACAACCAGTCGCCAGTCGAGACTCTGGTCTGAATTTCCACTATCTTCTTCGGTGGTGGCGGTTCGAGTGCTTCGCAGGTCGATTGCAGTAGGCCGATGAACAGGTCATGCCAGAGGCAATCTTCTAGATCGGCCATAATCGGGTCGGTTTCTGCCTCGTCCGGCACGTAGCCCAGGGCTTTTCTGACTAGCCTGCGACCCTCAGAAATTTGTTCGGGCGTAGCCCAGGTCGAGTCATCCAGCTTCCCCTCGGCCAACAGACTCCTGATTTTGTCAGGTGAAATCCACAGAACGTTCAGGTAATGTCCAGTCAGAGACCGAATTGCTTCCCGGGTTTCGACCTTCTGCTTTGGGTCGGGGGAAATGAAGGTGAAAGCCCCTGTCTCCGCTTGCCGGAACAGCGGCTCCAGTAGTCTCATGATTTCGACTACTTGGTTCGACGTAAGTAGCCTGGCTAGGATCTCCAGAAGCTTTCTGCGGCTGACGATAACTGTCTTCTCTTTGGTCATCTTTTGACTCCTCTACCGGTTCTAGTCCGGTCTGGCAACATAACAGGGGTTAATTGGTTTGTCAATTATGTTTGAAGCACGGTTTCCGACCCTTCATAGTTTCTTCATTACTGATTATGTAGACTAGCTTCGTCATTATTTCTTACTTTTATATGAAAAGAATTTTGCACAGCGTAAAGCGGCGCAAGAAAAGTTGGACTGTTGGGGCCGTACTGGTCGTGGGTGGCGGTATTTTGGTTAGTCAATCCATGGGTGGCAACGCGGTCGAGACCCGCTATGTTTTGGCGGCGGCCGAGCGGGGTACGCTCATGACCTCGGTGACTGGCTCCGGTCAGGTGCAGGGTGAGGTCGAGTTTGATGTCAGTCCGGAATCATCCGGCAAGGTATTGCGGGTGGACGTGCAGAACGGTCAGCACGTGAACGAGGGTGACGTAATCGCCGTGCTCGATTCGATTGATGCAGCCAAAACCGTCAGGAACGCCCGGCTGAACCTGGCCAATGCCCAGCTGTCCATGCAGAAGCTGCTCGATTCGGTCGATTCGCTGACGTTGCTGCAGGCGCAGAATGATTTAGCTCAAGCTGAGCGTGATTTGGCAGATTTAGAGAACGGACCTAATGACAGAGAACTTCAAACCGCCAAAGACGCAATCACTAAAGCCGAACGTGGTTTGGCGCAAGCCGAACGTGGTTTGGTTGAGACGAGATACGATTCCGAACAGGCTCTGATTACAGCTTCTGAAAATGGTTATAATTCAGTTGGTGAAGCTTTTACTGATCTGTCGGCAGCTATGTCCGATCTGTCTGATTTGGTAGGTACTAGTGCTAGTGAGTTTGAGTATGTTGGTTACTATCGTCTGCTGGTTGGACCATTTTTTACTGAAGGATTGGTTGATGATTACGAAGATGCTAGAGATTCATATAATATAGCTTGGCTTGCTTACCGGGATTTGAATCATGATAGCTCGATTGACGATAAGATCGATTTGATTAATCAGACTTTGGTTGCTGGTAAGGATATTGCTAATACACTGATCGGTGCGCGTACACTTTTGAATCAGATTGAATCAGTTGGTTACAACTCTTCAGCTATTGCCGATCACATCGATGATATGATCACGGCGATTCTATCGAATATTTCTAAAATTAATAGTTGTGTTTCCTCACTACAATCAACAGCTAACAATCTTCGTAGTACTGAAGTTAGTGCGCCAAATGACATTGCAGATGCTGAATTTGCAGTCGAGGAGGCTGAGTCGAAATTAGCTGAAACTAAGATCGACTTGGTTGATTTAACTGCTGATCCTGATCCAATTGATCTAGCTATTGCTCGAGAGAATGTTGCAGAGAAGAAACAAAAACTTGCTGATTTGGAAGCCGGTCCGGATGAGATTGAATTAAATTCTCAACGACTGACTTTACAAGATCGACAGAATTCACTAAACGATGCACTCGAGGCCTATGCCAACTGCACGGTTCGCACGCCGATTTCTGGTACAGTCGCCAATCTTTCTGTTCAAGTCGGACAGAAGTCGTCTGGTGCAGCAGTCACTATTATCGCTGACCAACTATTGGCTACTATTTCTCTCAATGAGATTGATGTAGCCAGCGTCAAGGTCGGCAATAAGGCTACGTTGACCTTTGATGCTATTGAAGACCTAACCATCACCGGTACGGTCAGGGAAGTCGACCCAGTTGGTTCGGTTTCTTCTGGTGTGGTGAACTATGGTGTTTTGATCAGTTTTGATACTCAAGATGAACGAGTTCGTTCAGGTATGAGCGTAAGTGTTACTGTAGTAACCCAGGTTAAGCAGGGTGCTCTTTATGTACCAAGTTCGGCGGTTAAATCTCAGGGTGACGTTAGTTATATTGAGGTGCTTGATGGTGTGGACGAATCGGCCGGTCTTTCAGCCCAAGGTGTAACTTTAGATACAGCTCCGCGTCAGGTCCAGGTTGATGTTGGTCTATCGAATGACACTAATACCGAATTACTGTCTGGTATTGAAGAAGGCGGATTGGTGATTACTCGTACAGTCACTGACCTGTCTTCTGCTGGAAGTTTTACTACTACGTCACAGACAACAACTCCTAGTTTACTTGGTGGTATTGGTGGTGGGGCTGGACAACGAGGTGGGGGTTTCGTACCGCGTAATTAGTTATGATTGAGATTAAAGATGTTACCAAGACCTATAAGACTGGAGTTTTAGAATTTCAAGCACTTCGTGGCGTCAGCTTCACCATTAATGATGGTGAGTTTATAGCCATTATGGGTCCATCTGGATCTGGTAAATCGACACTCATGAATATTCTTGGTGCTCTCGACACACCAACTACCGGAACTTACTTTCTTAATGGTCAGGATGCTTCAAAACTCGAGGAGGATGAGTTGGCCGATATTCGGCTTAGTCATATTGGGTTCGTTTTTCAGTCTTTCAATCTTTTACCAAGAACATCTGTACTTAGAAATGTTATGTTGCCACTTATCTACAGTGGTATCGAGAAAGATATTCGTGAGGAACGGGCAAAAGTGGCACTCTTGGCGGCTGGACTCGAGGAGGAGCATTTTGGTCATCTATCGAATCAGTTGTCTGGCGGACAGATTCAACGTGTAGCCATTGCTCGTGCTTTGGTTAATGAACCCTCACTCATTCTAGCGGATGAGCCGACCGGCAATCTGGACTCTAAGACCGGAGAGATTGTGCTGGCTACTTTTCAGCGTTTGAATCAGGAACAACAGCGAACGGTAATTTTGATTACACATGAATTAGAGGTAGCCAAACACACTGATCGAATCATTACCATTAAAGATGGTGCAATTTTGAGCGATAGTTTCACCCGTAGTGGTAATAATCAAAAGTAATATGAAGATTTCTGACATGTTAGACGAGACATTGGTTGCTTTGTCAGCCAATAAGGTTCGTTCCGGATTGACCATGCTCGGAATTGTGATTGGTATTAGTTCGGTTATCGCCATGGTATCGATTGGTCAAGGTGCACAGAGTTCAATTCAAGCGAGCATCGAATCGATCGGTTCGAATTTATTGCAGGTACGTCCCGGAGCAATGCGATCATTTGGCGGTCAGGTCAGCGGTGGTCGCGGTTCAGCCCAGACACTGACCCTGGCCGATGCCGAGGCCATTGCACGGAAAGTGAGCGGTATTAATGCGGTCGCACCGGAAATTTCCTCGCGCTATCAGGTGACGACCAAAGGCGCAAATACCAACACCGCTGTCACCGGAGTTACTGAGGCCTATCCGATAGTCAGGAATGTGAAGACAGAAAACGGTGTTTTTGTTTCTGATCAACAATCGAAGACTCTGGCCAAGGTTGCTGTGTTGGGGCCGACTACTCGCGATGACTTGTTTGGTGAAGGTGCAAATTCGATTGGTAGTTTAATCCGCATTAGTGGTATTCAGTTCACTGTTATTGGCGTGACCGAAGCTAAGGGAGGTAGTGGTTTTGGTAGTCAAGATGATGTGGTCTTTATTCCGCTCGGTACGGCCCAGAAGTATCTAACCGGCAACGAGTATGTTTCGACCATCAGCATTCAAGGACAGAACTCCGATTCATTGACTGCGGTTCAGACTAAGGTTACCGACCTACTGTTAGACCGCCACAATTTGAGCGACGTCGCCTCGGCCGACTTCAGCATTATGAACCAGGCCGATATCGTGGCCACAGCCTCGAGCGTCACTGGTACGTTCACTACACTCTTGGCTGCAGTGGCCGGTATTTCACTAGTGGTCGGCGGCATAGGTATCATGAACATGATGCTGACGACTGTGACTGAACGTACTAAGGAGATTGGATTGAGAAAGGCTATTGGTGCTAAGCGGCGCGAGATTAATATTCAGTTCTTAGTCGAGGCTATGCTACTCACCCTGATTGGTGGGACATTCGGTATTTTATTAGGTATTGGTATCTCTTATGCTGTATCGGCTTTAGGTATTATTCAGACTTCGGTTTCAATTCCTTCTATATTATTAGCCTTCGGTGTTTCGGCTGCGATTGGCATCGTTTTTGGCTATTATCCGGCCAGGCGGGCAGCGGGATTGAATCCGATTGTAGCCTTACGCTATGAGTAGCCAATAGCAGATCACAAGTCAGATGCATTGCACTTGAGTTACTCCGGTTAGATATTTGCGTTTCGTTTACAATTTGTAGTAATAAATAATTTATTTTTAAGCCTTCTTAGTGAAGGCAGTCATTATGAAAAAGATTATTCTCTTTTTAGTGGTCGGTCTTTTAATTGGTGGTGGTTTGGGTTTCTACGGTGGGATTTTCTATCAGAAGGGTCAAACTCCAGCCGGTCGTGATTTTGCTGCTAGGTTCGGTGGTGGGGTTGGTGTACCGGCAGCAGGCGGTGGTTTTCAGCGTCCAGGTGGTGTGGCTGGTGTCGGGCGAGCTGGTGGTGGCTTCATTGGCGGCGAGATACTTGTGATTGGCGATGATAGTCTGACTGTTAAATTAGCCGATAGTGGCTCGAGAGTTATCTATTTTTCCGATTCTACGGAAGTAATGAAAACTACTAGTGGAGCAGTTTCCGATCTGTTGGTCGGTGATCAGGTTACGGCCATAGGTACACCGAATGATGACGGAAGTGTAACAGCAATTTCAATTCAGCTTCGTCCCGAGGGTTTGATTAGGCCGTCAGATGCTAGCAGGGGAGACGTTACCGCACCGGACGTCGGTGTCACACCTTCGTTTGGAGACGGCAGTACGTCTCAAACGGAATAGATCAACGATTAAAAAGGCATCCGATAGGCGGATGTCTTTTGTTTTCTTTGGTTATATATTTTTTAGGTTCCGGGTTTTCGCTCGGGACGATATAGTCTTATTTTATCATTTTGGAACCGTGAGCCTTTCCATCTGAGTGGTGGGGTTACACTGTAATGTTCTTTGGCACTGAGTACACAACGAACAATGCAGATCGTTTCGTTCAATTATTGACTATCGGGGAGCAGGGTCAGGTGAATTTTCTTAGAGAGATAGATCTCCGGGAACCCTTGCCACCCAACACCCGAATCCCCGTTTGGAAGCCGGAACGCCAGAGGCTACATCTCCAGCGACTTCTTCGTTAGGCCTTGTAATACTTGCATCCACTCTAGCGCTTTTCTTTTTTATAACGACTATCGTTTGGGTAGTTGTGGGACGGTTGGGGTCGGAGGCAAAAACCAGATTGCTAGTAGGGTCGAGATGGGTACTACTGTAACGAGACCAATACTACCTACCAGTGTACGAACAATCTCCGTGGCCAACATTTCATTACTAATCGCCTGGTCGAAACCCAACGGAGCTAGACCGTTGATGCTGAAGAGCATTAGGAGCGGCAGCGAGGCACCGGCGTAGGTTAGGAATAAGGTGTTGACCATTGAGCTTAGGTGTGAAATACCAACCGACATAGCTCGACGATAAATAGTTCGAGAATCAGATGAGGAATTAGATTGTTTTAGTTCTTTGACTACGGCGATTTGCGAAATAACTACATCGTCGAGCACACCCAGTGTGCCGATGATAATACCTACAAGCAGTAGCCCGCGTACGTTTATATTCATGCCACTGGCTGTGGCCAAGAACATAGCGTCTTCGGATTCGAAGCCTGTAAGTTGAGTCAGGCCAATAAAAATCGATGACAATAATCCGGTTAAAATTAACGAGATAATCGTGGCAACTACGGCTAGATGCGAGGCACGATTAAATCCTTCGGTTATATAGATGGCGAAAAAAAGGATCATCACCGATCCGACAATACCAATGAGCAGCGAATTATGACCAGCAAGCACTAAGGGAACTATGAACTTTAGAATGACTCCGAAGGTCAGTCCTAATACAATCAGCGCTCGTAATCCCTTTAGTCGACCGACAGCGACTACAACTACAGCAAATAGAAGAGTCAGCCAAAACAGTGTCCAAGTTCGGACACGGTCTACGATGTAGAAAGATTCATTCCCTTCTAGGTCTAGGTTGCGAGTTACAAAGACTTCATCGCCCGGTTTATAGGAGTTCGTGGACAGCACATCATAATCTAGTCCGTCGTAGGTAATTTCGCGGTTTTTAATTTCGCCGTCTAGCCCTTTAAGTTTGAGTTTTTGGCCGACTGAGACCGAGCCGTTTTCGCGAGTTTCGCTTCGGCTTTCGGTTACTTCGGTTACTACAGCTCGAAACATTTCGGATTCATGGTTTGCTGTTTCCTGGGCTTGAGCTGGAGGAACTACGGTAATTAATAGTAAGGACAGGGTTAGTAGTAGTGTGGTCATTAGTAATCCTTTTCGTAGCGTAATTGCAGTCATGAGTTTGAGATTAACTGTTCCAGCGTTGTGTTTAGATATTATGAACCAGGATCGGCGGACGAGCCAGGATAGTAAACTGGCGGTTCTGTAACGGATCAGGGCTTGACATTTGAGCACCTTCATACCAACATGGACGGGATGCATCGCCAAAACAACGATGCATGAAGGAGGAACAATGGACTTTGAAAACCTGTTAGGGCTGACGGGTAGTTATTTGGAAACCATGGATATCATGATCAAGGCTAGTATCTGGGAGACGGAAAAGTTGGTGTTCTCGGATTGGCTTGGTCTCGTCAAAGATTTCATGAAGCCCACAATGAAGAGTGATTCAAAGGCAATTCTCGGGGTGTCCAGTCTTGTTCTTAACCATCTATGTGGTACTGCCGTCTCACTTAAGCAGATCGTCACAGTTTTGGAGGAAAACTTTCCAATTGGCGACTACCAACGTTGTGAATTGTATAAGCGTCTCGAACAGACCTGCGCTGGTAAGTTAGTGAACTGGTATCAGGTCTGGAATTTGAGTCGTCCTGATACAGATCTCAATCATGACTCTGTCGATCAAATGATTGCCCTATCGAATAATCTTACTTTCAATGAGACACAGGTCCAGGTCGGCGATCGCTTTATGGTCGCGGTTATGGTGTTTTTGGAAACTGGTCGAAATCAGGAAATACCTTCTTGTCTCTCGTTTAGTGACTGGCTGAGTGTGGCTTGCTCCTCGGTGTTTGGTGGTAAGGCCTATCGATATGCGATTAAACATCTGGATGTGACTTATAATAATGAGTTTGACTATTGGCAGTTCGGTGTGCGTGAAATTCAGTCTCAGATGAAAAGGCGAGCTAATTTGTATCCGTTATATAGTCTGTGTCGCACTCGGATGATTCAGATAGGTACGTTCGAATATTTTTTGGAATGTTTTCAGCAAGCGGGAGAAACCAAACTGTCCGTCAATGGTCTGTCGAGGTCTGATTTGATTATGGTTCTCTTGAGTAAGAATCCAACCAATGAGCAGCTCCGAGCTATGTTGGAGAAATGTGAGATTTACGAGCGATCGCTGGTGATCCGAGCCTTGAAAATCAAGGCTTGCGAGTTTGAGGATTGGTTGGCCTTGTATAAGTATGGTGCTGATTGCAGTACTCCTGACGAACAAGAAGACTGGTTGCGTGGTTTGAAGGTGACAACTGATTCCATCGAACAGATTCGTTCGATGTATCCGTTACTGCGAGGGAATACTCTGTGGTTGGACGGAATGTTGATTAAGGCTCTTACTCTGATTCAGAGCTATCAGGATCGGTTGGATGTTAGTCGGATTTTCCGGTTCGATTCGTTACTGTCGGAGTTGATCGCCGCCTCTAACCTGGACCAGTTGGGTCAGCTTTATCGTAATCCGCAGAAGGTGAGTCATAATTCGGAGCTGGTGAAAGGGTTGGTCCGAGATCGGTTTGTCGAACTATTGAAGATTAGACCGACTGAGTTGGATGGGGGTGGAGTTGAGGCGGATTCGAAAGCGGACAACGTAGCCGAAAACAGAGGTAAAGATTTTGATTCCTTGTCTTCAAAAAAAGCAATCACGTTATTTATTGGAGAAGTCGATGGAATGAACCAGGATCTACAGACCACTCTCAAAACTGCTGCCGAAAAAGCAATGATTTGATCATTAAAAATATATCGATTAAAGCTTCTCTGTTCAATTATTGTACATACCTTTCAGTTTCTTCTTCACACACCTTACACCGCCCTTCCGGCGGTTTTTTCTTATTCGCAAAACTTTAGGCCTCGGTCCGGGAAGTGTCATTTTTGCGACTCTTCTAAAGAAATTGTATTGCGAAATTGCATTATTCCTTAGTTTGTCATCTCGAAACTGCAACCTTTCTTAATTTGTCATCCTTACTTTTTATTTTGTCATCCCGGAAATTGCGAGCCTTTCTTAATTTGTCATCCCGGAAATTGCGAGCCTTTCTTAATTTGTCATCCCGGAAATTGCGAGCCTTTCTTAATTTGTCATCCCGGAAGGCCGAGCGGAGCGAGGTCTAT
>MGFG01000007.1 GCA_001791745.1 Candidatus Uhrbacteria bacterium RIFOXYC2_FULL_47_19 | reverse complement strand
CCGTTCGATTCCCCTTCAGATCCATCAAACAAAAATGGCACTCCAAGAAGGAGCGCCACTTTTGTTGGTAGCCCGTAGGGGAATCGAACCCCTGTTCCCACATTGAAAGCGTGGTGTCCTAACCGTTAGACGAACGGGCCATGTATTTTTCGTTTTGTCTCCCCTCAGCTGCCGATACTCTTACCTCAAAACTGAATCGCTTTTTACCTAAAAGCGTTACGATTGTAGACCCGTTCTAAGCCTAAGTCAAGGGATTAAACCTTTTTGGTACGGCTATTATAGCAGGTGGGTCGGTTCAGTCTCGACAATCGCCTACGTCTGCTGTAACCTGACCAAACTATGAGAATCATTGGTATTGAATCATCTTGCGACGACTCAGCTGTGGCCTATCTCGAAATGCGCGACGGTAAGGTTGTACGTCTCGAGCAGGTCGTGGCCTCTCAGTTGGTACACGCCAACTACGGCGGTGTGGTACCCGAAGTTGCAGCCCGTGAGCATTCGGCTAAGTTGCCTCTAATCTTGAAGGAGCTGGCACGTTTAGTAGTTGATACAGCCGATGGGGCGAAGCTGGGGGAGGTGACTGATTTGGTAGCCGCAACCGCCGGTCCAGGGCTTGCGACCTCGCTACGAGTTGGACTCGACACAGCTAGAGGATTGGCTGCTGCTTGGAATAAACCGTTTTATGCTGTCAATCACATCGACGGCCATGTCGCTGCCAATTGGTTGCCAGGCCAGGACGCGCCGTCACTCCTTGAAGGGAATGATCCGTTTCCGATTGTGGCCTTAGTGGTGTCTGGTGGACACACTGAGTTATTGCGGTTGAGTGGTCATGATGACTACAAGCTTTTGGGTGCAACTTTAGACGATGCAGCCGGCGAAGCTTTCGATAAAACCGCCAAACTAATTGGCCTGGGCTATCCGGGTGGTCCAGCTATCTCGCGTGCCGCCATGAACGGCAATCCTCAGGCTTACGATTTTCCGCGACCTCTATCTAGCACAGATGACTTCGACTTTTCGTTCTCCGGACTCAAGACTTCAGTACGCTACTTTGTCGAGAAGAATGTCGAACGATTGAGTGATCCGCAGTTCGTTGCTGATCTGTCGGCCTCGGTTGAGCAGGCCATTATTGATGTGTTAGTCCTCAAGACAGTTCGAGCAGCTGAAGAATCTGAAGTTAGAACCGTGCTTCTAGCCGGTGGAGTGGCGGCTAATCATAAGTTGCGTGAAACACTGCGGTCCGTAATGGCTGATCGATTACCGGACGTGAAGTTTATTGAACCACGACCCGAGCATTGCACCGACAACGCAGCCATGATTGCTATGGCTGGTTATTTTCAATCCAATTATCGTGATTCTGATGACTGGCGGACAATTGAAGCTGATCCCAATTGGGAATTGGGTCGATCGGCAAATCAATAATTTTTGATATGAGCAAAGAACGATACGACATCAACGAGATGACAAGACTAACCACTTTCACCCATGACTTCGCTGCAACTTTTGCCGGTGGCGATGTGATTGGACTCATTGGTGACCTAGGTGCGGGTAAGACCACCTTCGTTCAGTTGTTGGCAGCTGAGCTCGGCGTCGCAGTCGAGGTGAAGAGTCCGACCTTCGTGTTGGTGCGCGAATATTTAACTGGTCAGACTGCAGTTCGTCGTGGTCTTGGTTGTTTGGTTCACGCCGATGCTTACCGTCTGGAGGACGAGGCTGAACTGTGGGGCATCGGTTTCGATGAGCTGGTTTCTAGTCCGGACACTGTGACCGTGGTCGAGTGGGCTAATCGCATTCCGGGATTGGCTAAATATCCGTCGTACCGTGAACTTCGATTTGGTTTCGATGAACACGGAAATAGGTTTGTTGAGATCGTAGAGTAATTGTGTTTGATTGGGTTTTTGGTTCGAAGGTTGACTTTGGTGAGGTTTTAGATTAAGTTTAACCGTTCGGGAAACTGAACGGCGTTCTTTTTAGATCAGATTTATAGGAAGGGTGGTTATCATGGGATGGCTTTTCGATGCTGCACTCATCGTTGCATTCTGTCACTTCATCATTATGCCTTGGCACCGTGAGCAGGCCGCTCGGGAAGGGCGTGAACCGCCGACATTTTTTTCGTCGGGACGTTCTGATTTGCGACCTTTGGCTTCGTCACGTAGTCGCAACGAGAGTCAGCCTCCGTCATTGCATCGTGGTCAGATTTCGTCAGAGCACTATCGTCTGCTTACCGAGGCGGCTGAGCGAACTGATGTACCGGCTGGAATTTTGTATGCACTTTGGACCGAACAGTCCGGACGAACGACAGTCGGTTGGTCAGCGGGTGGTTCGTGGACCACTCCATCTGCATTGGCTAGATCTGGTCATCGGTGCCGCGGCCGCCTCGATCGGTCTTGGTGCGAGGAGGAATTGGAATCGATTGGTGCGATCTGTAACCAACGACGACGGATCGATCAACCAGCCTGTGATCCGGAGCGGATCGGTGTATCGTCACGGTTTGGTTTAGGTCCACTCGGGCATGATCCTAGAGACGTTGTTCGGCAACAGCCTGACGGACGTCTGGCCTGGGCCGGTTATGTTCGTGACTTCAATGGCGATGGGGTCTGGGATCCATTCGACTTGAATGAAGCTCTACTTGCCGCTGGTTTACGATTACGTAGTGACTACGATTCAGCTCGATCCAATGGGCTTGATGAGTCAGCTGCCTGGCGGTTAGCAATTGAAACCTTTCTTGGACCTGCGGCCAGTAATCGCTACGTGCGGATTCGTGATTTGTGGGCCGACTGGTGCTCAGTGCCGGGTTATTGTCGGAACTGACTCATTGTGCAGAATTAATTCTCTTACGAATATCTCGACGGGTGCCTTTAGCGCAGCCGTCTTTTTT
Source organism: Candidatus Uhrbacteria bacterium RIFOXYC2_FULL_47_19 (assembly GCA_001791745.1). Classification (GTDB taxonomy): domain Bacteria; phylum Patescibacteriota; class Patescibacteriia; order SG8-24; family SG8-24; genus UBA1561. Next base: position 9,808 of record MGFG01000007.1, on the reverse strand, counting down.
GTTAATCTCTGATTAGTTGTTAATTATTGCTATAATTAAATATATGATTTTTAGTGAAATGAGATATCAATTTAGTCCGGGAGACGAGATCGTCCAACCGAAAAAACAGGAACAGGGCGGGCAGTCGACCGTACCCGAAGACGAGATCAAAATTGAGTTCGTGCGGTCTTCTGGTCCAGGCGGTCAGAACGTCAACAAGCGCGCGACCAAGGCTGTGTTGTCTTGGGATGTCGGTGCGTCGGCTGCCTTTAGTGAGGAGCAAAAGGAAATGATTCGAAGAGAGCTTGGTAATCGTCTTAATTCCGAGGATTGCATCGTCATGTCGTCGCAGTCGGAGCGTTCGCAAATGCGTAATCAAGAGGATGTAATTCGACGACTGCAGAATCTAGTTGTCGAGGCCATTACTCCGCAAAAGGAACGTCGACCGACTAAGCCTAGTCGTGTAGCGAAGGCACGTCGATTAGATGATAAACGTAAGATGGGTCGGAAGAAGGATTTAAGAGGTAAGGTTGATCATCAAGACTAAACATTTCTTCGTTCTGTCCTTAACATTCAAACATCATGATTACACCCAAGAGAATTTTGATTCTAGTCGTTAGTTTGATCGCACTCGTGATTTTACTAGCTGTGGGTTATCAATATGCTTTAACTTCGGAGATATCTGGCCTCAATGGTCGCGGCGGTTGGAAGTGTGCTTTGCGTGGTGGGGAAATGATTGACACCGGACGATGTGGAGTTTCTGGCTGTGTCGAAAAATGCGAAGTCATCCTGCCTGATGAAGGTCAGACCTGTCGGACCTCCGACGATTGTGAGGGTTGGTGTCTACTCGCTGCTCCTGAGAGGTTGGAGTTGAGAAGTTCACCGTTTCCTTTGCAAGATTTGGTCGCACCTCGCGGTTGTCTGCCGATCAATGAGTACAGTTCGAAAGAGTATGCTTGCGATTATGAGTTGGTTGGTTCCTGTTCCCGTCATAAGTCCTTGGGTAGCTGCATGTTTGCCTTCGAATTATTGGAAGGTAATCAACTCAAGGAGATTGGTTCCTGCGGAAATTGAGCTCGCTTTTAACCCCAATTTAAGATTAAACTAAAACCCCCGGTTGCTGCCGGGGGTTTATGATCGATTTGAAATGTTAACTATTCTGCTGCACTGAACACTTCTTCAACAGAGGTTAGACCATTGAGTGCTTTGAGTAGACCATCCTGAGCCATGGTGATCATACCCTGACTAATCGCAATGTCTTGCATGTCGTACTCTGACACTTTGCCGGACAGGATGACCTTTTCGATTTCCGGCGACATAGCGAAGATTTCGTAGATGCCGACCCGTCCGTGATAGCCAGAGTTATTGCAAGCCTCGCAACCCCGTCCGCGCCAGAACTTGAGGGCGTTCAGGTCGATCTTGTAGCCAGAGTCAGGTGGTAGTTTGGAGAGTAGTGTTTGGACCCGTTCAAGTAGGGCAGCATCGAGTGTATCCTCGGTCTTGCATTTGTCACAAATACGACGCACCAGACGTTGGCCGATGATTGCGTTTAACGCCGGAGCAAGTAAGAAAGGTTTAACACCCATGGAAAGAAAGCGGGGGATGGCACCGGCTGCGCTATTGGTGTGAATCGTAGAGACTACCAAGTGTCCGGTTAGTGCAGCTTGGATTGCTACTTCGGCGGTTTCTAAATCTCGCAACTCGCCGACCATAATGATGTCTGGATCTTGTCTCAATATCGATTCGAGTCCTTTAGCGAAAGTGTAGTCTTTACTGCGATCAATGCCAGACTGGCTAATACCCTTGAGTTTATATTCGATTGGGTCCTCGAGAGTGATGATTTTCGTCTGCTCATCGTTTAGTTTTTTGAGGATAGCGTAAAGCGTGGTGGTCTTACCAGATCCAGTCGGACCAGTAGTAATGATCATGCCATTTGGACGCTCGGATTCGCGTTTTAAGTCCTCGAAAGCTTTGCCACGCACACCCAGATCTTCGAATGATAGACCGATAGTCGAAGGTTTCAGCAGACGCATGACAATCGACTCACCGTAAGCGGTTGGTAAGGTACTGACACGAACATCGATCTTCTGGTCCTGAGAAATAAAGATAGTGAATCGGCCGTCTTGTGGTGCGCTAGTGATGTTAATTTTTAAGGCCGAGACTAATTTAAAGCGGTTGACGATGCGTGGCCACATTTCCTTACTAACCGAAGCTACTTGCTGGAGTACACCGTCGATTCGTAGACGTACTACCACTTCCTGTTCACCGGCTTCGATATGAATATCAGAACTATCCGAGTCGAGCGCTGCGGCGATGACTAGTGCTACGAAGTCGGTGACGCTAACCTTTTGTACTAGTGCATCTAAATCTTTGAGTGAGGTCAGTTGTTGTCGGAATCGTTCGATTTCTTCCTGAGAGATCTCTACTCCTTTGACGATTTTTTTGGTCTCGGGCAACGCGTCGTAGAGCTTTTCCGCTTTTTCGAAACTATGAGTTGAAATCATGTACAACTTGACGTTGGCATGAGTGCGCTCACTGACCTGGAATCGGATGTCCTCTACAGCCTGTTGTGTAGGATCGACCGCACCAATGCGAACTTCTTCACCTGAGTAGAGGAAGGGGATAGCTAAATTCTGTTTGGCCTGTTCGCGGTTGACGAGAAGTAAGGCCTCGGGAGAAATTGGAAAACCATCAAGATTAATATAGTCAAAGCCAGATGACGCGGCTTGGGCCATAATCTCAGCCTCTTTTTCTTTGAGGCGGATTAACTTCATTTTTTCGTCAAATTTTTCTTGGGAGGAAGGATCATTAGAGGCACTGGCCTTTTTAGTACCTTTTCCCAATAGGTCTTCAATGGATGGCATAGGCCCTAATCATAACCTTCTTCGCTTATTTTGGCCAAGTGGATTTGATGTTGGTAGGAAATCAAAAACCCGCCGTAGCGGGCTTTTTCGTGTAGGTAGAAGGTTATCAACTTAGCCTTTCAGCCTGTCTTGGATCCAGGAAATTAGTCGCATGATTTTGGGAATATGGGTGCCGCGACCCGAGAAGCGAATCCAGAGTAGGGTCCAACAAGAGGTTTGGAAGGTGGTGGCAAACGAGCCAACAAAGACGATAACAGCCAGCAGAACCACAGCGGTAATGGTGGTAATGATAGTAAGCATGGCGATCGATTTGACCAGGGCAGCAAACATGAAGAGGAAGATCAGTGGTACAGCCAGAATCATTGCTAGCAATAATGCCAGCACAGCCAACACAGCGTTGATCATCAACAGTAAAATTACCATCTCGATGTTGACTAGCCAGTGTTTCTTGAGGATACGCAACCCATCGGCTACGGCTGGTATGACTGGTAGGTTTTGAATAACTGCTGAGTTGGTGGCGTAGATGGCAATGATTGAGATGGTTACAGAGATGGCGGTGAAGAGGACAAAGGAGAGTAGATAGAAGAAGCTAGAAACTAGTGAGCCGGTTCTGAGTAGATGTATTAAATTGGAGCCGATTAGTATTAGGATGGTACCGAGCGCAATTTTAGTAACTACATTTAGAACAAAGACTCGAAGCATCGATGCTTGTCCGATTCTGAAACCTTCGATTAATGTTGGTCGTCCACCGCGTTCAATTTTACGAATACTGCCGATTAGCGAGCCAATCGACGTCGAGACAACCCAAGCGAAAACTGCAAAGAATATTAGTAGTGCTAAAACGAAGATTAATAACGATACCGCCGGATAGGGCGAGGTTTTCATCATGACACTGATGGTGGCAAATCCGGGTAGAATAGCCCAAGAGGATTGGCTAGCGCCGGCGATAGATGGTAGTTGGCCAGTCATGCGGTCAAAAACACCGAAAAGAATATCCGAAACTCCGCCAAATCCAGCAAATGTGGCAAAGAATCCGAAGATCCAGAGATGTTTGTGTGAGACGGTCAGTCGCCAGGCATCAATTAGAGTCTGGCGGTAGAAGGGTAATGAGTCGCGTTTTGATGGCATAGTCCTCCTTAATAGGTCGTATTTGAATCACAGACAATTTACCATTTTTTGTGGCGGGAGACTAGGAGATTTAGTTTTTGTTTTGTAGAGTTGTGTTTTTTGTCGTTGCTTTTAGAAGCTGGGGTCAAATTTTGACTTTTGGCCTTTTGAAAAATTTGTCATCCCGGAACCACATTCCTTATTAATTTGTCATCCCGGGCCGAGACCCGGGATCCACGATCCGATCTTTTTTTGCTTCTGGGTCCCGGATAGCCGCTGTCGCGACTTCCGGGACGACAGTATTTTTTGTTATCTCAATTCTTCTTATGAATCTGTCATCCCGGAAATTGCGTCAGCAATTATCCGGGATCCACGATCCGATCTTTTTTTGCTTCTGGGTCCCGGATAGCCGCTGTCGCGACTTCCGGGACGACAAAAGGAGGAGGTTCGGCTCAGGGGCCGGGACGACAGGAGGAAAGATATCCGGCTCAGGGGCCGGGACGACAAAAAAGTGACTACGTACTATTCGATCCGATTTTTATCACGGGACGGCCCCGACGCGGCAATCTCGGAGGCGGCCGGGCTCGGTCCGGAGCTCGCGGCGACGGCCGGTCGCCGCGAGCTAGGGCGGCAGGTCGCAGGGGAACCTGTCGACCCGTGCCGCGCGGGACCGTCCCGAAGGGGGTCCGGGGCGTGAGCCCCGTTCCTACCGCGGAGCGGGGCCGGGAGTCCCGGGGGGACTGGAAGTCCCCCGGGTTAAAGAAAGAGATCCAGATTTTGGATTAAAATCCATAACCAAAACCCCGCCAGAACCGGCGGGGTTACAGGTTCAAAACTGATGCAGGTCTACAACTAGGCCGCTTCTTTCTTGCCCAGCAGTTCCTCAAACTCTTCTTTCTCAATGGTCTCTTGTTTGAGTAAGAGTTCGACAATTTTTTCCATGTCTTGTCGCTGTTCGCTAATGATTTGTGTAGCCGTATCTTTAGCGTCAGCAATTAATTGGTTGATTTCACTATCGATCAGTTCGGCAGTCTTCTCGCTGTAGTCTCGTTCGTGATGGATTTCCTTTCCCAGGAAAACCATTTCTTCTTTCTCGCCATAAGTACGTGGTCCGAGCTTGTCCGACATACCAAAATCAGTCACTAAGCGACGAGCTAGACGCGTTGCTTGTCGTAGATCAGAAGAAGCACCAGTGGTCAGATTTTTACGACCAAAAATTTCTTGCTCTGCCACATAACCACCCAAGGACATAGCTAAGTCAGCCAGGAATTCAGCTCGTCGATGCATGCGTCGATCTTCGATTGGTAACTTTAAAGTGTAGCCGGCTGCTGAACCACGGGAGATGATTGAGATTTTGTGTATTGGATCAGCATCAGGTAGGCGATGGGCAACTAGTGCATGGCCAGCCTCGTGGTAGGCCGTAACTCGACGTTCATGTTCGGACAGCAAATAACTTTTGCGTTCCGGTCCTAGCATGACCTTCTCGATGCTTTCGGTCAGTTCACTCATGGAAATTTTGGTCTTGTTGCGGCGAGCAGCTAGGATAGCGGCTTCATTCATGAGATTTGCCAGATCAGCGCCGGAGAATCCAGGGGTGCGTTCGGCGATGCGGCGTAAGTCGATACCGTCAGTTAACGGTTTATTTTTGGCGTGAATTTTGAGCACTGCCTCGCGATCATTGATGTCAGGTTCGTCGAGTATTACCCGACGATCAAAACGACCTGGTCGCAGTAGCGCTGGATCGAGCACATCTGGACGATTAGTCGCAGCTAGAACAATCACACCTTGATTGGGATCAAAGCCATCCATCTCGACCAGAATTTGGTTAAGCGTTTGTTCACGCTCGTCGTGCGAGCCGCCCAGTCCCGATCCACGCTGTCGTCCTACAGCATCGATTTCATCGATAAAAACAATACAAGGGGCATTCTTTTTGGCCTTAGCAAACAGGTCACGCACTCGCGATGCACCAACACCAACAAACATTTCGACGAATTCAGAACCAGAAATGTGATAGAAAGGCACATTGGCCTCACCAGCCACTGCTCGTGCCAGAAGAGTCTTGCCAGTACCAGGACTACCCATGAGCAGTACACCTTTGGGAATCTTGGCACCTAGCGCAATAAATTTTTTGGAACTTTTCAGGAACTCAACTACCTCCATCAGTTCTTCCTTAGCTTCTTTGACTCCAGCTACATCCTTAAAGGTAATTCGGTCTTTGGAGTTTTTGGGAATTTCTCGCGCTGACGACGAACCGAAGGACATGGCCCGTGAGTTAGCGCCTTGCACTTGTCGCATCATGATCCAGATAAAAACAGCAATGAGCAGAAACGGTAGAATGAATGGTAGTAATGTACCGATCCAGTAGGTCACGCCACCTTCTTTCTTTATATCGAATTCAATACCAGTCATCTTTTCTGGCGCGACCTGATAGTTGGCTAAAAGTGTAGTGAAAGATTCACCCGGCTCTTTTTGGGTTTTTTCTTTGGTGCCGTCTTTAAGTTCGATTTGTAATTCGTTGCCGCGGACCGTAACTGACTTAACTTCACTGGCCTCGATTTGTGAGACTAGCTGGCTGACTTGAATTTCGTTCGGTTGATCATTTTTGAGACTATAAGTACTTAATGCGGCCGCAATAACCAAAAAGACCACAATAGAGATAATCAGGTTCTTAGTGAGATATTTGGTGACATTCTTCATAGTTTTGATTGAGGCTCTCGTTCCAGGAAGTCGTGATTGAAATAATGATGGGTGATCGGTACGAAAGGTAGGATTAGTATAGCTGTGACGTAAAGTCAAGGGAAGCGAACTTGGATATATGCGTACTTGTCCCTGATTTTGTCATCTTTGATCCCGAATTAGGTCCGGGATGATAAATAGAGAAATGTCACCTTGGCGACTCAGTAATCCTTGATTTACGGACACCAAAAACAAAACCGACCACGGGTAGCGGCCGGTTTTATTGTATTCCGATTTGGTATCCTCAGAAACTTTGGACCACCTAACTAAGTTTAGGAGAGATTACTCCGCAGTCGGAGTAGCAGTTTCTTCAGACGGCTTCTCCTCTTCTGTAGCAACCTCATTAGTCGTCTCTTCCTCATTTACTTCAGAAGTTGTCTCTTCTTGAGTCTCTTCAGTAGTGTCGGTGGTCTGCTGTGTATCTTCCATATTTTTGTTCTTAGATTTCTTTAATTCGTCATCCTTCTTTTTAGTCGACTTCTTTTTTACTTCGCCTTCGTCTTCTTTGTCCTCTTTGTCCTCAGCTGGCTCTTCCTCGAGCGCTTTGAGTGATAGTCCTAAACGATGCTGTTCCGGCTCGATCGAAACGACCATAAACTCCAACACTTCACCCGGTTTGGCAATTTGGCTCGGATCTTCGATCGACTTATGCGACAGCTCTGAAACATGGGCCAAGCCGTGAATCTCTGGATCTAGCTCAACGAAGAAGCCGAACGGATTGACCTTGAGCACAGTGCCCTTAACCTTTTGGCCAATACGGTAGCGTTCACTGACAGCTTTCCATGGGTCATCTATGAGCTTCTTCATGGAGAGGAAGATTTTTGAACCTTCAATGCCGATAATTTCGGCTCGGACAGTGTCACCGACCTGGAGTAGGTTCTTTGGATGATCGATACGTTGCCAAGCGATTTCTGAAATATGAACTAATCCTTCTAAGATATCGAACTTCACGAAGGCACCGAATTCGGCCAAGGCACTGACTTCACCTTCGATTGCATCACCAACTTTGTATTTAGCAATGACTGAGCGTTGTTTCTCTTCCCAGACCGCCTTCTCTGAGACAATCAATTTCTCTTCTGTTTCGTTTACGTCGAGAACGCGCACCTCAATTTCTTTACCAACAAACTTTTTAAGTTTATCGAGGATTTTGGACTTGTCTCCTCCGGCCACACGTGGGTAGTTCTCCGGTGCTAGCTGTGAAACTGGAAGAAAGCCGGGTACGTGATTGAGACGCACCAGTAGTCCGCCCTTACTCGCCTCGGTAATTTTAATATTGACCGGTTCTCCACTGCGGAAAAGTTCCTGAATTTGATCCCAAGCTCGGCGGTGTCCAGCAAAACGGAATGATAACTCAACGTCTCCATTCTCATTTTCTAAATCAATAACCGTTGCCTCGACTTCATCGTCAACCTTCACATCGGAAAATTCACGTGAAGGATCAACGATTTCACGTCCACGCACCACGCCGGTACGGAACCCATCAATCTCGATGCGAACTTCATTTTTGCCGACCGCAATCACCTTACCCTTAACCACGTCCCCGGTTTTGGGGATGTTAAGGAAGGTCTTGTCGACCATGAAAGTTTTAAAATTCGGGCCGGTAGGCCTGGTTAGTGTCTCCTCTTGTCCGTTGATGGCGGAGTCTTCTGCCATATTTGCGCTTTAATTAGCCACATTCCGCTTATTGCGAATGAAGCCCTAGTTCGTAATGCGCCCGAACCAGGTTTGTTTAGCTAGAGCAGTATATATAAAGTAGGTCTGTTTTGCAAGAGGCGGGGGTCAGACGGTTGTTTGTTTAAGTCGATAGAGGAGATTTTTTGAGCTGTCTCTAAGTGCTCTTTCTTTTTGTCCGGTCGATCCTCTGGTACAATTTTAAATAAGTAACCTCTTCTGATATGAAATTTTTTCGAAGAAAATCAGCTCGTCATCACCCACACGCACACACGTTGAGACTTTTTGGTTTGGTTCTGGATCGGCTGCCACCAGGTTTTGATGAGTCTAGTCGAAGATCCTATGCTCGCCGACTTAGAGAGTTCGAAAATGATCCAAAAGTACCATACGAGCAGATTCGCCTGACTATTGCACAACTTGGCCGTGACAGTTGGGCTCAGCGTCAGGCGTACAATGAGATGTACGAACGTTATAGTCGGTCATCCGAGGAGTCGTATTTGCTCGAGAATTTGGATCAAGGACTGCGTCAGAAATATGAAAAGTTCATTCTTGATGGCGGTAAGATTGATCAGTTTGGGGAGCGGATCAAAAATGAAATAGAATTGTTTTCACCCAGTCCCTTTCAGACCTACTTTAGTCCAGAAGAGAAGTTTGCTATTACACAGGCTTTGTTAGTAGCGCGTGATTCTGCTCGTGAAGAGATTAATGCGCTCGTGACTGGGAAGAAGCAGGATGAATATCGACTGTTGGTAATTGACCATACTCAGCGCGAGGCAGGTATTGAGAGTAAGATCGAGGAGTTAAAACGTTTGGCCGGCCTGAGTCCTAAATGGCACGACACGATCGATGATCGGGTGCGGGTGATCGAGGAGGGTTGGTCAGTTATGGAATTGGGAGTGGATGAGGAACGACTAGATCGGGAGTTGGAGTATTGGCATGGGACTTTGGCTGCCTTCCTACGAGTTTGAGGCAGACCCTGGGCTGGGTGCATTTGCACCCAGCTTCCCTCACTCTTAGCTCAACGTACCATTAAGTACGTCTCGCTTCGTCGCTCAGTCCAGCTAGGCACACTGCAGCCCATCCAGGGTCTGCTTTTTTGTTTTTTGGTACGTCGTGATTCACCATAGACCGACACACTTCATCTTTTATTCAGTCGAGCACATCGTACTCCGCCCAGAGCCTGCCTTTTTTAATTTTGTCATCCCTACTTTTAATTTGTCATCCCGGAAGGCCGAGCAAGGCGAGGTCTATCCGGAATCCAGAAGCCAATTCCGATCTTTTTTGCCTCTGGGTCCCGGATCAAGTCCGGGACGACAAGAGGAAGATTGTCTGGCTCAGGGTCCGGGACGACAGTGTTTTATCAACTAACCCAAAAGACCACGCCCTTGGGCGTGGTTGAATGGGACATTCCCTGCGGTATTTTGGTATGTTCCATGCATGGATATACGTCT
>MGFG01000006.1 GCA_001791745.1 Candidatus Uhrbacteria bacterium RIFOXYC2_FULL_47_19 | reverse complement strand
CAAGGAAAGAAGGACCTGCCTCAACAGCCCAGCTTCGTGCTCGAATGAGTAAGGTTGGAAACCCCGGACTTTAGTCCGGGGAGGATGTCATTTTAAGCTAAGTTGCGATGACCGGCGCAGGATTGTGCTGGCAAGGAGGAGAGAATGAGGCAGATCATTTTACAGGCGGTCTTTGTGACCGTGATGATGTTTGGTCGCCCGTCGACAATCGAGGCAGAGGAGTCCTCGGTTGAGGGTACCAGCATCACTCAGATCGTGGTCATTGAGGGGGACGATGCAGCAGCGCCGTCCGAAGTCGTAGTAGAGGAGGGAACGATCGAGACCGGTGAACCGGAAGATGTTCCTGCGGAGAGTATCGAGCCCGAGGAAGGGCAGATCGACAACCAAGAAGTGGTGATCACTTCTGAGAGTTCAGTCGATTTGGTCGTTGCTCCGGAAGGTCAAGAGGACCAAGAAGATCAGGAAGGGGAGAACGATGAGTCGCCAGAAGTTTGGCGGCCGTCGACTTTCATTAGTCTAGGCTTTCAGCTTTCGGTGAGCGAAGATGGGACCAATCCCTATCTGACGCTCTACTTTCGGCGGGGCTTGAGTCCGAGGGTCTCATTGACTGCCTTTGCTCTCACTAACACTTGCTTTTCCGAGACCTATGTTGGTCTGCTGGTTCAGCCGTTGGATTGGTTGAACTTTGGGTTGTCGGCAGGTCTCGAGAGCAGTGACGGTCTGTGGCGGGTAGCTGCTTCACTAGCTATTCAGCATTCGTGGTTCAGTCTCAATTGGACCTTCGAGTATGGGGCCAGTGGACGTTGGCATTTGCTGACGGTCAACTTCCGACTCTCCGACGTATTGTCTATCGGGCTGATCTCGAAGCGGGGAGATGGCGAGGGTGTCTTTCTGGCCATTCAGTCAGGGAGGTGGTTCGTCCGGTTATCAGGTCATTATGACGTGGAACGGGCGCTCGATGAGACTAATGACAGTATCGGCTGGGACGACACTCGGTTCTTTACAGGGTTGCTGACCGTCGGCATCGACGCGTCGGACGCTTCTACAGCTCCACAGTCCGGCGACGACGGTTCGGGAGAGCGGCAGCCGGTCAGCACCGGCACGCTGCATGTCTTCGCCTCAGCGAGTCAGGATGGCTTTCAGCCCAACGTTGGACTGTGGTTGACTCGGCCGATCAGTAGTCGATTCGGTCTGTGGTTCTTCGGTGTTGCGGCCCCAGGTTATGGCGAGGCCTATGGCGGACTCAATGTTACGCCTTGGCCGTGGATCACCGTCGGCTTGGCTGTGGGAATCGAGACCACAGAGGACATCTGGAGGTTAGCTGCCTCGCTCGACTTGACTTACGGAAGGTTCTCGCTGAGCTTCCTGGTCGAGATTGGTGGAGCCGATTGGTGTCAGTTCCTGACCGCGACCTACCAGGCGACCGATAATTTAGCCCTCGGTCTAATGTCGAAGCGGTTCAATGGTGAGGGCGCTTTTCTGCGGGTGTCGATGGGTAGGGTCAACTTTACAGCGGCCTTCCTCTACGACATCGAGAGGGCTCGCCACGAGGTCGGCGACGGGGTCGAGTGGACCGATTCGCAGTTCCTGACCGGCTTTCTATGGCTGGCTGCTGATATGTGGTGATGGCCGGTCCAGATTGACCTCGACGATATAAGTTCTTCAAAAAGAGAAACTAAAAAAACAAAGTCCCGCCTTCTGCGGACTTTTTGTTTTTGATATTTAGATCGTTGGTTAGTTCGAGTTGGTTTTGATTCTGGGTTCATTGTGTAACTGACCAGAAGAGATCGGCTTTAAGTTTTTTGTCTGTAACGCAGCAGTTAATTCTTTCAATAGGTCCGGTGGCTCAGTATCGATTGTGGTTGTGGTGGCCACATCATCTGGTACGTCGTCCTTTTTTGGTTCGTTGGTTGGAGTAGATGACGGCTTAGCATCTTTAATCCCAATATCTTGGCTTGGAGTTTTAGTTTCGTTTAGGTCTTTTTTAAGTTCAATCTGTGACCGTGTCTTATACTTGCCTAATGATTTACGGATAGAAGCCAGTACCAGACCCTCCGCCTCTTGCAGTCCAATTCCCGGGAAGCAGATTCGCGCCATTCGACGGTGCCCTTCTGGTTTTAAATCAGGTACCAGACTCATAACATCCGATTGTCGTTCAGAGGTTATTAGTGCACAGATACCACCCGGAGTGTTGCCCACGCCATCTTGTTCGTAGATCAGTCCAGAAATTTCAGCTTCTGGTGCATTGGCCATTAACTCATCCATCACGTCCGGTAGGCAGTCTTGGTTAGAACCTGAGTGAATGAAGTCCTGACGTACCAGCAGTGACCAAGCCATCCTAATTTCTGGATCATACTTGAGTCGTGCTAGAGCTCGTCCCCAGAGTTTGAGTGTGCTGATCGTCCGGGTTTTGTAGAGATGGTGAACGATTTCATCGCGTCGTCCGCCAGCAGCAACCAGTTCGGCGGCTGAATCGAGGGTTCGTGGTGTGACATTGGTTGCTCGGAAGCTGCGGGTTGAGTCGATAATGCCACCTAAGAGCATGGTGGCTGTGTCTTCACTATGTGTAACAGCGTTCTCGGGTGAGACGTATAATCGGTGAATTAGTTCGGCACAGGAAGTGGCAGTAATGTCTACGAAGTTAATGTTACCGTAACCTAGATTATCCGGATTGTGATCGATGTTCACGAGAGGTACCTGATAAAATAGATCAGAGTTATCATCAAACATTCGTCCGAGTGATCCTAGGTCGGGCGTACCGACAGTGAAGACTAAGTCGTAGCGGAAGTCGGTTTGTCGTGCTGTTACATCGCGATCACGGAATTGTCCGCTCTTTGGCGTAAGTCGGAAATTTAATTTGTCACCTTCGAGGTGATAGGTTAGTTCATCAACTTTGGCATGCGACAAGTCGAGCGATATGACGAACTGTCGTAACTGCTTGAGTTCGGAGGAGATCCGTTCGGTCTTAGGTAGGAAGCCGATTCGTTTAGTCGCCGTGAACCCGTCGGCTACCACGTCGACTTTTTTCCCTACGGCTTCTAGTAAGTGGGTCAGGGCCAGGGCGCTGCCAACTGCATCTACGTTCCAGTCTTTACGGAAGGCTACTAGAATTTGATTGCTCCGGCCGATTGATTCGCTGATCTGTTTTTCTATCGTTAATGACATTGCTAGTTCTAATTGGGAATAGGCTATCTTAGCTCTAGGTCAAAAACGTGTCAATCGTGGGCGAAATTTTGTTTTTCCTCTTATGAAAGACCTCCCTTTTTTAGGAGAAATACTTTCTAAGTAGAGCCAAGATTTATTTATTAAGGCTGCTAGCCTTGCATTTAGACTCAAAAAATCTACAATCAATTCGTTATATATAAGAAGTACCGTTATGGCTGCAGAACATAGAGAATTACCAAAAGCTTACGACCCGAAGGGAGTTGAGGGTCGTATTTATGAAGCTTGGGAGGGGAGTGGGTTGTTCAATCCAGACAACTTGCCAGGTGAACGTACTGAGCCGTTCACCATCATGATGCCGCCACCGAACGCCACTGGTACGTTGCATATTGGGCATGCCATGTTTTTGACGCTCGAAGATTTAATGACCCGTTTTCATCGGATGCGCGGTCGGGCGGCGTTGTGGCTACCAGGCACCGACCATGCGGCCATTGCTACTAACACCAAGGTTGAAAAGCTGCTGGCTAAGGATGGAAAGACCAAGTATGACCTAGGACGGGATGGTTTTATTGAACGAGTAAAGGAATACATCGAAGGATCGCGCGACACGATCCGCAAGCAGATTCGTAAGATGGGCTCGTCCTGCGACTGGTCGCGCGAGGCATTCACTTTTGACGAACAGCGGAACCGTGTAGTGCGTGAGATGTTCGTACGGATGTTTAATGATGGGTTGATCTACCGTGGCTACCGCATTGTCAATTGGTGTCCGCGTTGTGAGTCGACGTTGGCGGATGATGAGGTGGAGTATAAGGAAGAGTCAACGACATTAGTTTATCTGAAGTACGGTCCATTCACAGTGGCCACGACTCGGCCGGAGACCAAACTGGGCGATACGGCTGTGGCGGTGCATCCCGATGACGTGCGTTACAAGGATATGATTGGCCAGACTTTCGAGGTAGATTTTGGTATTGGACTGCAACAGATCCGTGTCATTGCCGACGAGGGTGTGGATATGGAGTTCGGTACCGGCGTCGTGGGTATTACACCTGCACATTCGGCGGTGGACTTTGCTATGGCCGAGCGAAATCAGTTACCAATGAAGAAGGTGATTGGTGAGGATGGCAAGATGACTGCGCTTGCCGGAAAGTATGCTGGACTGCCGGTTAACGAGGCGCGCGCTAAGTTGGTCAAAGAACTAAAGTCGAAAGGTCTTATAGAGAAGGAAGAGGAAATGAGTCACAAGTTGTCGATGTGCTATCGCTGCAACACAGCAATCGAGCCGCTCACTTCGCGTCAGTGGTTTGTGGATGTGAATCGGCCGGTCGAGTCGCGGAGAGGGAAGACACTAAAAGAGATGTCCTTGGAGGCAGTCCGCGGTGGTGGGATCAGAATTCTGCCCGAGCGATTCGAGAAGGTCTACTTTAATTGGATGGAGAATTTGCACGACTGGTGTGTTTCGCGGCAGATTTGGTTCGGACATCGTATTCCAGTTTGGTACTGCAAGAGTTGTTATGTTGAGAAGGGTGCACCGGAACGAGTGGGGGATACTAGTGGTTATGAGCGTGCCGGACAGTCTGGCTTGATTACCGCAGTCGATGCTCCGGAAACTTGCCCCGATTGCGGTGGTGAAATCGAACAGGATGTCGATACGCTCGATACTTGGTTCAGCTCCGGTACATGGACTTTTTCGACTTTGGGTTGGCCGGATGATCCAAAAGGGGATTTGAAGAAATTTCATCCAACACAATGTTTGGAAACCGGCTACGACATTTTGTTTTTTTGGATCGCTCGCATGATTTTGATGACAACTTATGCGTTAGACGAAGTTCCGTTTGAGACGGTCTATTTGCATGGGTTGGTTCGTGACGAGGAGGGGAGGAAGATGTCCAAGTCACTCGAGAACATCATTGACCCGCTCGACGTGGCCGAAAAGTACGGTACCGATGCAGTGCGATTGTCTCTAACCATCGGTAACTCGCCGGGCAACGATTTGCGGATGTCCGAGGACAAGATTGCTTATTACCGTAATTTTGCTAATAAACTCTGGAACATTTCGCGTTTCATTTTATTGAACGTCGAGGGGCGACCGGACGGCACTAAGGTGCCGGAACCGAAAACTCTGGCCGACCGTTGGATACTCGGACGGCTCAGTGCAGTAATTACTTCGGTCACGGCCGACATCGAAGCCTACAATTTTTCTCGGCCAGGTGAAACCTTGCGTGATTTCACTTGGAACGAGCTGGCTGATTGGTATTTGGAGATCGCCAAGGTGGAGGGTGATAAAAGTGAAATGTTGTCGTATTTATTATTGAATGTGTTGAAGTTGTGGCATCCATTCATGCCGTTTGTGACTGAGGAGATTTATCAGTTGGCATTCTCTGGTGATGAACGTGACTTTTTGATGGTGGCCGAGTGGCCGCGGCCGAGCGAATCGAATCTTGATGGCGAGACTAACAATGGAATGATTTTACTGCAGGAAGCAGTGGTTGCGGCTCGTAACATTCGTTCTGAATTGGGTATTGAGGCCGGTCGAAAATTAGATGAACTTTTTGTTCGGGATGATGAGGTAGCTCGGCGACTGACCGAACAGTTCAAGAATATCGCGTCATTAGCGCGGTTTAGTCAGGTTAGCCTGTCTGATTCCAGTTCGTGGATGACGGCGATTTCCGGAGCCAGGACAACGACTACTTCCGGCGGTATCCAGCTCGCGATTACGATAGCTGGTGACAATATCGATCAGAGTGCAATAAAAGAGAAGAAAGAAAAGGAACTTGAAGATGCCCGAAAGTACGCCGACACACAGCATCGCAAGCTCGACAACGCCGATTTTGTAGCTCGGGCACCGGCAGCTGTGATCGAGACCGAACGTCGGAAGTTGGCCGAAGTTGAGGATCGTATCACCAAGTTGGAGGATCAGCTCAAGTCGTTGCGATAGATAAGTTATACGAATAATGTAGATAAAAAATCGCACCGGAGACGGTGCGGTTTGAGTTTGAGGTGGAGTTGGTCGATCCAATTACTGGATTCCGACTGATATTTAGAGATCAGTAGATGGTTGGAGATTAGGTGGGCGGCCAGTCCAGCTAGATTTATATAGAGAACTGGGAGAGTAAACCATGACAACAATATCGAACCGTTTGTTGTTGACGATGTGAATGCCCAGTTTAGACCACTCAGTACAGCACCGGCGAAGTGCAGGCAGGCGCAAACACCGTAAAGCCGATGATGTGAGGATTGGTCAATCTTGATTACGACCGCTAGTACAAGTATGGATGCCGCACCCCAGATGCAGTGGTAAACGAACTCTGGTGCCATAACTACCTCCAAGTTGGATGGCGGATTCAGTCTTATTATTTTGGTTTATCTTGGTCAATCTGACCTGTACTCCTTCCATTTTTGCCTGTCTCGCGATACATTGGCCTAGAGCCGATTTTGAATATATTTAAGATTCTATCCTTCAACACATTTAAAACCAGCTCTACTATTACTTATAGACAGACTTCGATATGACATCTACAACCGACCCGAACGCCCTTGACCAGCTTATGAGTCGTCGGGTGACCGAAATTATTTCCGTAGATAGCTTAAAAGAGAAGTTGGCTTTAGGTCGACCGTTACGTATTAAGTTTGGAGCAGACCCAACTGCACCAGATTTGCATCTTGGACATGTGGTACCACTCAAGAAGCTGCGTGAATTTCAGGATCTGGGTCATACCGTAGTACTGATCATTGGCGACTATACTGCACTGGTTGGCGATCCTAGTGGTAAGTCCAAGACTCGTCCGATGTTGACCGAGGAGGAGGTACAGAAAAACGCTGAAACTTATTTGTTGCAGGTTGGTCGTATTTTGGATGTGACTCGTCTGGAGGTACGGCGTAACAGTGAGTGGTTTGCCAAGATGTCTTTTACTGAACTAATCCAGGTGGCTGCCAAGTTTACAGTGGCTCGGATGATAGAACGGGACGACTTCGAAAAGAGACTGAAGGGTGGAATGGATGTTCATTTGCATGAACTACTTTATCCGATGATGCAGGCCTACGATTCCGTCATGGTTGAGGCGGACGTAGAGATTGGTGGAACTGACCAACGGTTTAATATTTTGGCCGGCCGTGAGTTGCAACGGAAAATGGAATTGGTGCAACAGGACATTTTATTATTAGGTCCGATCCTGGTTGGAACTGATGGCGTGCAAAAGATGTCCAAGTCGCTCGATAATTACATCGGAGTCGAAGACGATCCGTCTGACATGTACGGCAAAGTAATGTCGATTCCGGATTCGGCATTGTGGGATTATTGGACGCTGGTAACGGACGAACCAGACGAGTCGATTGCAGAAATGCGTACAGCCTGCGAGTCGGGGAAGATGAATCCTCGAGATGCTAAGGCGCGGTTGGCGCGTGCAATTGTTACCGAACTGCATTCATCGGCTGCGGCTGACGAGGCTGAGTCTCGTTTTGAGACTGTATTTAGGCAGGGTGGCAAGCCGGAGGAGATTCCGGAACTAGCGGTTGAGGATGGTATTACTCTAGTTGACGTGTTGGTCATGACTGGATTCGTCACATCGAAGGGTGAGGCCCGGCGAGTTATTGAGCAGGGCGGAGTGAAGGTGGATGATCAGGTAATTACCGACATCAACGCATTAGTCGATATTAAGGATGGTGGCACGGTGATTCAGAAGGGCAAGCGACACTTTGTTCGTCTAATAAAGAAGTAGATTTGATTAATGCTTAAAGGGCATGACCACAGAAGACACACAAAAGTTTGAAAACGGCGAAGCTGATACCGCTCTACATCAGGCCAAGGTGGAGATTTGTCATGCAATGAACAATGTTTTGCAATCGAATATCTTGAGAGGTGGATCGAAAGGAGAAATTGATAGTGATTTTTCTTCGATTACCGAAGACATATTGGAACTGCCACCCGATCGCAGTCTAGGTGATCTGTGTTCGCCTTGTTTCAGTCTGGCAAAATATTTCGGCCAGTCGCCGGCTGCAATCGCTAAAGTCCTAGCCGACAATTTCAAGTCGACCTCGCTCGTGGCTTCGGCTCAAGCAGTCGGTCCCTACGTCAATTTCAAGTTCGATCGTAATAATTTTTCGAGAGCTGTACTCAAGGACTTAGCTCGTGATGGTGAGCGATATGGTAACTATTCCGGTCATGCCGAGAGACTGATTGTCGAGTACGGTCAGCCTAATACTCATAAAGAAGTCCATGTCGGTCACCTGCGCAATTTGTTTATTGGTTTATCGGTTGTGCGTTTGTTGCAGGCTGCTGGCAAGGACGTTATTCCAGTTAGCTATATCGGTGACGTCGGTGCGCATGTTTCCAAATGTCTGTGGGCTTATAAGAAATTTCACGATGGTGAACGACCGGAGTTGGGACAGGAAGGTAAATTTTTGGGTGCCATCTACACCGAGGCCACCCGTCGGGTCGAAGAAGATGAGTCTTTAAAGACTGAAGTTTCGGCTGTACAACAAGCACTCGAGTCTGGTGATCAGGATTGGACCGCACTCTGGCAGGAGACACGCCAGTGGTCGTTGGATGAGATGCAGGGCATTTTTAAGGAGGTGGGCTGCGACTTTGATCGTTTTTATTACGAGTCCGAGGTCGAGAGTCCGGGCAAAAAGTTGGTGCGTGAATTGCTCGAGCAAGGTCAGGCCGAAATGTCGCAAGGCGCTATTATAATGAATCTTGAATCAGAAGATCTGGGTGTCTTTCTACTGTTGAAATCAGACGGTAATTCGCTCTACGCCACCAAGGATTTGGAATTAGCTCAACTGAAGTTTAGTGAGTTCAAAGATATCGACACTTCTATACACATAGTGGACAATCGTCAGTCGCTTTATTTTCGTCAGTTGTTCGCTGCACTCAAGCGGATTGGTTTCGACAAACGAATGGTGCATTTAGCCTACGACTTTGTCACCTTGAAGGAAGGTGCAATGTCTTCACGCAAGGGGAATGTTATTACCTACGCTGAGTTTCGCGATGAGATGATGCGGTTAGCCGAGAAGGAGACACTTGATCGTCATCCAGATTGGGACAAGAAAAGATTGCATGAGGTAGCTTGGACTGTAGTCGAAGGGGCGATGAAGTTCGCCATGTTACGACAAGATGCCGAGCGTCCGATTGTTTTTGATTTGCAAGAGTCGTTAGCCTTTGAGGGTTTCACTGGCCCTTATGTTCAATACGCTCATGCGCGCATGTGTTCGATTGAAACTAAGGCTGCTGAAATGGATATAGATTATGTTTCCGACATTACTGGCGAGTTTACCGAAGAGGAGTTTGCTGCATTACGTCAGGTGGCTGACTTACCACATACGGTTTTTGTGGCTAGTGCTGGTCCGGTGCGTGGGGAACTCGATGTTAATCGCAAAAAGAGATTCTTTGGTAACTTCAATCCATCGTTAGTTGCTCAGTACACCTTCGATTTAGCGCAGCGGGCTAACGATTTTTATCGTGATGTGCCGGTGTTGTCGGTCGATGATCAAGATCGCACTCGTCGACTCATGATAGTTGGAGCTCTGAGATTAGCATTGGAACGCGCACTCTTTTTACTCGGTATCGATGCACCGAAAGAAATGTAGTTTCTCAAAAAAATATCATCAAAAAATCGTTCGACTCACCTATGAGAACGGACGATTTTTATTTTATCCTATGAACAGACGTCTGATCGCGGTATTATATTGGGTGATAGGGGACACACTAAAAATTTTTGTAGCGAATAGATGTGTTCCATTCCGACTTTTATGACCTTTGGTGCTTTTACGGAACACAATGCAATTTTGATTGGGGTGCTGCTGTTTGGCATCGCTCTTTGGATTTATTTTAGTAATCGCCATCGTCCTAGAAATGTCATGCTTGGTGCATTACTAACTATGGGTGGTTACTGGTCCTTTGCCCATATTTTGTGGCGGATAGCTGAAACGCCAGGACAGTCTGTTTTTTGGTTGAATACTTTAGTCTTCGTTAGTTCGTTATTGCCAGTATTGTTCCTTCTTTATGTCTTAACGTTATTTCGTGGTCGTATTCCATCCTCTTTGGTTCAGGCCATTATTTTATTACCCAATGCTGCAATTTTTTGGTTGGCCTATTTGACTAATACAGTTGTTTTTTTTGAGGATGGTCAGTTGATATTTGGTATCGGTTCTTTATTGATTGGATTACATTTTGCTGCGGTATTTTTGATTGCACTGCTAGCACTGTTGTTGGCTTCACGTCACCGTACCAGTGAATCCAGACCACACGGTCCATACCTATCGTCTTTCGCCGGTTCGATTGTGGCCTTTAATGCGATTTTTGCGGTATTAGTTGGTGCAGCTGCTCCATATAATTTACGAGCTTTTTGGGCGGCTAATCTTGCACTAGCGGTCGGCTTATTGATTATGGCCTTGCCGATGGTTGGCCGTCGAATACTTAACGACCTCCGATTGATCGGTGGTGAGCTATTCTTTCTAACGATTGTGATTCTAATTATTGCTGATGTGGTTATGACTAGATCAGCACTCGACTTTTCTTTCCGTCTGGTATTTTTGAACGTCTTAGTTCTTTACGGTGTGGTTGTACTTCATTCGCTTTCAGTCGAGATTAAACGATTACGTCGAGTTGAGGATTTAAGCGATCAAGTTACTAGCATGAACCTCCATCTAATGGAGGCAGATAAAATTAAAATGCGTTTTTTGTCTTTTGCCTCGCATCAATTACGTGCACCACTTTCTGGGGTTTTTAGTTACTTGTCTATGATGACCGATGGATCATTTGGTCGGATTACCAAGAAGCAGCGAGAGGTGATAGAGGCAAATATCGCTGCGGTCGAGCGCATGCGTAATACCATTGAGACCTTTCTTGATGTGGCTAAGATAGAGATGGGCGAACTGAAGTTGGATTTGAAGAAAGTACAGCTTGATTTAATTTTGGCAGATGTGGTGAAGGAGATGATGCCAGAAGCTAAGCAGAAAGGATTAAAGATTAGTTTGGTTGTTGATGGTCCAATCCCGTCAATTATGGCTGACTCTGGCAAACTTTATCATGCTCTAACGAATGTAATTGATAACGCTGTTAAGTACACTGATCAAGGATCAATTGTTATGACTGTTAATGTGGCAGGAGGTTATGTGAATATTTTGGTGACTGATACCGGTCATGGTTTATCTGAACAACAATTACAAAAAGTTCGTCGTCTATTGGCTCATGGATTAGAGGAAATCAAGTTTGAGCAGGAAGGTGGTTCGGGTCTAGGAATTCATATTGCTCGTAGGATAGTCGGTAGTCACGGCGGCAAGATGGATGTCGAGTCGCCGGGTGTGGGTCAAGGTGCTACTTTCAGCATTAGTCTGCCTAAAGTTGTTAAGAGATAAGCGTGTTTACGTTGAAATAGTTAAAATTTTTCTAGGTCAGGTTCTTTTTTTGTCTGCCGATCTTGCAGATATTGGCCAAAAAATCGCTTTGACACTCCAAAACCGTCGGTTTATACTCATTGCGACCGTTTAGACGGGTTTGAATCAATTTTAGGCCTTGTGGCTTCCGTCGGTCGGCGGAGCACGATAAATATGTTTCAGAAGCAAGACGCTATGACCAATCGAGAGATAGGAAGCGAGCCGGAGACAATTATTTCCGCCTCGGTGAAATTAGAGGGTGACTTCGTAAGTCAAGGTAACGTCCTCATTGAGGGTGAAGTTGAGGGTAGTCTAAGGACCGAGAAGGATTTGAAGGTTGGCGAGCGAGCACGAATTTCGGCCGATGTGGGAGCGGCCAATGCTACGGTGGCTGGTGAAGTTCGGGGTAATATCGATATTGTTGATCGTTTGGAGCTAGAGCCGACAGCTAAGGTGTTCGGTGATATCCGTACCGCCGATTTGGTAATTGCGAGTGGTGCTATTATTTGCGGCAGAATTACCATGGGTAGCGAAGGAACTTCGGCCGTCAAATCGAGTAAGGTTGGACGTTCAACTAAGACTACTGACAAAAGTGAAGCAACTATTTTGAATGATGAGATCGATGATGAGATGACTAAAGATGAGACAGCGGGTGAAAAAGAGGTCAATAAAAAAACAGTCAACGCCTTTTTTACCAAGTAGTTTTTTGTAAGCGGCCGTCGATGCAAGGAGTGTCGGGCCGCTTTAATCATTTGGGATGTATTTCTACATCTACGACAGCTTTCTTACGCTGAAAAAGCACACTCGAACACTGGCGGAGGTCGAGACTCGGCTGACTGACCTGGGGATCAGCGGCAAAATCGGCCGTCTTTCGCCGTTCACTAGTGCTAAGGGATTGATTCGTGATGAGGTGCGACGTGGTACACAGACTATTGTGGCAGTTGGCAATGATGAAACTGTCTCTAAAATCGTCGAAGGCATCGGCGGTGAAAAAATTACTTTAGGCATTATTCCGATTGGTGAACCGACTTATATTGCCGAGTCTTTGGGCATACCGTACGGCGAGGGTGCTTGCGATGTTTTATCGAAGCGAGTGACCCAAAAGATCGATCTTGGTCGGGTTAATGGTCGGTTTTTTCTGTCGTCGCTGCGTATTCCCGGTGGTCGAGTCACGATTGTTGGTGGCGATGGTAAGTATCGAATTACTACTCCAGCCGATGATTGCGAGATTGTGGTTAGTAATTTGAGAAGCGGAGAATTGCTCGGTGTTGATCATGAGACGGCTAACGTTCCAGGCGACCCAATGGATGGATTACTTGATGCACTCATAATGCCTCGGGTAACCAGCTTACTTGGACGCCGCCGACCACTCGGATCTTCGAGTATTATAACTCTCAAGAAGCTCGATATTAGTAGTGACGAACCGATCGATGCAATTGCTGATGGTT
The DNA here is from genome assembly GCA_001791745.1 of Candidatus Uhrbacteria bacterium RIFOXYC2_FULL_47_19. GTDB lineage: Bacteria > Patescibacteriota > Patescibacteriia > SG8-24 > SG8-24 > UBA1561. Next base: position 1,010 of record MGFG01000006.1, on the reverse strand, counting down.
ATCACTTTGTTCAGGAACATTTAGAGATTGATGTAGTGCCTGATTGTTTGAAGGTCATTACTGGTCGGGAGCGGGTCTTTGCTCGATAGGCTGAACAAGTCTTGAGCCAGGCGAATTATACCTACCTTTATGATTCGTTAGCTCGTCGCGTTTGTTCAAAAAGTGCACCTCGTGAACTTTCTTCAGTCCAGACGGGTACATAGCATCTCGCCCAGAATCTACTAACGATTTTTTTGGCCTATTTAGAATCTGTATAGCGGCAACAAAGGTTTTGCTTCTAAATTCTGGACAGTGGTAAAAAAAAGGTGTAAACAGATACAACTTGCGAACGTGGCGGAACTGGCAGACGCGCTAGCTTGAGGGGCTAGTGGGGGCAACCTCGTGGGAGTTCGAGTCTCCCCGTTCGCACCAGGCAAAATACAGACCCCGGCCCTGAGCCGGCGGTTTTGTTTTTAGATTAGACAAAAGCCCAATTGTCGCCCAGATCGGATATCTATTGACTGTTGGAACGGCAACTGTATACTAATCCCTCCCGCCAATGCCGATGGGCGGATCTTTGACAGAAAGGAGTCAGAGAAAATGTTGGAAAGATGGGTGCTGTTCAGTCCCGAACTGGCGGCTGTGTCCCTGTTGGGCTTGATGGCCTTTGTTTTCGCCCGGTGGGGTGTAGGTTTGATCTGGCCGGAACATATGGCCAAGCTTGGGAAACCTTACGGCGACAATAGCCCGGCGACAGACGAGGAATCTCCGGACCAGACAGTCGAATACCCTCCGGATTGGTTCATGCAGATGGAGTACCTGTTGCTCGTCGGTATTTACTCACCTTCCCTTGAGGAGCTTCTCTTCCGCGGCCCGCTGTTGATTTTGTTTTCCGGTTTGGATGGACCTTACGTTTGGCCGTCCATTTGGGTCGGGGCGGTCGTTTTCGGAGCTGCCCATTGGTTTGGAAATCGATTGCCTAAACGCAACATCAAACCCTCGGAGGAACATCCTCCGAGATTGCGGTTGTT
>MGFG01000005.1 GCA_001791745.1 Candidatus Uhrbacteria bacterium RIFOXYC2_FULL_47_19 | reverse complement strand
AAGAATTGAGATGACAAAAAACACTGTCGTCCCGGAAGTCGCGACAGCGGCTATCCGGGACCAAGGAACAAAACATAAACACTAAAAATCAAAATTTGACCCCAAATCGAAAACGACTGTGCCATCATGGTCGGTGCGGAAGGTTTGATCGGCAAACGAACCTAAGCGCCGCAGTGTGACCTGCGACGGATGACCATAATTATTCTCGCCAACCGAGATGACTGCAGACTCTGGCGTAGCCGCCCGGATGAACTCGATATTAGTCGAGTAGCGACTACCATGATGTCCAACTTTCAACACTGAAACCGGACAAACCACTCCTCGGGCGGCCAACTGATCTTCAACCAAAAAACCGGCATCACCCATCAGTAATGCCAATACCCCGGTCTGATCCTGCCTCGTCAAACTCCGCAGTTCCAGAACCAACGACAGATCATTGGTCCGATCACGACTACCACGAATCTCCTCCTCTGCTCGTTCATCCGGCCACAATACAACCAACTCACCACAGTCACCTAGCACAAACGAGTCACCGGCCTCGGCCACAGTCACCGGCACACCGCGTGATTCGGCTAACGCCAATAACTCCTGACCCAACAGCAGCTCCACAACATACGGCGAAACCACCAACCGGCCAATCTCATAACGTTCGAGCATAGTGAACAATCCGAAGATATGATCGTCGTGCGGGTGCGTCAAAAAAATATACTCGATACGTCGATCAGTAAACGGCATGGACCGACCGAGTCCGGACAAGGCCTGGCGATCCGGGCCACCATCCACGAGTGCCTGAACGCGACCACACTGCACCAGCGACGAATCACCCTGACCAACATCGAAAACATGAAGAGTAAAATGCGCTCCTCGATTTGCCGGCCAGGACCAAACTAGCGGCAGACTAATCAGAATCGACAACAAGACCAGCGCGGGCAGGAGTCGCCAAACCAACCGAAAGAATCGCCCGACCCGAACGAAGGCAAATCTAATTCCACCTAACTTCATCTTTTGCGACATAGGCGTTCGGAACGTCCACGCAGAGCAAACCACAGCAAAGCCAACCAAAGGTAAAGCAACACCACGACCGTCGGACCGATCTCCAACTCCAGCGCGTACGGACAGGTAGCGAGTGATGTGAGCGCCAACCACTCGGCCGTGCGCACTAACCAAGCTGCAACCACACCCGGCACCAAAGCCAGAGACAGACTGACCGTTCCGACCGTCGCGGCCAACGCACCGAACAACATGGCCCAGGGAATGATCGGCAGCACAGCCAGATTGGCCAAGAGACCGACCGCCGGCAATCGACCAAAAGCTTGAAGCACAATCGGCAATGTAGCGAGTGTGGCAGCTGTGGTCTCACTGGCTGTTCGCGCCAACCAATTACGTCGCCAGTCGACTGGTAACAGATTCAATAAATGAGGTGCTAGTCCATGCAATCCCCAAACCGCGGCGAATGATAATTGAAAACCAACATCGTGACGCAGTACCAGCGGATTCATCGCCAACATCAACGCCGCCGCAGCTAGAAGTGACCGGACTCCGCTGTATCGCCGACGCTGCAGGGTCGCCAGAATACCGACGCAACCCATGATCGCTGCCCGCACAACCGAGGCGTCGCCGCCGACCAATCCAGCAAAGACCAACACAGCCGCAGCCATGATCGCCACCGACCGCCGACGCGGCACCAGCATCAAACCCAGGAGCAGTACACCAACACTGATCAATTGCGCCACGTTGTAACCGGACACAGCTAAAACATGAGATAGTCCAGCGTCACGAAAGCCGTCAGCTAGTTCGGATGGCAAACCATCTCTGATTCCGACCAACAAACCCAGCAAAAAAGACGATTCAGGTTCAGGAAAGACTCGCTCTACTGAGCGGACGACTGCCTGGCGCAGACCAGACAATACCTCCGACCAAACCGTCGTGTGACCAGACGACAACATCTCGGGTAAACGGTAGATGTTGCAAGTCCAGCGCACACCACCTAGGAGTAGACGATCATCGAAACCGCTCCGTCCAAACTCCGGCACCACGCGTGGTCGACACTCCCAAGCCAGACGATCACCGCGGCGGTAGTGTAGAGGTGACCGAATGTACAGCCGAGCGCGAGGTAGGACCGAATTATTATCTCCAGCGGCAACAATCTGATCGACATCGAACGCCACCAATCCATCCGACCTGAACTGCGGCTCAGTCACGACCGTCCCTTTGAAGTTCCGAATCATAACTACGGACGACGCTTCTGGTTGAACATAAGCCGAAGAATTCAAGACCGAAAGACAGCGCCAGAATCCAATTGCAGCACAAGCCAGAGTCGCTACAATCAAAATTGTTCGTCGGCCAGCCCGAGACAACACCGCAGCTAGTAAACCACCGACCGCAATCGCCGCCAGTAAACCGGACGATCCAACCGGACATTCCAAAAGTGCGCCCAGAGTCACACCGAACAGAAACGCGCCGGTCAAAATCAGAAAGACTCTGGACGGCGAACGCGATAGCTGATCAAACGTCAATCTTGATTGCAGACGCATAACGTCCCGGCCTTACCATGAACCGGAAAGTCGATGCAAGCCCGAACGGTTTCAGAATCAAAAAAGACGCCGCTGAGCGCCTCTCATTTACTAGAATGAAAACTACACCTCTCCCCAAATTTCATCCGAATCATTCCACCATTCATGAAAGGATGGATCGGTCTGGCTAGGTTCCCAACGAACTATTCTGACATGCTGTTTACTAATAACTGGCGTCATGAGCATGATTTCCGGCGCAAAAAAAGTCTGTGGTATGGTCTCTGGTGCATCCGAATTCCTAACCCAGTGCACACTCCCATCAGTTTCCATTTTAGAATAATGCTTCAAAAAATCCTCGAACGAAATAATACTTTCCCAGTACCGCCGAAAAGCACCATGATATCGCTCGGCGCTACTGCCAGGTGTACTAATGAACGGGATAAGTGCCGTAATAAAATCCATATCTCCAACAAAGCCACACTTCGGGTCGACCTTCATCTCCAAAATGACCCGCTCACGGCGATATGGAAGGCGTGGTGTCTCCGACGTTGGTGTTGCATAGATCGCCTTGATTCGACTAACTCCCTGCTCAACCACATGATCCGGACGAAAACGATCCAGTAATTCCATCTCTCGCCGATGGTCTGGATGTCTTAGTTCAGCTGTTGGCACAGTCATCCCCTCACGGGCCACCAATGCCAACTCATCAATCGAACATTCACGATAAACCACAGTCCAGTTGCGTGGTGCAGATTCGAAACCCAAACCGAAGACTGCATTCCAATCTAGAGTCCAGCCATCGAAGGCATGAAGAAAATTGTCGCAACGCTGCCCCATATAAAGAATCCCAAAGGTGAAAACTTCTACTCAGTAACAACATTAACCAGGCGTCCGGCCACTATGATTATCTTAACTACTGACCGTTCACCAATCGCCCGCCGAACTGCGTCGCTCGACAGAGCCATAGCTTTTAACCGCTCATTGTCAGTATCTGCCGCCGCAATCAACCGATCACGCATCTTACCATCTACCTGCACAATCAAAGTAACAACTTCGTCACGACAACGATCCTCGTCCCACTTGGGCCACGACTCCAAGAAAATGCTCTGCTCGTTCCCAAGTGACCGCCACAATTCTTCAGCCAAAAACGGGGCAAACGGGGCCAGTAACTTCAGAAAAGTACCAGCTGTCTCGCGATCACCGGTCTTATTCACTGATGACCATTCGTTTATAAAAATCATCAATGCTGAGATAGCAGTATTGAATTTGAAGGCCTCAATGTCTTCCGATACCTTCCTGATGGTCTTGTGCAGCAGACGTTCCAACGACTCGTCAGCCGCCGGCCGCGGTTCGTGCAGCACGTCGTGCACGGTCAGCCAAACCTTATCCAAAAACCGCGACACACCCTTGATGCCCTTGGTGTCCCACGGCTTGACGTCCGAGAACTCGCCCATGAACATCTCGTACAGCCGCAGCGCGTCCACGCCGTACTCAGCCGCCACATCATCGGGATTGACCACGTTGCCCCGGGACTTGGACATCTTCTCGCTGTTCTCGCCCAAGACGGTGCCAGGATTCATCAGCTTGAGGAACGGCTCATCGAACGATACCAACCCGTGATCATAGAGTACCTTGGTAAAGAAACGAGCATACAACAAATGCAAGACGGCGTGCTCCGCCCCACCAACATAGAGATCAACCGGCGCCCAATGCGCCACGTCATGTACCGAGAACGGATGTTCACCCTCATGTGGTGAGCAAAAACGCAGGAAATACCAACTAGAATCGACAAAGGTATCCATGGTGTCCGACTCACGCCGGGCTGGACCACCACATTCCGGACACTTCACATCATGAAACGACACCGAACGAGCTAGTGGCGATTCGCCAGTCGGTCTAAAATCTACATCTTCGGGTAATAGTACCGGCAGCTGATCCTCGGGTACTGGCAATTCGCCGCACTTGTCGCAATATAAAATCGGAATAGGCGCACCCCAGTAACGCTGACGTGAAACCAGCCAGTCGCGCAGGTGATAGTTGACGGTCCGCGTCCCCCAACCATACTCCTCAATCCAAGCAGTCATCTCGGGTAAGGCCTCACGGTTGTTTCGTCCATCCCACTGCCCACTACCGAACAAAATGCCATCATCAGTAAAAGCTTCTTTCGCTTTAGTCGCGTCCGTCGGCTGACCATCTTCGGAGATCACAAACTTGAGCGGCAGGTCATACTTACGCGCGAACTCGAAGTCGCGCCGATCGTGCGCATCAGCCATAACCACGCCAGTGCCGTACATCAATACGAAATTGGCTACCCAAACTGGAATTCGCTCACCACTGACCGGGTTGATTGCATACCTTCCCGTAAACGCACCAATCTTGTCTTTACCAGTATCGGAAGTCCGCTCGATCTCGGTCTGCTTTTTAATCTGAGCAACTACTCGTCTAACTTCATTCTCTTGTTCCGTTCCTTCGATTAGTTCCTCAACTAACGGATGCTCCGGTGCGATAACCAAAAAGGTAACACTGTGAATGGTGTCGCAACGAGTGGTGTACGTCGAAAGAGTTTTGTTGGTACCTTCAAGCGCAAAATGAATATTAATTCCCTCACTCCGACCAATCCAATTAACCTGCATGGCCTTGATTCGTTCCGGCCAATCGAGTCCATCGAGTCCATCGAGTAACCGATCAGCATATTCGGTCACACGCAAGAACCACTGGGTCAGATTCTTCTGCTCGACTTCGCTGCCGCAGCGTTCGCACTCTCCCTGCACCACCTGCTCATTAGCCAGCACAGTCTGACACGAACCACACCAGTTAACCGGCGACTTCTTTTTGTAAGCCAAACCTTTTTTGTATAGAAACAGAAACAACCACTGCGTCCAGCGATAGTAGGCCGGCTCCGAAGTATTGATCTCACGCGACCAGTCGTAGGAAAAACCAAGCGTCCTGAGCTGCCTGGTGAAGTTAGCGATGTTGCCTTCAGTGCTCTGACGTGGTGGTGTGCCGGTCTTGATGGCGTAGTTCTCAGCCGGCAACCCAAAGGCGTCCCAACCCATCGGATGCAGAACCGACCAACCTTCCATTCGACGTTTACGAGCCATGATATCCGTAGCAGTGTAACCCTCGACATGCCCAACATGCAGTCCGTTACCAGACGGATACGGAAACATATCCAAAATAAAAAACTTCTTTCTGGTTGGATCATCGTTCGTAGCATGAAGACCTTGACGGTCCCACTCCTCCCGCCAATGATTCTCAATTTTCTTGAAGTCGTATTTGCTCATGGTCGTTTCACCTTTATTACTCAGTAATACTTTTGATGATTTCGTCTGAACTCAACAGACTGACAGATTATAACTGACAATCAGTACTGTCAAAGCCGACTCAATCACTGTTTCGAGTATATAACCTTTCACAACAAGTAAACAAAAATTTTGGACGGGTCTACAAACAAGAAATCCAACTAGCTAACCATATTATTTGGACTGATACATTTCTATTTCTGTGAAATTCTATCCAGTCTGATACATTTTATCTCTCCATATCAGCAAAAAAAGGAGAACAAGATGAAATTTTTGAGAACAGTAGCCGTACTCATACTGTTATCCTTAATGGGAGTAGAGGTGTCGGGATAATAAAATAAGAAAGGTTGTAGTTTCGGGATAACAATCTAAGTAGGAAAACAATTTAGAGATGACAATTTAAAACATTGTCGTCATGACCTCTGAGCTGGACACTATCACTTCCTGTCGTCCCGGAACTGCGAGCGAGCGTAGCGAGTCGAACAGTATCCGGGACCCAGGAGTAAAAAAGATCGGGATTAGCTTCTGGATCCCGGATAATTGCTGACGCAATTTCCGGGATGACAAAAAAAGAAGTGGTGACAAACAAACAATGTCGTCCCGGACTCTCTACCATGTCGTCCCGGGCCGAGACCCGGGACCCAGAAGCAGAAAGATCGGATCCTGGATCCCGGATAGACCTCGCTCCGCTCGGTCTTCCGGGATGACAGCTGGAGAGACTCGCAATTTCCGGGATGACAAAAAAAGAAGTGGTGACAAACAAACAATGTCGTCCCGGACTCTCTACCATGTCGTCCCGGGCCGAGACCCGGGACCCAGAAGCAGAAAGAACGGATTATGATTAGACTCTGGATCCCGGATAGACCTCGCCTTGCTCGGTCTTCTGTGATGACATTAAAAACTGATAATTCGGAACCTGACTCCAAGAAATGTCCGCCTATACTTGACAGAACTACCTAAACCTGCTATATTGACGTGTCGAAACTCGAAAACCGAGAGGTTATTAAAAAACGACCTGAAAATCCCTAGGGTAGTACGGTCAGTTCCAAGCCTGTTTGGAGCCGACCGCACTGTCCGAGGGGACAGTTGAAGTTGACATGGCTGTCTGCACGGTTGCAGGCGGTCATCCGAAATTTTTCGTCGGGACAAGAAGGTCTCGACAAAGGAGTTTCCCATGCGTTTTAACCTCCTCCTCCTCGTCCTCTCCATCTCCGCCTCCGCCTGCACCATCGTGGTGCAGGCCCCCACCACGGTCAACCGTGGTGTGTACTCCATTGACCCTCGGGTCGTGGAGCAGCTCACCATGACCCTATCGGGGGGGAGCAGCTGCGAGGCTCTTCCAGTCGAGCTGCCAATCGACGGCCGGTGGGTGCGTCCCACCGAGGCAGAGCGGGCGCTGGTAGAGCACCGCTGCCGGGGAGGGCAGCGGGGAGGGTCCAAGCTCCCCTTCCTCTATCGAAATGAGGGAGGAGCCAAGCTGCCGCGTCCTCCCATCGGGGACGTGGAAGGACATGAGGGAGGGGCTAAACTCCCCATCCCTCACGAGGTCCCGCTCCCCCCGTACGAGATTCCGGCGTTCGACCCGGAGCTTCGCCCATAAAAAAAGGGCGAACGACGCCGGAAAAACCCCGCTGAAGCAAAGAGGTGCTCCAGACAAACGGGGAAAATCACCTCAACAGAGGACCTGCGTATCTTGCGGGTCCTCTTTTGCTATCCGAACGAAACAGGAAGTCACGTCCCAGCCTTCGGACGAACGGTCGGCATGGGATGCAGACCTGCTGATCGAAAAGAGGAAAAAAATAAAAAATAAGGCTTCCTAAAATGGCCACGAAGCCCTACAACAACCAAAGACAACTAAAGCGCTTGACGTGCCCGGCCGGCGTGATTAGCTGTCCGATCCGGTGCAACCCGACTCCAGCACCGACAAAAGGAGAAACAATGAGCCCAAATGCGACAACAAGGAACGTGGCCGCCGTAATACTGTTGGCAATGCTCGCCCTGGTACTGCTGAGCATAGTTAGCCTGATGAGTGCAACCTTCTACGAGTTCCTGACCTGGCTCAGACTGTCGCGAATCCTGCTAATTTCCAATCTTCTGGTCGAAGGCTGGATCGTCATCACGGCCGTGGTGGCCATGATCGGCCGTAGCGAATTTAGCGACAGGTGTCGCTACAGGTGGACTATCCACTTCCCTGAACAAAAGGGGTACGAGATAGAAATCGTACCCATCATACTGATCCCCTTAGGGGGGATAGCTGCTGCCGGGTTATCTCACCATATGGGCCTGTAGCAGCGAGCAGAAGAAAAGCTTTCGACGTCCGCCCTCCGGCGGACGTTTCTTTGTCTATCCCTCTCCCTTTTCCGAAGCAGCATCCTGAAGACCTAAAATACAACCCGGAATGCAGATGACAAAAGTGAACTACAAATACCTCTCGCTACGTTCGAGATTCCGGGCCGAGACCCGGGACCCAGAAGCAGAAAGATCGGATCCTGGATCCCGGATAGACCTCGCTTCGCTCGGTCTTCCGGGATGACAGCTGGAGAGACTCGCAATTTCCGGGATGACAGATTCATAAGAAGGATTGAGATAACAAAAAATACTGTCGTCCCGGAACTGCGAGCGAGCGTAGCGAGTCGAACAGTATCCGGGACCCAGGAGTAAAAAAGATCGGGATTAGCTTCTGGATCCCGGATAATTGCTGACGCAATTTCCGGGATGACAAAAAAAGAAGTGGTGACAAACAAACAATGTCGTCCCGGACTCTCTACCATGTCGTCCCGGGCCGAGACCCGGGACCCAGAAGCAGAAAGATCGGATCCTGGATCCCGGATAGACCTCGCTCCGCTCGGTCTTCCGGGATGACAGCTGGAGAGACTCGCAATTTCCGGGATGACAGATTCATAAGAAGGATTGAGATAACAAAAAATACTGTCGTCCCGGAACTGTGAGCGAGTGTAGCGAGTCGAACAGTATCCGGGACCCAGAAGCAGAAAGATCGGATCCTGGATCCCGGATAGACCTCGCTCCGCTCGGTCTTCCGGGATGACAAACTAAAATGAGTCGCATTTCCGGGATGACAAATGATAAATGAGAGTACCCATCACCCTCTACCCAAAAAGAATAATCATCAGCAAAAACAAAAGACTCCCTTTCTGGGGAGCCTCTTTATATATATCTCGTTCGTCAAAACAACAACTACTGCCAACCCTTAGCCGCGCGAGCCTCAGAAATTCGACGCACAGCCAGAGCGAAAGCCGCCTGTCGCAACGTCACGGAGTTCGCGTCAGCCTCACCGCGTACGTCGGCATAGGCCTGCTTCATAAGTGTTTCTAACTTCTGTCGCACCTCGTCGTAACCCCAATAGTAACCCAGCCGATTCTGCACCCACTCAAAATATGACACAGCTACACCACCAGCATTCGAAAGCACATCAGGCAACACAACTACACCGTGCTGAGTAAAAATAGAATCAGCTTCGGGTACAGTCGGCCCATTGGCTAACTCGAGTACAATTTTAGCTTTCACTCGCGAGGCATTCTCTGCAGTCAATTGATTTTCGAGTGCAGCCGGAACGATTACCCGGCAATCAGTCTCGAGTATCAATGCTGGATCAGCATCCTGCCCACCAACGAAACCAGCCACAGCTCCGGTACGACTCTTATGTTCGATAATTGCCTGCGGATCAAAGCCGGCCGGATTAACCGTCGCCCCGCGCGAATCGGATACAGCTACAATCCGATAACCACGCTCATGCGCCAACCGAGCAAAGTGCTGACCGGCATTACCAAAACCTTGTACGGCAATAGTTACGGATGACGGATCAGTCCCCTCCTTCTTCAAATGCTCGTCGAGTACGAATAATCCACCTTGACCGGTCGCCGACATCCGTCCTTTGCTGCCACCCACAGCGAGCGGTTTACCAGTCACCACGCCCGGCACCTGCCGACTGGCGTAGCGCGCATACTCATCGGCGAACCAAGCCATAATTTGTGGAGTGGTATTCACGTCTGGTGCTGGCACATCCACATTCTCCCCAACGAACGGCGCAATCGCCCGGAAGTAAGCACGCGACAATCTTTCTAGCTCAGTCGAAGACAACTTTTTCGGATCCACGGTCACACCACCCTTGCCGCCACCAAACGGTACACCGACTACCGCACACTTAATGGCCATCCAAAATGATAAAGCCTTTACTTCGTCGAGATCAGTCTGCTGATGAAAACGCACGCCGCCCTTGAATGGACCACGCGAATCATCGTACTGCACCCGATAGCCAACGAAGGTTCGCACTGAACCATCGTCCATTTTGACCTGAAACGATACTTCAAGGATACGTTTAGGATGACGCAACGCTTCGAGCACTGATGGATCCGGCTTGGCCACCGCAGCCGCCGTATCGAGCTGCCTCATGGCATTCTGAAAGACTGACATAAAAATAAATAGTTTAGTTTCCAGTCGCTTCAGATTACACCTCACGAGCCGGAATGCAACTAAAATGAAAATCCCCTGACTTATCTCCGAGGGTTAAGCCTCGCAAACAAAAAGGCCCTCAAATGGAGTTACTGTACGTCCGACTGACAAATACCGAAAACAAAAGCGGACCTCAAATCGTATGAAATGTAATTTCCAAAGGTGACTGCATTTCGCCGATCTAAAGTCCGCTATTTACTTCTCCAAAAACCGCTGAGCTTCTAAAGCCGCCATACAACCAGTCCCCGCAGCCGTAATTGCCTGACGATACCGCCAGTCAGCCACGTCACCACAAACGAATACACCCTCAACACTGGTTGCCGCCGAGTCTGGCTTCCTAACAATGTAACCCTTCAATAACTCGAGCTGTCCCTCGAACAGCTGTGAATTTGGTATATGACCAATGGCCAAAAACAACCCACCGACTGACAACTCACTTTCTTCCTCAGTTTCAAAATTCTTAATCCGCAAACCAGTCACTCGATCTTCACCTAAAATATCGATCACTCCAACATTAAACATCAACTCAATCTTTGGATTGCTCCGCGCTCGATCCTGCATCGGCTTGGATGCACGCAACTCGGCACCCCGCACCAACACAGTTACCTTAGATGCAAATCGAGTCAAAAAAGTCGCCTCTTCCATCGCCGAATCACCACCACCCACAACCGCTATTTCCTTGTCACGAAAGAAAAACCCATCGCAAGTAGCACAAACTGAGACACCCTTACCCCACAAACGTTCCTCGGATTCAATATTCAGACGTCGCGCCGATGAACCAGTTGCCACAATAATTGTTTTAACTTCTTCGATCCGACTACCGATCGAAACTTTGAACGGCTGAGCCGACAAATCTACTCCAGTCACGGCATCAATTAAAACTTCAGCTCCAAAGCGCTCGGCTTGAACCTTCATTCGTTCCATCAATTCTGCTCCCTGGATACCTTCGGGAAACCCCGGAAAATTTTCTATTTCAGTCGTTGTAGTCAACCAACCCCCAATGCGTTCACCAGTTACAACTAATGGCTTTAGTCCGGCCCGTGCTGCGTAGACAGCAGCAGTATAACCAGCCGGCCCAGAACCAATGATCAACAGATCCCTCATAACGAAAGACACTAGGCCGTGGCCAACTTCGAAATCTTGGTGGCCAACTGTTCTTTGGTCTGAAGTCCAGTTATTTGATCGATGACCCGACCACCATTGAACATAATCATGGTTGGGATACTCATGATCCCATACTGCGACGCCACAGCTGGACTGTCATCCACATTCAACTTGCCAATAGTCACGCCACGGCTATCGAACTCTCCAGCCAACTCTTCAATGATCGGCTCGAGCGTTCGGCACGGACCGCACCACGGTGCCCAGAAATCAACCAATACCGGCCCGTCGGCCTGGAGGACCTTCTTTTCGAAATTTTGGGCGTTAAACGTGGCGGCCATAGAAAAGACAATTAAATAAAAGTGATAAAACCGCGAGTCGGACTGAAACGGATCCACTGGACCGCACTCCGACCTCATGGTCTTACCGCTTACCTCCTCTCCAGGTAAAAATTTCGCGTCTAGACCGGCAGTTGCAACTTCCGCTCTCGGCGCTCTACAGTAGAAAATTCGAGTCTATCCTCAACCAATGCTGGCGTCCTACAAGTGATCTTAATACCACACTCCTGACCAGACTTAGCTTCCTTAATTTCACTCTTTCCTAGTTGCAGCTCTATCACCTTACCCTCATCGATTGGTTGCTCCCCCCGATATAGTACCACATTCACACCGATCGTTGCGTGACCATCCACAATGCGTGCACCAACAATCTGACCAGTCTTATCTGTTCGGAAAACTTTGAGAATTTCGGCCTTACCTAATTCATTGCGAATGATCTCAGCTGGGAAGAGTTCTTGTAATCGAGCCTTGAGATCATCAAAAAGATTATAAATAATTTTATGACTCACGATCTCCACCTTTTTGTCACGAGCCAGCACTTCTGCCTCCCTTGTAGGCATAACATTGAATCCCATAACCACACCTGCCGCCGTCTCAGCTTGTAGAACATCACCCTCTGTAATATTACCCAATCCTTTGCTAACCACCTCGACGGCAACTTCTGATGTCCTCATCTTCTCGATAGTACCCAAAAGTGCCTCAAGTGATCCAAGTACATCAGCACGTAAAACAATATTGAGTTTCTTTCGTCCTTCTTCACCATCTTCATCAACGTTAATCTGAGCTACGGTGCCACGACGTTCCATGGCATATTGTTTGCGCACCTTCTTCAACTCGCTAATATCGGACTTGATCTGAACAATATCACCCACCGACGGTGCAACTTTGAATCCTAAAACTCGAACCGGCATGCCAGGTGGAGCCTCGTCAACTAATTCTCCAGTCCAATCTTTCATGGCTCGAACCCGGCCATAGACCTGATTAGACATGATTAAATCTTGATTCAATCGCAATGTTCCGGATTGTACCAACATGGTCGCCACTGGACCTGCACCCTTATCTACATGCGATTCAATGATCGTACCGACAGCCTCTCGATTGGGATTAGCGCGTAAACGATCCTTCTCCATATCAGCCACTAACAACACCATTTCCAGCAGCTCGTCGATACCCTGATTTTTCTTGGCAGAAATCTGCGCCATGACTGCATCACCACCCCAAGCCTCGGGAATAATCTTATGTTCCGAAAGCTGAGTCATGGTTCGCTGCAAATCGGCCTCTGGTTTATCAATCTTGTTGAGCGCTACTACAAATGGTAGTTTGGCTGCTCGAATGATTTCGATGACCTCTTCGGTCTGCGGCTGCACACCGTCATCCGCCGCCACCACTAAAATAGCAATGTCGGCAATTCGAGCACCACGCGACCTCATGACTGTAAAAGCCTCATGACCAGGAGTATCGATGAACGTAATCTTTCGTCCATTCCTTTCAACTTGATAAGCACCGATGTGTTGAGTGATACCACCAGCCTCTCCGGCAATAACATTGGTTTTGCGCACGGCATCAAGTAGTGCAGTCTTACCATGGTCAACATGACCCATAACCACCACTACCGGTGGACGATCTTGCAGTTTAGATTCGTCCTCACCACTCAAAATCTCCTTCATTTCTTCGGTCGTAACGTCCGCCACACCAACATCCTTATTCTCCGGACTGACTGTATAACCTAAGTCATCAGCCAAAATACTAGCTGTCTCGAAGTCGATTCGCTCGTTCAGTGAAGCCAGAATACCATTCTTCATCAACTCCTGAATGACAATATTTACAGGCAAGCCGAGCTTCAGCGAAAAATCACGCACTGTAATCGCTGGTGGGAGCAACACATCCTTCACCTTTTCGACCGCCTCACGCACCAACTTTTCTTCCTTGTGATACTTAACCTGAAGCCGCTCCAATTTCTTCATCTCACCCCACTTGTGAGTGATCTTACCTACTAAGCGATCATCTACCTTAATAGCCTTGGTACCAACATCAAAACCGAGCTGAGGAAGCTTTTCCCTCAACTCGTCTGGGTTGGTACGTAGCCTTCTGGCGAGTTCAGTGATATTCATAACACGCTGCTATGGTAATGTAGGACTACTAAAGAGTCAACTACCAAACTCAAGCGGTTATAGCCAAAGATATGATAAAAACGACCCAGCTAGCTCCACCAAACTCATGAACAATACCAAAGAAACAATCGAGCCGACTGGATTCCTACTTATCGATAAACCAACCAGCATGACCTCACATGATGTGGTTCAGGTTGTCCGACGAGTAACTGGCATCCGCCGGGTTGGACACGGCGGCACACTTGACCCTTTCGCTACTGGTCTACTGGTTATCGGTGTCGGACGCGCCTCAACTCGCGAGTTACAGAGTTTTATCGGTAAGGAAAAAGAATACGAGGCAATTATGCGATTAGGTGCAGTCTCCGACACTCAAGATCGAGATGGAAGAATTAATGAAACCAACCAGCCATTCCCAACCGAGACTCAATTCCAAGAAGCTCTTTCTGGTTTCAAGGGTACAATCAACCAAATTCCGCCAATGTACTCAGCCAAACAGGTGGGTGGCCGTCGGCTTTACGAACTGGCTCGAGCTGGCCAAGTCATTGAACGTCAACCGGTCGAAATACAGATATCTGAACTCGAGTTATTATCGTTCGATCTACCCCTGATCAAATTCCGAGTTCGCTGTTCAGCTGGTACCTATGTTCGCACCTTAGCTCATGATCTTGGTCAAGTTCTCGGGTGTGGTGCCTATTTAGTTGAACTACGTCGGACAGCAGTCGGAAACATTCGTGTTTCTGATGCACTACCCTTGAACGACCTGACGAAAGAAACCTGGATCAGACAACTCTGGCAACCATAAAGATCGCTCAGTCAAACCGATCTAAACTGAACAATTAACTTGTTCTGACGGTAAGAAATTTAATGACCAACTCCAATGAAAGATGGTCCAACCACTGCTTGCAGATACACCTTCTATATGTTATAGTCTTGGTACGAATCATAAACGCCTGCGGGCGGGGTTCGACACTGGCCAACACAAGATCGACTGCTGAATTCTGAAAATGATCAGTCTAGACAACCAGAGCAAGCAGCAAAGTAGACAAATAAGGCCAATTCCTATTACCAACAGCCGAAACGCAATGAAGAGCGATTCGACGACGATCTATCTCTCGCGGTCGTCAAAAACGGATACCAAGCTAAATCTGGCTTATCAGGCCCGATTCTAAAACGCTAATTAGCGTCGATTTTAGCTGTCCGTCAGGTAATCAAGGAGACGAACCAACCTCGCAGGATTGACGTGGTTTTTATGTTAATACTAATAGCACTTTACGGAGGTGTAGTCGGCATTGCCGTCGGCTTCGGTATAGGCTACGTCGCTCGCAAACGCATTGCACTGAACCAAATCGGTTCGGCCGAGGCGCAAGCAGAAAAGATCATAGAAGAGGCCGAAAGTGAAAGTCGCAAAAAGATTATCGAAGCCAAAGAGCAAGCCCTCAAAGTGATCGAGGAATCAAAAGTAGAAGACGAAAACCGGCGCAAAGAGCTGCGCTTGATTCAACATAAGTTGGAGCAAGGCGAACAGGATTACCAGCACCGAATGAGTGAACTTCAAAAACGTCAGGAGGACCTCTTTCGCAAAAATGAGGCCATCGAAATTCTCAAGGTTGATCTAACAAAAAAGCATGAAGAGCAACATGCTAAACTCGAACAGATCGCTGGACTGACAGTCGAAGAAGCTAAAGATATAGTGCTCAAAAACGCCGAGGAAATCATGAGTGACTCGTTCGCTAGTCGAATGCGTAAGGTTGAACGAACTCATTCAGAAGAAATCGAGAACAAAGCCAAAAACATGTTGTCCTTGGTCATCTCTCGTATCGCTTCCTCGCACTGTGTCGAGACAACCACTTCCAACGTCCAGTTACCTAATGATGAAATGAAAGGACGAATCATTGGTAAAGAGGGACGCAATATCAAAGCACTCGAAAATCTGACTGGAACAGAGATTATTGTTGATGACACCCCAGAGACTATTATGATCTCTGGTTTCTCCCCCATTCGTCGACAGGTCGCTAAGCTGGCTCTAGAACGCCTGATGGAAGATGGTCGAATTCATCCCACTAAAATCGAAGACGCAGTCGAGTACGCTAAAAAGAATCTAGCCAAGGACATCAAAAAGGCTGGTGAAGATACTCTTTACGAACTAGGTATTCCACTAACCGCTCTGGACCCGAAACTGATCCAGATTCTAGGTCGATTGAAATATCGCACTAGCTATGGCCAAAGCGTACTACGTCATTCTATTGAGGTATCAAACATCGCTGCTTTGCTAGCACAAGAAATTGGTGCGGATGTTGCAATTTGCAAACGAGGTGGATTACTGCACGATATTGGTAAGGCCGTCGATCATGACGTCCAAGGAGCTCATCCGGAAATTGGTTACAACATTCTGAAAAAGTTCGGCCTACCGGAGGAGATCTGTTATCAATCACTCGCCCATCACGAAGATAACCCCAGTACCTTAGAAGCAATAATCGTTAAAACAGCCGATGCGATTTCTGGTGCACGTCCTGGTGCACGTAAAGCCACTTATGAGAACTACATTCAACGGCTGGAAGAACTCGAGAAGACAGCAGCTAGCTTCCCTGGAGTTGAAAAAGCTTATGCTATTCAGGCCGGTCGTGAAGTAAGGGTCTTTGTTGAACCTAAGTCTGTCGATGACTTTGCTGCCTATCGTCTCGCCAAAGATATTGCCACTAAGATCGAGTCAGAACTTACCTACCCAGGTGAGGTCAAGGTGAATGTTATCCGCGAGACGCGAGTGGTGGAGTACGCGCGTTAGAAAATCTTTAGCCGGCCCCAAATACACACCACTCTATTTCGTACAAACAACGTAACGAAAACTCGAATAGTAAAATGAAGATACTCGTCTTTGGAGACATTGTCGGAAGGATTGGCCGGGAAGCAGTTATCGCAACGCTTCCCGGTCTTCGTATTCAAACCAAACCAGACCTAATTATCGCCAACTGTGAAAATCTGGCTGGTGGTAGAGGTGTCACCGAACGCACTCTCGATCAATTGATCGAATCTGGAATTGATATTTTCACCTCAGGAAACCACCTATGGGATCGAGATCGAATCATCGAAATTCTATCGAATGAACGTTATACCGATCGCATTGTCAGACCAGCAAACTATCCCTCGAGCACTCCTGGATGTGGCTGGATTTTGCTTACGGTTGGCGTAGAAAAGGTCCTGGTGGTAAACTTTTTAGGAAGGGTGTTCAGTGAAACACTGACCGACAATCCCTTTATTACGCTCGATAAAATTTTGGCGGAAACTGCAGCAGAAAGACCGAACATTGTGCTAGTGGATTTCCACGGCGAAGCAACCTCGGAGAAGATAGCCTTCGGTTGGTATGCTGACGGACGGACTTCTGCAGTTTGGGGGACGCATACGCACGTACCAACACGGGATGAACGCGTCCTACCCGGTGGTACTGCCTACATAACCGACATTGGCATGTCCGGATTCAGGGACGGCGTGATCGGAGTTGAATGCGAACCAGTCTTGCGTAACTTTATCGATCAGCTTCCCGTGCGGCATAACGTGCCCTCGTCTGGTGAGGCGATCGTAAATGCATTGCTCTTAACCATCGAAAAACAAGGTCGAGCAACCGCCATCGAACATCTACAGAAGATAATAACCATTGATTAAACAATCACCAACATGAAAATAAACAAGGCCGAACTGATCAACTCCCTTTCCGACAAAGTTGGCGTTTCCAAAAAACAGGCTGAGGATTTGATTGAAGCCTTCACTGATTTAGTGACCCAAACGCTTAAGGTCGGCGGCGAAGTAACCATTGCTGGTTTCGGTGCTTTCTCTGCCAAGCAAAGAGCTGGACGAATGGGGGTCAACCCACAAAATCCGAGCGAAAAAATACAGATTCCACCAGTCGTCGTCCCGAAATTCAAGGCCGGTAAAGCCCTCAAGGACGCGCTCAAAGGTCGATCCTAACGGACTCATACCTCACACAAACAAAAAGGCCGAGCTATAACTGGCTCGGCCTTTTGATTTTTTCAGAAAAAATACTACCTCTTAACACTGATCATTGCATTCTGATCTGGTTGACAGGCGCCTATCTCAATCCTGTTGCCGGTGGTTCGATGAATATAATAACCACTATTTTTATCTCCAATCGGCAATACACCCTCTGTCACACAATTACTACCAGGAACACATACTGCTTCTTTCGGATCAGTAGGAATAGCAGCGATGTAGGTAGACGGCAGATCAGACAAGTTGGCTACGCAACCCTTACCAGCCGAAATGTCGAGTTCTTTTTCACAACCCGGTCGAGTATTTATGTCATCACAAGAAATTCCCGTATCGTCACTAACGATCACTTGGACATTAGAAGCATGAATCACGAGCGGAGCTGAAGTCGTACCGTTATATGGCGAAAGGTCATTGGCCTGTTTCTTAAGCACTGCATCTAGCATCATTCCAACATCTGACCAGCGCTGTGCATTCCTAGAATTTTGTAATCTTTTTACTGGATCAACTGCCACTAGGATTGCAGCAGCCAAAAAGCCGATGATGCCAAGAACAATCAACAATTCTACTAGTGTGAAGCCTTTTTTGTTTCCCAACATAAGTGTAGCACCTTATCAAAACCAGATTTGGTACAAAACAACCAATCCGTAATGAAACTGACCAGAAGATCTTACCCTAAAGCGGTCGAACTGACGATTCGGCCCGTAATTCAGCCCTTTCGCCGATCGTATCGTAGGCCTCAACTGCATACAACGGTTCACTCACTTCAAAACTGCTTGAATCACTATCATCAAGCAATAGCTCTTCCATTCTGGCCTGAAGGAGACTAATAATCTCTTTTTCTGGTACAACCAGGGTTTTGAATTCAGCTGAAACCTCTAGTGAAAAAGTAGCTCCTGGAGTACCAACCTCTGGTTCCATTACTTCTAACTCTTGAGAGGTAATCAAATCTCCAGCGATACGTTCACCTTCGTCGACCATGAGTGAAAAATTATCAATTGCTTCGACACGCAAACGATCCAAGAGATCCTCCTTAGCAGCAGTAATATCTTCGGCCGACACAGCAACTACTGTACCACTACCTCCAGTCATTAGACTGTCGCTAATTCCATAAATATCAGCCTGCAATTCCTGAGAGAGACCTGGAATCGTAAATCTAGATGGACCAATATCGCCCGTCGAACCAGCTATATCAGCATAGACACTAACATCTACCGAGTCGTTGGCTGGTATATCAGTTGCCTCTTTTAGACGAAAAAGTATACCGTCTTCTGAAAGAAATCTAGTTGTGGCAACAAAACGAAAATCACGTGAAGTGCCATTAACAACTGTTATAACTCCAATCGATTTAGCATCATCAGAAAATGCCTCCCCCGTTGCCTTGAAAGTGTCTTGTAGCTGGACATCAGTTTCGATCATACGAGACATTACTGAGCTGAAAATTGTCTCCACCTCTGATCCCCCAGCCATCACTAAAACATTAATCGAAACAACGGATGGAAACGATGGACGCTCTGTCGGCTGGGATGTCTCTTGCACAGAAGACTGACCAAACTTGGAGGAAATTATGGATAGCACCTCCGAGGTCCAACGTCGTCCCACGCCACCAAACAAACCTACACCTTCAGCAACCAAAAGAAGTGCTAAAACAAAAACTAAAACTGGAATGAATAGTAATAATTTTGAACCCCTACTCCTATGCGGAGTAATCAAACGATTTGGAACACGTTCAACATCTTCATTGGATGTATCACTGTCACCCAAAATAGATTCAATCGATAGACGCTGATCTTCTGCTGAAGACATAGTTTCATCCACTTTTTCCTGACTCTCCGAAACATTATTCTCTATTGTTTCGTCGATAGTCTCTAACATCTTCCCCATTCCCATACCGTAATCACGCTCGATCTTTGTCTCACTTCCCAAACGATAGACAGAATCCTCTTCAGCCATCATTTTATCCAAATCTCTCAAAGCCTCTTCCATGGCGTTCTTGTTGGTTGTTGGTGTAACAGGAGGAGGAGGAGTAGCAACAACAGCAGGCGATGAAATTTCCTTTACCACAGGTGTCATCACTGCTTTCTTAGTAGTCGCTTTCTTCGTTGCTAATTTCTTGGAAGTTGCTTTCTTGGTAACTGACTTTTTTGCTACTGCTTTCTTTATTATTGGCTTTTTACCAGCAACACTCTCTTTGTTTTTTCCACTTGAAGATTTCTCGATTACTTTTTCGCTATCAGAAACGTCTCCCGCGGCCTCCTCCCGCTTTGACGGTCTCTTCGGCGTCGAATTCTTTTTCTGTGGCATAGATCGCGCGAGATGCGTTAGTTTCGAATTAGTTTGTAACTACAGTCCATCTTATGGACTGATCAAATATCTATAAACTCATTTTAAAAAAATATTTCAGTAAATTGAATTACAACCTAAAAGACAAAACCAATAGTAAAATAATATCATAAAAAAACGTCTAACACATCATTTAGATGTATTGACATACAAAAAAACGTTGTTGTACAAAAGTAACAGAGATGAAAACTGAATCAGTCAGATTCTAGATCCCGGATCAAGTCCGGGATGACAGACTAAGGATGTGATTCCGAGATTGATGTAAAAAAATATCAAAAAAGAAAACCTCCGGCTTGCAACCAGAGGCGATCATGTATGGTGGGGGGTCATTAACGCGATTGGAACCGAAAACCAAAGGGTTGGTAAAGAAAGGGATGACTGTTGAGGAATATTTGGAACATCAACCGGAAGAAGAAATGGCTGATTCAAAGCAAATTTCAAGCATTTTAGATTCGGAAGCAGCAATATGGTATCAGGTGCATTGGCGACTTTCTGAGGGATTATTCTTATTTTGGTATATTTGGTTGAAGAATAATACGGCTATGGTGGAGAGGTTTGTGGAGGGATTAGAAATACTAAATGATACTAACTCTCATTTTTTCTCATCAAAAAAAGATATTCATAATTCTTGCCATCACCATTCAACCACTCGTTAGTCCATCGCATATTGGCCATAACATTTTTTTTGTAATCAATCTCAACGACTTTCATCAAAACACCGCTCTCGTTAATGATTGACTTGAGCTCTTCTTTTGTTGCGCGTCCACCTGAGCTATAAGACAACAAAATATACCGGGACTGAGTCTCCTGAATTAAACGCCTCAATGCTTTCATCGCAAGATAATGTCCATCATCGTCCTTTCTAAATTCTTCAAAAATTGAAGCTGCAAATTCATCTCTACTATCCTCACGCCTGTTTACTTTACCAAATAGCTTCGGTTTATCGTGCTGAATGACCGTTGTCCAAATATGATAGTAAGAATTGTATCTAACTCTGCTCGGAGGCATCTTCTCATTATTTGACCCATATGGTGGATCAAAGTAGGTAAAATCAAATTTACCTTTTGAAACGGTGTCGAAAATATCACCACGCAATACCTGATGATTACCAGTATGCGTAAAACGGTTCGGTAACTCTAACCAAAGATCGTTATGTGAACGTGGCGACCACTCGGACAAATAAGAAACATAATGACCCAAAGTGCTATCGACGGCATCAAGAGCGTAAATCAAACTTGTCAATACGACGCATTTGTCTTCCCAACCTAAATTCAACTTTTCAATTTCGTCACGGATAGCGTCAAGTTTGCGAGTATTTTTTCGCTGAAAGGGTTTTTTTGTATCCGTAATATCGCCCCCATAATTTTCCGTAAACCAACCGTCATATCCTTTAAGCCCATTAAGTCGGTTAACGATTTTTTGATAAAATTCATCTGTTTTTTTCGATTTTAAATAACAATTTGCAAACACCTCGGACCATGCCGATATATCACTTGATGTTGTGTTATACCCCAATTGCGCAAAAGCTTGAGAAACTCTTGTTGACCCACTGAACCCGTCGAAAACGTTTTTGATGTCTGGTAACTCACTTACGATATTTACAATGTGCGGCAAAATTTTAAGCTTAGAGCCAGCATATTTTATGCCCTCCGTTAGTGGTGTTTTAACAACGCACTGATTAAAGATATTAAGCTGTAAATCCATCACATCTTTTTTAGATTATCTATATCTTTTTGCAATATCTCATTGGCAAGTTTATGACCATCCTCGGTGCTATTTAGTGCCAATCCAAATAATTTCACCAGCGTAAGATTATGGGAATAATCAATCCAACCATTGGTTAAAGATTCAAAATAACCGAGTGCGTTTTTTGTATGAGTCCAAAGCCCTCGTTGCAAAGCATTTGCGGATGCTCCTCCATACCTAACTTCACAAATATATCCGCCTTCTTGGTTTAGAAACATGAAAATTGGATGCGAACGCCCCTTACCCGCTACAACTTTCTTTGTTCCAAAATCATACCTCTCATTCTTGTCAATATAAATTATCCGAATTGTGTCATTAATTGCTTTTTCGTGATCAAAAACCATTATGTTACATCGTTGATTTTTCTCATCATATATGAGCGGGAGAACATTGATTGCGCCAAAACTTCCGAATTCTGAAGAAGCAAAAATCGTTTGTATTTGTTTAGTACTTGAAATATCTTTCCCCTGACTCTCAAGATATGGAAACATTTTTTGGTCACTGTCTGTAGATAATTGTAATGGCCCATCTCCGTAAGCCTTTAAACTAACAGGAAATTTTTCCTTGGTCATTTCACTAATAATTACTATGTCTTCCTCATGTTCCTTTGCTCTAAACAAGTCCTTACCAACATGAATGCTCTTAAAGTCGTACATGAATTGGTTTATGAACTCCACCATGCCAACTTCAGCTAAATCACCGTGCGTTTTATTCCCAATTAACCGCATGGTGAATATATTTGACAGAGTATTAACTACAAGATACTTGTTTTTACCAACAAGCAATTTAAAACGATCTTTAAAATTTTGAAATGGTGTCATAATTACTGATTAATTTTGCTTGTTGATTGTAACTCCTCTTGAAATTTTTACGCTTCCTATCGGGCATTTAATATAGATCCCCACGGGCAAGCCCGTGGTACTACTCCAGCACAAGCTTCGCTTGACCTGAATCCTGTCCTTGCTGGTATCTGACGTAGGCAAGGAT
>MGFG01000004.1 GCA_001791745.1 Candidatus Uhrbacteria bacterium RIFOXYC2_FULL_47_19 | reverse complement strand
CCGGCGGATCGTCGTCTCATCACAGCCGACGGTCGATACTCCATACCCCGTCACCTTACTTCACGGAGGGCAGGAGGCCAAAGGCGGACACGGAACTCCCGGGCTTACGCCCGGGGTTTTGCGGGGCGATAAAAAATCCGACCCTGCGGCCGGACCTTTTTTTATTTTGTCTGGTGCCCTCGACAGGACTTGAACCTGTACGGGTTGCCCCACATGGACCTAAACCATGCGTGTCTGCCAATTTCACCACGAGGGCTGGAGGTCAGTGTCGCGAATCGACGACATAGGCACCGTCGCCACATAATGACCTTCCATATATATACAGTCTAATGAAAACGGAATCAAGACTGGCCGATTGGCTTTCACAACAACCACGGTCGGCTTGGGGATAAAATCGACGTCGGTCGATTTTATGGCTCAAAAAAAAGACTTTTGACGTTGAGGTCGCATCATCATAAAAGAACCTCGTGGCGCCGCACCTTGTGCAACTAACCTTTTCGACATGACCATACGACGACTAACCAAACGTCTATCGGCCCTGGCGCTCTGTGCGATGCTCTTAGCACCACTAGCCGCGCCGACTGACGCACTGGCCTCCGAGATTTCGTGCGGCCAAAATCAGAGTACGTGTTCCTGTTGCGTCTGCATCTGCCAATGCGGTTGTTTGAACTCTGGTGGCGGAGGTTCGACTGAATGTGCGAACACCGACGATACAACTAGTACGACGACTTCAGATGAAGACACTCAAACCGAGGACTCATCCTCTGACACCGAGACGGCGACAACCGAAACCGACGATACCGCTTCGGACAACGAAGCTGGATCAGGGGCGGCGGCCGACTCGAGCGCAAATCTGCGCCTCAACGAGCTATTCCCTAACCCGGTCGGCACAGATGTAAACGGTGAATTCATCGAACTCACTAACTTGGGTGACGAAGTAGCTCAACTGACCGGCTGGCTGATTCGCGATGGCAAAGGAAAAACCTTCGCGCTACCGGAAGGCCTAATCGAAGCCGGCGGACAGGCCGACTTTCCCTACTCTCAGACCAAGCTGACGCTCGTTAATTCTGGCGGATCACTGGAACTGATCGCACCCGACGGTTCGGTCCGTGACTCGGTCAACTATCCTGAGTCCGAAGAAGGACAATCGTTCGCTCGTTCAGGAAGCGACTGGTTTTGGACCGTAACTCCGACTCCGGGAGCAGTCAACGTGATCGCTACTAAGAACGAAGACGAGGCAACCGATACAACAACAGGCAGCGAGACCGACACTGCTGACGATTCGGCCGATGAAGTTGCTGACAGTGCGACCGAGGAAACCACCGACGAAGCTGCAGCAGAAACGGAGAGCGATTCCACTGAGGGGTCGGCTACGGAAACCACCGAGGCGACAACAGCCAACGTGGTCCTGTCCGAGTTCCTACCCGATCCTATTGGTGATGACACAACCGGCGAGTGGATCGAGCTGCAGAATCTCGACATGTCCGAGGCCGACCTAACCGGCTGGCTACTCGACGATATGGAAGGTGGCAGCAGTCCGTTCGAGCTTGATGGACTGACCATCTCGGGCGGTGGTTACTTAATGCTCGCCCGGCCGATCACTAAACTGGCGCTAAATAACGACGCCGACTCGGTCCGACTAATCCGTCCGGACGGCAGCGTTGCCGACCAGACCAGCTACGACGACACCAACGAGGGAGAGTCGCTGGCTCGTGGCGAGGATGGTTGGTTCAGGACTGACTCGCCCACCCCGGGGGCGGAGAACATCCTACCAACCACCGTATCAGGCGACGAAACCGACAGTAGTGCGGGCGACGAAGATGAAATCGCTGCTACCGAGGAGCTGCCGATCATTTCGATCGAGCAGGCACATGACGTGCCGAACGAGACCTGGGTGAGAGTCGGCGGCGTAGTAACCATGCCGTTCGGTGTCATCGGGCAAACCATCTTCAGCTTGCGCGACACCGACTCCGACTATGGCGCCACAGTGCGTGTATACGGCAGTGACTTACCAGAGCTACAAGTCGGCGACGTAGTGATTGTGGGCGGAACCATTCGTCGCCGAGATAGTGGAGAGCTGCGCATCGACACTTCCGGACCTAATCCGGTGGTAGTGACTGGTTGGTCCGATCAGCTTAATGCCCCGATTGTCCGTCTAGAGGAGATCGACGGCACAGGCGCCGGATTGGCTGTAACTGTAAACGGCATCGTCACCGATGTTGGCGATGGCTGGTTCATTCTGACCGACGAAAGTGCGGAACATGAGATCAAGGTCGAACTGCCGGCCGACTCTAGTCTGATCGTCACAGCAGGAAGTCCGGTCTCAGTCCGTGGTATCGTTCGAGTTCAAAGATCAGTCGTAGCTCTGACGGTTCTAGATAGTGATGATCTGACCGTCGAATCAACCGAAGGTGAGCTGGTAACCGCCGAAACAGATACTTCTGACGGAACCAGCTACTCAACCGACGAAGACTCATCAGACGCTGGCGGCTACCTGCCTTTCATCGCGGTCGGTGCCTTAGGTGCAGGTGGTGCAGCCTACCGCGGTCTACGACGTGGTAATCTTCTTAGTAAGAAGATGCGGACCTAATCGAACTAAACAGGCTGCGACAAGCAAACTCGAAACCGCCCCAAAAGAGGGCGGTTTCGTCTGATCTATAGGAGGTCAATTATAGCTAGCTAGGAGTTGACAGCAGCCAGACCAATTTATAGTATAGGAAGGCAAAAAGATGCGGGTATAGTACAAAGGCTAGTACATCGCCTTGCCATGGCGATGATACGGGTTCGATTCCCGTTACCCGCTCCATGCCAAAACCGGCCAACAGGCCGGTTTTGAGTTGCAGATAATACGGGAATCGAAGGGTATCCGAGCGACGTGCCTGGAATGGCACGTCCGAGGAACCCGGACTCCGAAGGAACGCCGAGGCCAGGTACGGCCGAGGCGTGGGTGAGGAGGATTCCCGTTACCCGCTCCATGCCAAAACCGACCAACAGGCCGGTTTTGAGTTGCAGATAATACGGGAATCGAACCCATCTCTGTTACTACCATTCTGACTATCAATCTCTGTCGTCCCGGACTTGATCCGGGACCCAGAAGCAAAAGATTGAATCATGGAGATCGATCGGATCGTGGATCCCGGGTCTCGGCCCGGGATGACAAAACAAGGAAGGTTGCAGTCCCGGGATGACAACTCGTAGATATTATTAAAACCTAGACGATTAAAACTATTCCTATCTATCCAACCCCTATACTCTATTTTCGGCTTTCTTAAACATCTCATCAACAGAATCAACAGCCCGGCCTTTAGATGTTGGATAGACAACGTTAGCCATGCCACATTGTCGCCGCTACCGACGACCAGAACACTACTCGACCCTTCTGGGGTGCCGGCAAAAGTCACTAGTGTCGGCAAAGTTTGCGGCATTGGAACCGTACTCTCTAGCATCTTGCTACGCCAGACTCTAGTCTTGCTAATCCTCAGAACTTCTCCCAAAATTCTCTTATAAAGCTCCTGATCGTACATGTCTCCATCATTCCTCTACACAACTTCCCATCAAAAGACCGCTTACTCGCCAATCGACGAGTATTATACTTTAATAGGCTTATCCGCTTCAGTCGGGTTAATCATAGTCTAGACACACTCATCAAAATCGGCTAAGCTGGCTGAGTCCGATTGAGCTTATCGGACCAACTAATCAAAGGAGTTAGTATGGAAGAAGCGAAATCGAGTAAAAAAGTCCGACAGAAATTCCTGACGGCGGAGATCGAACACTTGATCGAAACCAACCGTTTGGCCATCCAAGCCAGATCCATGTCTGCTAGTAAACGTGGCATCGGTCGTACATCAATCGTTGTTGTTTGTATGGATGGACGCACCCATCAAGCTGAAACAGCACTGGGTCTGGATAAGACCACAACGGTACGTTTCGCCTCGGGCGGCGGCAAAATCGAACTAAACGATTTCCTACGCCTCCATGCTCCACTTTTGACCAATGACGGATCGAGGGTCACGATCCTACTGACTACGCACGAAGTGGTTGGCTATCCCAATCTAGGCTGTGCCGCCTTCAACTGCGACATGCCGGAACAACGACGGTACTTCACTGCCCTGCGACAATCACTGGCACAACGCCTACCAGAAGCCTGGATCCACGCTGTGTCCCATGACACTTCAACTGATGGGTTATGGGCAATCGAACTCGATCAGCGCAACGAAGCTTTTGTCGAATTAGTTAAAAGTGGCGGGAAACCTCTCCCAAAGACCCAACCCAACAAGGCGCATGGCGAGTACGGCATCTACGTCGGAGACCAGCTCCATGCTTGGGTGGCAGGTTACAATACCTATTTCCACATCTCTTCTGCTGCACCGAGTCTGCGTGGTGATCTAGATATCGCTCTTTCTGTAATGCTGCACCACAGCAAAGTCGACTTGTCGAACAAACCGATCGTCCTACTACTAGACCGACCAACCGGAGACGACCCGGTCTCGACCGAACAGTATAATCAGGCTAGGATCATGACTGAGGATTTCCTACGTTCGTCGAAAGTTACTGAACTAATGGAATCCGGTCGAATACGTCTAGTCGAACTCGAGACCAATCCGACCACCTGGTCTGGCCGAGTCGTAACCACAATCGACTGACCATAAAACAAGAGATATTGTCATTGATATCTGGATCCCGAATTGGGTCCAAGATGACACTACTCGAAAAAGGTGGTCAAACTTTTTCTAACAAGCAGACTTCAGGTGAAATGCGATGTGTCTAGCTGAACTAAACGACGACGTGAGTCGTACTGTAAAAGTACGATGAGCTAGGAGTAAAGGAAGTTAGATGCAGCGCGCGCACATGAAGTCTGCGCATTTTGCCCGGATGGTGGAATGGTATACACGGAGGACTTAAAATCCTCTGGCCGCAAGGCCTTGCCGGTTCGAGTCCGGCTCCGGGTACCAAAGGCCCCGCATCAACTGCGGGGTTTTTGATTTACCAATCCCGTACCGAAAAAGCGGGTAGTCATGGCCAACCTATCGCTCTGCGCTACCACGACTTCGAAAATCACAATCCCCCAAACTCCTGGACCCCGGGTCTCCATCCAGGGCGATACTGTTTGATGGTCCGAAACGAAAAGCGCCGGCGGTTCGATCACAGTCGATCTGCAGCCCCCTCACAATGACGTCAAATGATATTTCCGGACTTTACAATCAAAAAAGCGGCCCTAATAAGGAACCGCCAAAGTTTCTGATTCGAGGTATATCAGATAATTATCAACATGCGGTCCGAGACCGACCAATCAATCATCCTGCTGCAGGAAGGTTATAGCCTCACCCAACTGGCCCGAGACGAACATACGCACTTCGAGGGAGACGGACTCATCCTGTTCGATGGACGAAAGCAGATACGCAAGGTTCTGAACCACGATGCTATCCCCGTCGCGAACCAGGCTCCGGGCTATTTCGCAGCTCCAACCACGGAGATCGGCGTCGGCAGAGCGGAAACCGTCACCCAATAGTCTCCACCAGTACGATGCATAGTCACCATCGCACAGACAGTAATCGCAGATGTCCGGATGCTCAGACAGAAACTCGAGCCCCAAGACACTCTCGAGGGATTGCCGAGCAGACGAGTCTAAGGCTACCGCCCTGTCCCAAAGGTCATTAACGATGAAATCAACGACATCCTCGTCCATCGACCCGTACCTGCCAATGAGCAGGTCGCCAAGCAGCTCGTCGGCCAGCGGCTCGCCTATCGAATTCAGATTTTCGATCATGTCACGAAAGACGTCCAGTCCACCTGAAATGTCTCCGTTACCAAGCAGGGCTCGGAACAAGGATACTACCCCGATCCCGTGAGGCTCGAAAAGGTCGAACTCTATTTCCGAAAGAATTCTGATCCTAGTCACGACGGACAGTCGGGCCGAGGAGACCAGTTGAGCTGCCCTGACCATAGACGAATCGAGCCCCATTTCACACAGAAGACCGGACAGCTCGATCACGCATTTCTCGTCGTCGATCACTTCACGACCAATATTGAGAATGACTGCGGGTACTGCCGGTGACCTACCTTTAATGAGAACTTCAAGCGCAGCAAGAACTTCCTGCCATTCGGTGACGGCAGGGTCGATGGCCGTGCTGGCCAACAATAGCTGGCAGAAATCCGAATCGGACGGAAAATCTTCATCACTCAACAGCATCCCGGCTCGCGGAACAGGATCATCCAACAGATCAGCCAGCCGATCCAGTACGTCTGGATCCTCGACACTGAATCTGTGAAGCAACCCGCACGCAGCGATCGACCGCACCAACGGATGCGCGTCCCGAGAGAACATGAGAGTAATACGTCTGCAAAACTCTGGAGATGCTTCAGTGACGACGAGCTGCTGACAAGCCAACCAGCGCACTCTCCAGCTGACTCCATCCCCGTTCGGATCCGCATCACCCTCGGCAATCCATTCGACTGCCGTGGCTAGTTGCTCGACGGTCAGTCCTTGCAGGATTAAACCGACCTCGTTGTCATCAATCCACACGCCAGTGTCATCACACGGAAGACACCGGACTCTTTCGGCCAACCGAAGCTTCCAATCGACTTCCTCCGTCGGCTCCCCGACGTCGGTAGCGTTCCCCGATTGTTCTGCCTCAGCGGATCCGTCAGACAGTCGAGCGCCAGTTAGCAGCTTCCAAAACCTTCTAAACCTTCTCAGCATCATTCCTCCTCTCCCCTGGTTGGGGGGTTAATCCAAAACTCGATTTCAACGTACACGGTCGACCAGCGACCCAACTCTACTTACGCCAAACGCCGCCAAAAATCAAGGGATCGCATCGCCTCTAACCTGTCCATTTTGGATCGATTCGGCTACACTGGCCTTAAAGACAGTCGCTATATTAAGGGCAAAAAGATGAATTTGATGAATGAAAAAATCAACCACGAACACGTCCTGGCCCCAGAGCTTAAGGTCGACGAAGGACGTATCGATAATGCTTTACGACCAAAACAGCTCGAAGAATTCGTTGGGCAGCCCAAACTACGCGACAATTTAAGCATCTTTATTGCTGCTGCCAAAAAGCGTGGCGAGCCGGTTGAACATGTACTGCTCTATGGTCCGCCTGGATTAGGCAAGACCACACTTGCCCATATCATTGCTCATGAAGTCGGCGCTAATATTCGCACCACCTCCGGTCCGGCGCTCGAACGCGTGGGTGACATTGCTGCCATCCTCACCAATCTGGAACCGAACGACGTGTTGTTCGTCGATGAAATTCATCGCATGAACAAAGTAATCGAAGAAGTACTCTACCCAGCCATGGAAGAGTTCGCGCTTGATATTGTGATTGGTAAAGGTCCATCAGCCCGCACGGTCCGACTCGATCTGCCACCCTTCACTCTGATTGGTGCTACTACTCGCCTGTCACTCATCTCCGCCCCACTCCGTGATCGTTTTGGCGCTACACATAAACTCGAATTCTACGAACCAGAGGAGCTAGTCATGATTGTTCGTCGCAGTGCTGGCCTACTGGATGTTAAGATCACTGACGAAGCAGCAATGCTCGTCGCTACCCGCTCACGAGGTACACCAAGAATCGCCAATCGACTTCTACGACGGGTTCGTGACTTCGCCGAAGTTCGGGCTGATGGACGAGTCGATGCTGCTCTGGCTCAAGAAGCACTTCGCCGACTAGAGATAGATGACTGTGGACTAGATTCCGCCGACCGATCAATTCTCACGGCCATCATCGACAAGTTCGATGGCGGACCAGTCGGACTTCAGACTCTCTCAGCAGCCGTGTCCGAAGAGACCGAAACAATCGAGACAGTCCACGAACCATTCCTGATTCAGCTCGGATTCATCCAAAAGACGCCGCGCGGACGACAAGCTACAGCCCGGGCCTACACTCACCTTGGTCTACCTCAACCAGCCGATCATCAATCTCCTCAGTTGCAACTTACAAATTAAATTATGTCCTTACCTCTCGCTATAATTCTCATCCCTTACGGTGTTATCGTCCTGGTCTTTGCCATTGTTGCGCTATTGAACGTCTATCACCTGATCCACTACAGTGCGACTTCCAAAACCAGTTTCGCCTTCACTTTCATATTTCTAGCCGGCACAGCAGTAATCGCCTTCCTGACCTGGCAGGCAGTCGGCGGTGTTGACTGGCAGACCCCAATCTCGATCTCGCTCTCCTCCAGCAGTCCGGAGCTACTACCCTATTAGCCCCCGTGCATATGGACATCGAAAGTTTGATACATCAAAAAACGAACGAAAAGGTCATCTTCTACCTACGACGGCACGTGATCGTCTTCATCGGGGGAGCGCTATTCATCGTACTGATGATGATTCTGCCGATCGGCGCCTGGTTGCTTGCGAACGCCAACTGGCCCGAGTTGCTGATCGGAAAAATCAGCGGACCAGCGATTTTGCTACTAGGTAGCGCCTACTACCTCTGGGTTTGGCTATTCCTGTTTTCTTACTTCGTCGACTACTATCTCGATGCCTGGGTGATCACTACCGACCGTATCCTGAACATTGAACAGGAGGGTTTATTCAACCGGACAGTTTCTGAATTGGACCTAACCAACGTCCAGGACGTAACTTCGGAGGTGCACGGCATTCTGCCTTTCTTCTTCGGCTACGGCAATGTTTTCATTCAAACTGCAGCCGAACGCGGCAGATTCGTCTTCGAACAAGTACCCAAACCAGAAGAAATCCGCAAACGACTACTAATACTTGTCGACGAAGATCGACAGCGACAAAACCAAGGGTAGAACTGAAAAACACCGAATGTTCCCCTAATGGAAAAATCGGTGTTTTGTATTACTGAATAATGATGATTTACGGCCAGCGATAACTACTCCAAGCCCACTCGGCCGCAACTCGTGCATCTCTAAACAAGTTAACATCACCATCCGAACCAAGCACTACAACTAACACCGGATGTTCGCGAGAATCTTTTAGATCCACCACCAAGTTCCATTTTGACTCCACTAAATAGCCTGTCTTACCACCCAGAACAATCAATCCGTTATTGGCGTCCGTTAATAACTTATTGGTATTGATCAAAGTATGCTCGTCCGGTCCAGCCTGAAACGAATACTTAGAAGTCGAACAGATTCGCTGAAGCTGGTCATGATCCCAAGCTTCCAAAGCCAGTGCTGCTAACTCACGCGCAGTCGAAACGTTATGTACATCGAGTCCGGATGGGTCAACAAAATTAGTGTTAGCCAAACCGAATTCAGCAGCTCGATCGTTCATCATATCCACGAACCGGTCCAGATCACCGCCGCCGGCGATCCGCCCGATAGCGTGAGCTGCATTATTAGCCGAGCCAACCAGCATTGAATACATCAAATCAGCAAAATACATTGAGGTTCCGATTGGAACACGTAATCGTGCACCACCAATTTCATCATCATTCAAAAGCGTTTGTCGTCCTTCAAAATCGATCCCATGATCAATTGCAACAATACCAGTCATCAGTTTAGTTATAGATGCAACCGGATGCATCCGATTCGCATCTTCGGCTAAGAGCACCTTCCTGGTTGGCACATCTATCACAAAGACCGAACGAGCGGTAACCAACGATGGACGAAAATCTGCTGTACCACTAACCCTAACCGGAGACAAACTGGAATTTCTAATTGTTAACGCACGAGGACTAGACGCGATTACTGATATGTCACCGGCCAGTAGTCGCTTGGCTTGAGCCGTGCCGTACCACCACAGACTGTCATACTCCAAATGTCCGAATCTAACCGCCCAGTCGTCCAGATTAGCAATGTCGCCAGTCCGCTCCGAGTGAATCGGCCGCCAGGTTTCGACGTCAAACAAAGTTTTTAAATCTCCACGCTTATCGTAGATCGTTCTCAAAAAACCGCGAGCTTCCAAAAGAGACGGGTCAGTCGATTGGACTAACGGCCGGCCACCGGAGGAGATGACTGGAGCTGCGTCCGTAAGATTTGACGTCGTATCCGAACTCACCTGCCATTTGTAATTGCTCCAGACCCAACGACCCAACTTAGCCGCGTCGGCGAACAATGCCTCCTTGGTCGGTGCGCCAGACAGAGCGATAACTAAACGCTTCTGCCCGGACAATTCACGCATGTCGACCACTAAATGCCAACCCGAGGAACGAAGATACCCGACCTTGCCACCATAAACATAGAGACCGTTATTCGGATCGGTTAGCAGCTCATTGCTATTAGTAACATTCATGCCGGCGACTGTCCGCTTTGAAGACGATAAAGCACGACGAATCGGGTCACGACCCATCGCTTCGATAAGTACCGCTGCCGCTTCACGAGCAGTGGTCAGATTGCCTGACTCGACTCCGGTCGGACCAGTGAGGATGGTAGAAGATAATCCCAATTCGCGAGCGCGGTCGTTCATAGCGACCACGAACGCGTCCTGACTACTGTTCACTAGGGCTAATGAAATAGCCGCATCGTTGGCCGAACCAGTCAACGAAGCGTAGACCAGATCTTCAACCGTAATTTTGGTACCAGTCGCCACGCCGAGTTGTGTTCCACCAACCTGTCCAGACGATGCCAAGTCAACAACAGTATCAAGTGACAAAACGGAACCTAAAGCGGTAATTGCAGTTATAAGTTTAGCAACAGCCGCATCGGTATGTTGTACATTAGCATCCTTCTCGAGGATAACTCGACGCGAATCAAAGTCAGCTACAAAAACTGATGTTGAACCAAGAGTAGAAAAATCAAAACCAGTTGCCGAAGATCGGACCGGTA
Source organism: Candidatus Uhrbacteria bacterium RIFOXYC2_FULL_47_19 (assembly GCA_001791745.1). Taxonomy (GTDB): domain Bacteria; phylum Patescibacteriota; class Patescibacteriia; order SG8-24; family SG8-24; genus UBA1561. The sequence continues at coordinate 4,150 of MGFG01000004.1, read as the reverse complement.
CCAGTGCCTCGGAGCGCACAATCAAAACAGACGGACCAGATGATGTAGAAGCTCCAACATTGCCGGAGCAGTACCAAATCAATTCGGAATGTTCGCGACAACCGTAACGCCTGGCCCAATCCTCTAAACCAATGAGTCCAACGGTTCGTTCTGATTTGATTGGTAACCAAGTGTCGGCAGCAAATAAACCCTGAAGATCAGTACGTCGGCCATAGACCGATCGTAACTGAACACGGGCTGCAGCTAAGCCACCGTCATCAACCGCCGCTATAGATGTCCGAAAACAAACCAAAAATACCGCGGCCGTTAATATAACGACTATTGGAGTAGTTCGAAATAAAAACTTTCTACCCGCCAATGTCATAAAATCTCGAAAACTATCCCAAACAAACTACGTCTGTACAGCAACCGCCAAGATCAATATATCCTCTTAACTACTGTACCGGTGTAGTAATAGCTAAGCATGTCAGTCCAACTTGCACCGTCAGCCGCTCGGCCGACCGCATCTGAAGCCGACATACCAACACCATGTCCCCATAACGTCTTACCTTGATCATATGGTGCGGGTACCGACACCAACCATGGTTTGCTACCACCCCAAACTTCAGACCAAGCTCGAGTCCGACCATCTGATCGCGAGAAATATGGTGTGACCACTAATTCACCGTTATAAGTCACCACCGAACCACGTGTATCCTCCGCTGCTTGGGCGACGTTCGGCCGCACCAACTCAGAGGAATAACCCTTATAGACCTGATCACCAGCTCCAGTGTTGACATCATGATACTCAGACTTATGTTTACCACCGATTGATAACACATACAGAGCATAAGTACGGGCCGCCGTAACCAGTGCCTTCTGATACTCCTGCGGTGAACCGTTCGAAGTTTCAGCCAAACCACGCATATAATCTTCGATCGGTAATTCTTCAATCACCCACAGTCGACCAGTTGAGCGCATGTAATGCACCGACAGTTCCCCACGGAAACGATTAAAGTTAACACTAGTATCCCAAGTCGGACGATTTTCATAACTAGTGATTTCCAAAATCGTACTAGCCGGATTATCTGGTCGTAAGGTGACATGATAATCACTGGTATAAGTGTAACCACCGTTCCTGACGGTGTAATTCAGAGTAGCTGAGTCGAAAATAACAGTGGTCACACCGGAGAGTTGACGCACCGGTTGATCGTTCGAACCTTCGATCAGAGTGTAGGTACCAGAAGCGGCAAAGGTCACAGGGTTAAGACCATAAAACAAACCAACCCTAATATTCGGACCTCTGGAGCCAGCTCCAGAAAACTCACTAACAATACTATCTGGCACAACAGCTGAGACACTACCACCTGTCACCTCAACCGGAATCTCGATTGTTCCTCCTTCAATTGGCTGCTCACCAGCATACAAATCAAAACGAGCACTGTAATTGCCGTTCGTTCGTGGCGCTCTCAATCGCACATTGAAAAAAGCCAACTGCCCATTTTCGGCTCGATCCTGCTGTAGTAATGACGGATAATCTTCGGTCCAAGTAGTATCTCGGAAAAGCTGCGAAATTGAAGTAGTCGCTTTCAGACGCACCGGCTCACTACCATACTTAACCCACGGAATCTGCCCAACATTTTTGAAGGCCACTCGGAAATCCTGAGTGCTGCCAGCTGCCATGGCTAGACGATCACCACTCGACAACATCTTGAGTGCTGCAAAACCATTGGCGGTTTGAACCATCTCGACGACACTCGGACCATCTGCTTCGGTCAGAGCTGTATCGGCAGCAATGATCGTTATATTACTTGACGACGCAACCTGAGTTGATTGTCCAACTACAATCGTGACACTAAACTGACCACCAGAAATCCAAGCTTTATCCTCGGCCGCCAAATGAAAAGTTTCGCGGTAAGTGCCAGATACGGACGGTGCCTTCAGTCGGAAAGAGACAGTACCAAACTTGCCGGGCGCAACTATAGGTGTCGATAAACGCGCCGGCTGATCGGGTCGATACCAAGACACATCCCGAAAGGCACTAGTTCGATATTTGGGATCGTAAGTATAGATTGAAATAAAATTTTTGCCGTCAGACAACCAGGTCGTTGTACCGACATTTTTGAAATCAATAGAAAAAACGGTGGATTGACCCGGATCTAACGAGACCGTCTGTGTCGAACGAGTTAATTCTAGAGCTGTATAACTTCCACTCGAGGGAGCAGATGTAGGTGCGGTCACTGGAACCGCTGCGGCGGCTACAATCGTGGTCCGACGTACCTTGATCGTCACATTAAACTGACCGCCGGGAATCCAGGCTAAATTCTCGGCCGCTAAATGAAACGATTCATTGTAGTCCCCTTCACTCGTCGGCGCCTTCAATTGAAATCGGAATGTGCCGATCTGTCCGGGAACGACCAAAGAGTCGAGTTTGGTTGGCTGATTGGTCCGATACCAAGATGCATCACGAAACGAGCTAGTGCGATACTTTGGGTCGTAAGTATAGATCGAGACAAAATTACTGCCGCCGTTTCCCCAGAGTGTGGTACCGGTGTTCTTAAAGCCGACAGTGAACTCAACCGTTTGTCCGGGAGCAACCTCTACAACTTGCGCGGAACGAATCATTTCTTGAGCTGCATAGCCATAGCTAGCAGCACCAGCCGAACCAACTCGACCAACCATGACCACCAGAGCAACGACAAAAACGGCCGTCGCAATAACACGAAGGCCAACTTTTTTACCGCTTAACCTTTTCTCGTAAGGGAACCCCATGCTTTCGTCATAACTAACGTTAGCCTCGGTCCTCTCCAACTAAAAGTATACCAAAAAATGATGACCTAGGCTAGGTCTCAAGACAACAATAAGGCTAAAAGTATCGTCGTTCCAGGCTCCAAACCACAATCCCTCCCTATTGTAGTCCCGGTCTCTGAGTCGGACATTCTTCCTCCTATCGTCCCGAAAGTCGCAACAGCGGCTATCCGAAACCCAATAATAAAGATTGGATCGTGGATCCCGGGTCTCGGCCCGGGATGACAATTGATAAGAAATACGATTCCGGAGTGATAAAAACAGTGGATCGTCTGCAAAAAAAAGAACGGCCCCTAGGTAGGGGGCCGTCAAGAACCGTAGAATCGCTAACTTCAGTCGACCAGACGGAGCGAAGAGCATGTCCGTAAAGTCGAAAGGTAACCTTCCAGAAAGATATTAGGCTTTCCTTTTGACTTCTTTGTTGGGACTGCTTAACTGGACGGTACTTAACTCCTTGAACTTACCTAACAGAAACTCATAGAGACTACAATCAACGGAAATCTGAGAATGCTGGCGCAAGAGTTTATAGACGTACAACCTGAGTTCGTCGTTCTCTGTAGCCGTCAGCAATACGGCCGTCAGCACCAAATTGATCGCCGGTAACTCTGAACGAATCTCGCCCAAAAACCTGAGCGCCATCTCTTGCGATCCAGACAGCGGACCATGCGAAATCTCGCAGGCAATTTTTAGAATCAGGTCCAGTGCCCGCCGGTAGTCCTCGCTCGCCGACGACATAGAACGAACGCAATTGTAGCCCAATTCACGTACATAAGAATCCCCATCGCACAATACATGTCCAAACATGGACCACCAACGATCTTTGTCCTTTTGCACCAAGTCCAAAAAGAGGCCAAAAACCCGTCGACGCAGGCTTTCATCTGCATTGGAGGAGAAAAGAAGATTGCACAGAATACCACTCGATTGTGATGTATTCATCTTCACTAACAAGACAATTATTCTACTGATCTGATCTTCAGATACCTGATCACGAAAAGTGGACAACATCTCACCGAGGATTGCAACAGCCATCTTCATATTAGAACGTCCCAATACACCAACAAAGTCCTGAATCAATCCTTCATCGAGGTATCCCCTCTCCAGACAGGTATACAAAAGACGGATTGCCTCCGGTCCGTGTTGCGGCAAGTTGACCGCTTTCATGGCCAGCGATCTGATTGTATCAACAACCCAGTCGTCCCCTTTGTTGCGGATTATGTTGGCTGCCTTTATCAGACAGTCAGGCCTATTAAGGCCGATCAGTGCAGCAACCGCATGCGAAATGGGCCTGTTCCCGAACAGTCGTTCCGTCGGCGCGGGCAGGCCAAAACAAAAACAGACCCCGTATGTCGGATCCGTGTCGGAT
>MGFG01000003.1 GCA_001791745.1 Candidatus Uhrbacteria bacterium RIFOXYC2_FULL_47_19 | reverse complement strand
TCCTGTGGGATAAAAAACAAAAAACCCGCGTCTAAATGCGGATTTTTGTTTATTGTTAAAAAATTGACCTAGATAACTATTTTCTCTTGATAATTGGTCCATCAGAGGTGTCCTCAATTTCATAACCTTTTTCGAGCAGTTCCAACCGAATACGATCAGCTTCGGCGAAAGCCTTTTCCAACCGAGCTTGTTCACGTTTTTCAACCAGTGCTTTGACACTCGATGGAATGTCTTCGTCACCAACTGTCCGACCAAAAGTAAAGCCTAACAACTGACCAACATCTTTAATTAATTGACCTGCATCAGAACGTTCATTGGCCGTAAGCTCATTCTTTGCCATTCGTTCGTTAGCCTCACGCACATAATCAAATAAAGTAGCCAACGCATTCGATATATTTAGATCATCATTTAACGCTGCAACAAATCCCTTCCTAGCCATGGCCGCCGGATTAGACCGTATACCTTTCTCCTGTCCAGAGTAACGACTTAATGTATCAGCAAAACTATCTAGTCGATCCAAGGCTGCTGCTGCAGAGTCTAGACCACGCATAGTGAAATTCAATGTCTGACGATAATGCGATGACAATAGTAGGTAGCGAATCGATCGAGCTGAATAACCTTTTGCTAGTAAATCGTCGAGTGTAAAAAAATTACCTTTGGACTTTGACATCTTCTCCCCATCAACCAGTAAATGAGTTATATGTAACCAGTAATGAGAAAATTCGTGTCCGGTTGCACACTCCGACTGAGCAATCTCGCATTCATGATGGGGGAATCGATTGTCTTCCCCGCCAGCATGAATATCAATAGTCTCACCCAAATACTTGATGGCCATGGCCGAACACTCAATATGCCAACCGGGATAACCACTGCCCCACGGTGCTTCCCATTGCATTAGATGTTTGGGGTTATGTATCCAAAGAGCAAAATCGGCCGGATGTCGTTTCTCATCTCGAACCTCAATCCGAGCTCCAGGACTAAGATCATCCAATTTATTACCAGATAACTTACCGTAATCCAGAAAAGTAGAGACATCAAAATAAACGCTCGTGCCACCATCACCATGTCGCACCTTATAGGCATGACCTTTATCAAGCAGGCGTCCAATCAAACGAATCATCTCGGTGACATGCTCACTGGCCCGCGGATAAACGTCAGCGCGTCGAAAATTAAGTCGATCAATGTCTCGAAAAAACTGTCGAGTAAAAAACTCCGCCACCTCCTGTGGTGTCTGACCACTTTCCTTGGCTGCAACCTCCATTTTATCTTCACCTTCATCCTCGTCGGCCATCATGTGTCCGACATCGGTAATGTTCATTACCTGTGTTACCTCAAGTTTGGAAAACTCAAAAAGACGCCGCAAGAGATCATAAAGTAGGAAGGTTCTAAGGTTGCCGATGTGTACGCTGCTATAAACGGTCGGACCACAGCCGTAGAAAGTAACCTTACCTTTGTGTAGTGGACGGAAAGCTCGCTTCTTTTTAGTGTAAGAGTCAAAAAGTTTAAGCATAGTAGGTTCAAGGTGAACGAAGTTATGCTAACACCTAGATCCTCGATGGGAAAGGTCTGACGGATCACTCTTTTTAGAAAATAAGGCTAAAATGACTCAAAAAATTAATTTTAAGGCGGAAAAATGAAAAAAGATGAATTTTGACATAAAAATTGGAAAAACCAATGAATCTTCAATGACTATCGAAAAAATTCTGTATAGAGAACCATTATTCTAATCCCTGTCTTGATTATTTATTGTGCGACACCAGTTATTTTTTACTTTTACAATCAAGCTACGGCTAACCAAAACTAAAAAATCCCCTTGATGGAGAATTACTTTTGTTTGTAATAGATCCCCACGGGCAAGCCCGTGGTACTACTCCAGCACAAGCTTCGCTTGACCCATTCAACCACGCCCAAGGGCGTGGTCTTTTGGGTTAGTTGATAAATTCTAACCCTTACTTAGCTGAGCTTTCTCTACCTCCTACTAAGCCTTCAGTACCATCATGCTGGCTACTGGTGCCACAATCCAAGCGAACTTAGCCCAGTCGGAGGCGAAGACTGTTCGAGTAATCGGCGCTAAATGTCCAACCGCATCCGGCGGCAAAAATGAGAGGGTAATGCTGACCAATAGTCCGACGTGAAAAATTGAAAACAGAAAAACCTGAAACCAAGAACCGTTAGCCATATTGCCGAAGGTGCGCATCAGCGCCGAACGTGACAGTAGGAAGAACAGCAAGACAAACAGACCGAGGAAGGATGTAACTTTGAGAACAAAGAGATTCCCGACTAGAACGTTAGCCGAACCACCAGCCGAACTAACAACCGGTATATTCGAGACCACCGCCAGCGCCATATAGATAGAAACCAAAATGACAATAATACGATCGCGACCCAAGGACATCCCATAAAGAAATACCGTCACGATAAAAAAAATGACGATAAACAAATCCCAGGTTGGGGTCGCCCAATCAACGGCCGAAATGTATCCTACAACGCCATCAACAGCCTTAACTAGGCCTTGCCCTGGTCCGGTTTCGACTGCTGCCGCTGCTGCTGCCAGCAAGAACATTAATCAAATGGCGACCGAAGCCGCGATTACTCCTCCTTAAAACGTTTTCAGTATAACACGGGGAGTCGTGTTCAACGTCGTTTGGATATCCACAATCAGCGACGAAGGAACTGTCCCGCTCCCTATCACTCCACCATCCGAAGCTCAACCTTTGACTCTAGATTATTTAAAGTGTCTTTGTCTACTACTGATTTTAACCAGGCAAGACAACCAAGTTCGTCATCAGTCATCCCAGCCCTCCAGCGACTTTCGCTGCTGTCGTGTTAGTTTGGTCGGAACGACTACATGCACAGTGACATAATGATCGCCACGGCCGGTGCGCTTCAAAAACGGAACCCCTTTGCTCTTAAGTCTCATAACAGTACCGGATTGGGTGCCGACCGGAATCTTAAGTGATACATCACCATCGAGTGTGTTGACGTCGATCTTAGTGCCGAGCGCAGCCTGTGGAAACGATATTTTCTCCTCGCTATACACATCGAAACCATTGCGCTCAAACTTTGGATGACGTCTCATTCGAACAGTCAAATACAAATCACCGGAACGACCACCTTTCACTGCTTCACCTTCGCCGGCCACACGCAACACCTCACCATCACCGATACCAGCCGGAATACTAACCTCAACGTTCTTGGAACGTCTAACTACTCCACCACCAGAACAAGTATGACAGGGCTTCTCTGGTAATTTACCGTCGCCCTGACAACGCGGACAGACGCGCATCGTTTGAAAATTACCAATGACAGTCTGTTGAACCGTTCTGATCTGACCACTACCACTACACTCAGTACAAGACTTTAATGCGGTCCCCTTCTCTGCACCAGTACCCTCACAATCGGGACAAGTTACAGTACGATGTGGACCAATATTTCTGCTTACACCAAAAGCCGCCTCCTCAAAGGTGAGAGGTAAATCCATTTCAATATGCCGACCACGCTTCTCAGCCTGACGTCCAGACCGTCCACCACCAAAAATATCTCCGAAAATGTCTCCGAAATCAAAACCTTGTGCATTACCACCTCGAAAACCAGAGAAATCAAATCCACCAAAACCACCAGCACCTGGTCCACCACCAGAACTACTCATCTGCTCATAGGTAGAGTGACCAACCTGGTCGTACTGGGCACGCTTCTTCTCATCACCTAGAGTCTGATAGGCGCGGTTGAGCTCTTTAAATTTCTCTGCATCACCACCTTCTTTGTCTGGATGATGTTGATGTGCCAATTTTCTAAAGGCACGCTTAATGTCATCAGACGAAGCATTCCTCTGCACTCCTAAAATGTCGTAATAGTCTTTCATTTACATCGTCTTGAAACCCATTTCACTATCAGCCGGAGAAGTGGCAGCCTCAATCGTACCATGCGCCTCCTCGTAGCGCTTCACGTTCTCGTTGAGCGCAGCCAGCATGCGCTTCATGTGACCAGGAGAGACGATGACTCGCGCGTTCAGTGTGGCCACCGGTGGAAACATATTTATGAAATCCATCACAAACTCCTCCTTGGTATGTGCCACTTGCATGTTATTGGCGTAGGCACCACGCAGGATGGCATCATCGGCCTTGAGTTGCATCTGATTTTGCTGTTGGTTGGGTTGATTCATATTAGTAGAAGATGAAAGAAATAATAGAGATGATCACACTAAACTCTATTATCCCGAAACTACGATTTTTCTTAATTTGTCATCCCGAACGACTGACTGCAAGTCAGGAAATCCGGAATTCACGATCGGCCACCTGGGTCCCGGCTCAAAGACCGGGACGACAATAGCTGCGGCATTCTCTTGATCCCCGGATATCCTTCATTGCTGTTCAGGATTCCGGGACAACCCGAAGCTCTAGGCCTCGGGTCGCTTCTCCTCGAATTCCGCATCAATTGGTTCATCCCCATCCTTCTTCTCATCATCACCCGAATTCGAAGCATGATCAGCACCAGTCGGTGTACCTTGTGGCTCAGTGGCCTCCTGCTCCTGCTTGTACATCGCACCGCCCACCTGCTGCGCCACGTCAGTCAACTCATCGGCTGCCTTCTTGATTGCCTCCTGGTCCTCGCTATCTTTAACTTTCTTCAACGCCTCAATCTTCTCTTCGACTTTCTTTTTATCCTCTTCTCCAATCTTACCCTCGTACTCCTTGAGCATCTTCTCTGTGGTGTAGACCATGGATTCAGCGTTGTTCTTCAACTCGACTAACTCCTTCTTCTTTTTATCTTCATCGGCATGTAGCTCGGCATCTTTCTTCATGCGCTCGACCTCATCCTTGGAAAGTCCAGTCGAAGCCGTAATAGTAATCTTCTGTTCCTTACCAGTAGCCTTATCTTTAGCTGAAACCGACAGAATACCATTAGCATCGATATCAAAAGATACCTCGACTTGAGGTGTGCCGCGCGGTGCTGGCGGTATACCATCAAGGATAAACCGACCCAACGTCTTGTTATCTTTACTGAAATCACGCTCGCCTTGTAGCACATGAATCTCAACTGAGGACTGACTATCTGCAGCAGTCGAAAAAATCTGTGACTTGGAAGTTGGAATGGTAGTATTCCGCTCGATCAACTTAGTCATCACACCGCCCAGAGTCTCGATGCCCAACGACAACGGGGTCACATCCAACAGCAACACATCCTTGACGTCACCCTGCAATACTCCGGCCTGCACTGCTGCACCTAAGGCCACAACCTCATCCGGATTCACAGTCACATTCGGCTTCTTACCAAAGAAATCCTCAACTATCTTCAACACCAAGGGCATACGGGTCATACCGCCGACCATCACGATCTCGTTGATATCCTTCTTGTTCAGACCGGCGTCAGCGAGCGCCTTCTTGCACGGCTCAAGTGTCTTTTGAACCAAGTCACCAACCAACTCCTCTAGCTTGGAACGTGAAATCTTGAGCATTAAATGCTTTGGACCATTGGCATCAGAAGTAATAAATGGCTGATTAACTTCGGTCTCCATGGCAGTCGATAACTCGATTTTGGCCTTCTCTGCCGACTCCTTAATACGCTGTAAAGCCAGCTTGTCCTTAGATAGATCAATCCCCTCCTGTTTACGAAACTCATCAATAATCCAGGCAATTACCTTCTGATCGAAGTCATCACCACCTAAGTGTGTATCACCGTTTGTAGCTTTCACCTCGACGGTATCTTCAGCCACTTCAAGTACCGAAACATCGAAAGTACCACCACCTAAATCATAGACCACAATCTTGCCCTGCTTTTTGTCAAAACCGTAAGCCAGTGCAGCCGCAGTCGGTTCGTTAATGATGCGTTTAACAGTTAGCCCAGCTATCTCACCAGCGTCTTTGGTAGCCTGCCGCTGTGCGTCGTCGAAGTAGGCTGGTACAGTGATGACCGCTTCGGTGACTGGCTCACCCAACTTGTCTTCTGCGTCAGCTTTGAGTTTCTGCAATACCATGGCCGAAATTTCTTGCGGTGTATATTCCTTGTCTGCCATTTTGACCTTCACACCCTCACCAGCCTGCACTAACTCAAATGGTAATAATCCTTTCTCATGTTTGACCTCGTCATCCGTCCAACGACGACCGATAAAACGCTTAATCGAATAGAGAGTGTTCTCTGGATTAACGACCGCTTGTCGCTTGGCCATCTGCCCAACTAATCGTTCACCATTTTTGGTTACAGCAACAACCGATGGTGTCGTACGATTACCTTCTTTGTTTTCTAATACCTTAGGTTGACCACCTTCCATGACGGCCATGCAAGAATTAGTGGTTCCAAGATCAATTCCGAGTATCTTTGGCATATTTTATTTATTTATCAGTCATGACTCTCCGTATCCGCTATAACGGACCGGGGATTTACAAAAATTATTCGGCTACTATGACTTTAGCTGGACGCAACACCCGATCATGTAAACGATAGCCGGGTTCGACAATCTTAATAACAGTATCGGTCCGAGCACTATCATGTTTCTCGCGCATCAACGCCTCATGCACTGATGGATCAAACAATATATCAACTTCATCGATCACCTGGACTCCAGCTGCAGTTAACACCTTGCCGCACTGATCGACGATCAATCCGATTCCCTCGGTCCACTTAGTACAGTCGCTACTGGTTGGTGCATGTTCGAGAGCTTTTTTCAGATTGTCATAGACTGGCAGGAACTCACGTATCATCTCAGTTGCTGCGTATCGTGCATATTCACCACGCAACCTAACGGTCTCCTTTTTTAAATTGTCGTAATCAGCGACCACTCTTAGATACGAATCTTTGTAGTCGAGATTTTGATCAGTCACATTGGCTACCTCATTATCATCGACTTCAGATCCTACACTATTATTATCGTCGACTAATTGTTCCTCATCCTGCTGATGATCATCCATAGTTTACGTGTGAAAGATTATTTTTCGAGCTCTTCACGAATTGTACGCATTAGACCGACATTTAATTCGTAATCCATCCGTGTTGGTCCAATCACTCCAAATAGCCCAACTAATGCATCTTCCGATTCCCATTTGGCAACAACCGAACTCAAGTGACTACAAAACGGATTTTCGTCACCGATCATGACTACCAGCTCACGATCCATGTGTTGCAACATATCTGCCGCCAGCTCATCAAAACGGTCAAACATATCCGAAAATTCACGCACTAAACCGGGCTCGCGAAATTCTGGTTTACTAAACAGGTTGGACATGCCAGTCAAATAGGCCGACCCGTCGCCAAAGCTAACAAAGACTGTTTCGCCGGTCAGCTGAGCCATGTAGCGTGCGAAGTCACGAGCTGCGGTCTCACGTCGCTGAGCCATTTCACCAGTAGCCGCAATGATCTGCTGTACCAAATCATCGACCAGCCGTTCACCCTCACCTACGAACTCACGAACAAAAACACGGTAACCTTGCTCAGTCGGACGTCGTCCGGCTGATGTGTGCGGTTGCTCTAGAAGCCCATGTTCGGTCAGATCGGCCATGTCGTTGCGAATGGTAGCCGAAGAAACCTGTAGGCTGTATTTCTCAACCAAAGTCCCAGAACCAACCGGTTCAGCCGACTTCAAATACTCGCGCACAATGGCCTCGAGTACTCGCAACTTTCGATTTTCGGTCTCAATTGGCATGTCTGGTCTATTAGCACTCCTATTGTTCGAGTGCTAAAGGCAGTATAATCCTCAATAAAAAAACGTCAACCCAGTAGCCATTGGATTCACAATCAGGAAGGATCTTTCAAAGACTGACCCAAGCGCAAAAATAAAAAAATATGTCTTCATCAACAGCGGCCACTTGGCCGTTTTCTTTTTACTACCAAAATTATCTCTCTAACAATTCCAGAATTCGATCCAGTTTAGACTCGATCGAAGCTAGTCGGTCTGGTTGAACTATTGTCTTGGCCGCCGGACAAGATTGAACGACCGGAGAGACTGTACCTTCACCTTCAGCATTGGCCGTGGCGCCGCAACCACCAGTCCTTTTGTCGCAGGTCCAGAAAGCTGAATAAGGCTTATTCTTGGTCTTACTGATCCCAGCCGGGATTAGGCGCATTTCTGTGTCGCACTGTTCGCAGATCTTAGTGAGAGCCATAAAGAGATTAGCTAATTGGAGTTAAAAACGACTTGAGCGACTGAGTTGTCCACAGCCGTTCTATCGACAGCGCGAACCTACCAGTCAAACAAAAAACTGACTAGATGTGGATAAAAACAACCACTTACTCACGAGTCAGTGTCTGATGAAAACCACAGCTGGAGCAAACCAGCTCAACGCGGTCGACTAAAAAGCTGACGATCAACGGACAGCGACACGAAGCCACCGGACAGCTGATGATGTCCGGCATACACTCTTGACCAGTCTCAAGTTTGGTCAAAAGTTCGTGTTCAATACTCTCATTGAGTCGCCGCTTTTCCCAATAAGTTTCCGTCTGCTCTCGATCGATTTCGATGGACATATTTATGAGGACAATAACTAACTCACTTCCGTTTCGCTATATAGATGTCCGCCTCAAGCATCACCCCATTCCGGTAGTAATGATGCACAAAATAGAGGTTGCCATCGCGATCCAGAGTCGGTTCGCCAGCGAACTGCGAAACGATCATCTCTGGCTCCTGCCACTCTCCGTCCGATCCACGCTGCGAACGAAAAATTGCCGGTGTGCCCAAATAGTTACGCAGAAACCACAATTCACTTCCATCCGGCGAAACATACGGCCAGCCGTCGTTGCTGGACGAATTAACCACTGCGACATTCTCCGGATCGCGCCACTCCCCTTCTTTGAAGGTTAGTCGCCAAATATCATTTTCACCCTGACCACCGGCCCGAGTTGAATGATAGTACAACTCATCACCAAAAATATGCAGTTCACCGACTTCATATTCCGGCAAAAAGTCAGCCAGCTGCCAGTCGCCCCAAGTGTCATCAGCTTGTCTCTTAGCACTAAACCAGTGCAGTCCGGTAAAACCTTCTCGAGCGGCACAAAAAAGCATCGAGTCGCCAGACACAAATTCACAACCATCTAGTGACAATTTACCCGGACGTTGCAACCAAACCCTTTCCGGCTCCTGCCATTCCCCATCTGACCCACGCTGCGAGACATAGATGCCAGTCACTCCATCGGAAACCTGTTTCTCGACCGGAATACGCACGTCCGGTGTAAAAAAGAAGTAGAGTTCATCACGATCAGCTGGAATGAACGGCGAGTCCTCAGCGCCAGCCGAACTAATCGCTTTGACCGGAACCGGTGTTAGGAACTCATCTGAGTACAAAATTGGCGAATACATATCTTCTTCTGGTGTGGATTTAACCACATCAACCGGAATCGAACTCAGACGATTGATCTCCTTACGTTCTGTTTTCTGATCTCCGCCAAAAAGTGAAATCACTACCAACACTAAAAGTACTACACCAAGCACTAACAAAAATTTTCTCATAGAGAAAAATTTACTACTGGACACTATGATTATAATCACTGTCGATTTTAATCGAACATTATTTAAACTATAACAAATGACCTCCTATTAAGGGAGGTCGTTTATCTTTTATTGTTCCTTCCTAATTAGACGTAAGCGTTCTCGCGATGCATTGATTGATCTTCCTCGTGTTCTTTTTCACCATTCTGTCCGCTGACATGATTAATTTCTGACAACAGAACATTCTCAACAAAGATACCGCGCGGATAAAAGATTCTTTCCAATTCATTCTTAGCTTCAACCTCCACAACATCACGTCGTGAAGAGACAACATCATTGTAATCGTAACGTGAAGAAATCATACGCATACGACTTCGAATTGTTGGACGGACTATCTTGGTAACAAAATCCTCACCAATGGTCTGCCAAATAGTCGGAATCTGATTGATATCAAGACGCAATAGCACAGTACCTTCAATCGAAATACGCTTGCCATCCTTGGTCTGAGCTACAATCGGCACATCACCCAACGCTTGAACGTTATCTTCGTTGAAGACCTTACTAACTGAATATTCAAGAGTCTGAGTATTAAAAAGTTTGGCTTTCTGCCAAAAAGGAATCTTAAGATGTAAGCCAGGAGTGTAAACTTTCTTCAGAACACCACGACCTAGGTCGTAAACACAGGCCACGTACCCCGGTGGAACGTAAACAAACAAACCCTTAAGGACGTCCTCAACAACGAACGAATACATTATCTTGTCTAGACTATCGGACATATAAGTTTTGATCCCTATTGAGCCAATATCCGGCTTTAAGAGTGATAGGAGACCTTATCAATAACAAACCTGAAAGTCAAGGCTATAAAACTGGTCTACTCTGATGATTTTACTCTAAAAAAGGCCTTTCTTAGCCCAAAAACTACCATTGTGAAGAGCATCGAAGTCAAGACAAAAACCGACTTTACCATAGGTAGAAAGGCTAATAGAACAAAAGTAGCCAAAGGGAAGGTTAGTAAGTACATGACATCTGATTTGGTAACCAAATGCTCACGCTGCTTTTGTACAGTGTAGATATTCAAAAAAAGTAATCCGGCCACTAGCCCGGCCCAAAACAAACTATGGTGCCCAAGATCAGAACCTAAAAACATAGAACTAACCTCTTGTGGCATTCGAACCCAACTATAAAGCACTTCGTAACGAGTAAACCTAACACCTGCTACAAAAACCTGATAAAGCAGAACCAATACCAAACCCTGGACACCTAACAAACCGACCTTCGACCAATAATTCACCTTGTGCTGACGCAGCAACTCTCGAATCTTCTCCTTCATTTTGACTGTGTCATCTTTAAAATCACGCTCAATGGTCTGAACCTTACGATCGAGCTTCTCGTAACGGAAACGGTTACGCTCATCAATAATCGACAGCGGTAATAGCAAAAGACGAAGTAACACAGTCAACTCAATAACAGCGACACCTAAGTTACCAGCCGCTGGTCCATTATAAAGGAAGATAAGAAAGTTCAGGAGCGGAGTATAGAGATAGTCATGCCAAAATGTACCCATATATAGGGATCAGTCTTTGGAAGGAAGACCAGCACTGGTCGAATTTGTCTTGGTAGACGCTAATTCCAGACGGTCAGAATTAATAATATCTTTACGAATGAATAACAACGCTATTGGTGCCATAAACATAACAGCAGATGTCACTAAAAAAAGTGATCGAAAACCAAAACGTTCAGCTAGTAGTCCGCCTAATGCGGCGGCAGCTGCATAGCTCAATCCAACTGCGTTACTATGCAAGGTCCATTCGAAATTCTCTCGATGATGATCAATGTGCCGTGTAAAAATTGAAAGGTAGGTAGGCACACTAAGTCCGTAAGCAATACCATTCATAATCTCTAACAAATAAACCTGCCAAATTTCAGTCACAAACAAGTAGTAACAGAGTGGAACTAAGGCAGCCAGAGTGAAGCCGGTCACCATCATTGCGTAATCATCCGATTCGCCCGGATGATGGTCGGCGTATAGAGAGACTGGAACTTGAACCAACGACTTGACCACCCAGAACACAGCAATTGCCATTCCAGCCAGAGCCACACTGCCTCCGTGCACATGACTGGAGTAAAAAATAGCGACGATTGGTCCGGTCAATCCTACTGCCAAATAAAATAACAGATCGGTATTAATCATCGTTAGTATAATGTGATTCACTCTCTGACGTCGTGTTTTGTCCATTTTGTCTTTCATCTCTAGTTTAGTTGTCTTCTTAATTCGGACGGACTTAAGTATAAGCTTCGTCTCATTAGCATACAAATTTAAAAGGCGACTCCTGTCGCCCTAATCAACTTTACTCCAAAACCGCCAATGATGATTCGGATAGTAAACTCTCTTTGTCTCGTCGGTCGAGCTGACGAATGAACTCAGCCCGGTGTTCGGCATCTGCCTCATTCATAAACTCCTCACTGTAGACAAGAAAAACAGGGCAACGTGTTCGAGTATACTGCGGTCCACGACCCGAATTAATTTGCAGAAGAATACCTTCGAGTTCAGAAGTTACTCCAGTGAAAAGCGAACCATCGGTGCACCGGACCATGTAGACATGGTAATGGGGCACCGTCTCAATCTCTATGTCTGTTTCTAACGGCATTGTAGCCGTCCGCCAAGGCCAACTCATATCTCAGGTAATTAAAGGACGTTCGGACGCTGCGGTCAAGACAATGGTAATAGAGCAACGGGATCATTTTATCTGAAAAGGTAGGATCGAAACTGTAACGCGATTCAAATAAAAAGGGCCATCCGTTAGAAGCACGGATGGCCAAAGTGAGGTGGGGACTCTGCGGGTGTCGCCGAGCTGCCGGTCTGTTAACGCGTTTATCGCTTGGACCTAACAAGGTCCGATCTCCGACATTCCTACTAGGGGTGCAGTTTGGCGACACCCATTGTTGAACGACCGTATCCCCTTTCGGAACGTAGTAATTATGTTACTAAAATAAAAAAATAGGTCAATAGACCTTATCCACCTTTAAACCTTAAGATTGGAAACTAATTCAAAATCCAAATTGAGTAGTTAAGATAAGCAGCAAAACTGACCCACAAAATGTACGGTAAAAGTAACCATGCAGCCGGTTTGGAGATTTTGGCAAAGGCGATGATTGTGGCGAGAATAGCGAGCCAAAGAAAAATTATCTCAGTTAATGCACCACCCGGGCTATGCAAACCAAAAAAAACAATTGACCAAATAGTATTGAGTACCAACTGACCGAGGAATATGCCCAGGGCAATTTTCACACCCTTGCGGTCAAGTCCTTTATTCCAAACAAGAAAAGCCGCGACACCCATAAGTACGAATAATGTCGTCCAGACCGGTCCAAACAGCCACGCCGGAGGATTAAGAGCCGGTTTCACGATCCCTGCATACCAGGTTGGAACGGAAGGTATAGTAAAAAATGAGCCAACTACTCCAGCTAGTTGAGAAACAGTTATAGCAATGATTAATTTTAATATATTATTGAGTTTCATTTTATTTGGTTCCGAACGCTGAACATACGATTTAGCTCCGCATTGTGGAAGACATTAGAAACGAGATAGCCTTAAATAGGGAGTTCGGTGGAGGTTCCAAGGCCTACAGGATCAGATTCGCTTTATCGATAAAAAACCGACGATACCGCTTTGGCAGTTCGCCGGTGAAAGCCCTCTTGACGAAAAGATCTCCTGGTTCAGAGACTATATTCGGCCGAACGTCCGAACCTCTCGAACAGGTAGCGGAGCAGCGACTCAGGGGTTTGCATGGACCCGAGTAGGCCTTTTACCCTCTCCCCGACGGAGGCCGCCTCGTTGAGGCCGTACTTGGTCGGCTGGAACTCCAGCCCCCAGTCGCCCGCGTAGAGGTTGCTGCGGGACATGGCATTCCGCACCAGGACGAACTTCCTCTGGGCGCCGGACGCCTCGGCATCGAGCCAGAACTCCCATCCGATGTCGCAGTCTATGTCCGTCTCGAAACCGCCTATCCCATAGGTACCACAGGACATCTCGAAGAACAAGAGCCACCTGCTGCCCTTCCCCCTTTCCTTCAAGACCGCCCTGAAGTAGACGACGAAGTCGGAATCGGCCAGGAGCGAGTCCAGCGAGGCCGAGGCCGCCTCCACCAGATTAAGGTAGGGTTGGGCCAGCCGTAGTCTGTGCTCCTCCCACTTCTCGGCCGCAAGAGCTTCCTGCTGCCTGCGTTCGAGCCGGGTAGCCCGCTCGGCTTCCGCCTTATGTCCATCCTCCTCCTTAAGTACCTGCCTAACTCTTTCAAAGATGCTCATGTTCACCTCCTACGCCCTGAACGGTATACGGACGTTATGGCACCTTATGACATCACACTCGAAAAGTCAACCGTCTGTGCAAAACTCCCGGTTCTACGTCCCACGTGGGGTCAACGAAAAAAACGCCTTGTTTTAGGCGTTCTTTCCGTGGCTCCGAACGCCGAACGAAATCCGAACTTTTTTAGCGAAAATCCGAACGTTGAATTTTGAAAAACTTTGAGATCGCCTATCCACTTCTGGCGAAGGCGGGTAAAAAAGGAAGAGAGCTGGAAGGAAGGAATTTTTACCCACTCTCGCTTGCCTGTCCGAAGCTGAAAGGTGAAAGATGGCTTTTCCGCCGCCACTGAATTTCGTACCAACTTTGTTGATGTGCCGCCTATTATTGTTTTAATCCGGTGCAGCGCCAGTTTATTTCCGCAGTTTTCGTTTCTTCGCTTACTACACAAGCTGGATTACAACCCGGTCTGGTGGCATTTAGATTGGCATCAAACCACCAAGTTTTGAAGTTTTCGTTATAGGTACCAGGCCCCAAGGCCTCGCCTCCTTTTATGCAAGATTTTTCAGCGATGGTTTTGGCTTCCGCTTCAGTAAACACATTGCCCGACGGGGCATCTGCAGTTTCGCATTTTTCTTCCCAAGGTCTCAAACACTTATTTTTTGCCTCACACCATGAGTAGCCAGCTGAACCAATACAACCATGGACATCACGATCATTGCCGACTATGTTCCGAGGTGAAAAGTTATTATTAACAATCAAATAACTGACAACTACCAAAACTAAAATTAATAAGACAAAAATTAAAATTTTAGTTTGTTTGTTCATAATATCTTTATGCGTTCATTTTGGCGAAGATCATACCGGAAATTGTGATACAAACAAGTCCGCTCACTGTCCAAGAAATTATGGTAAGTAAAGAAAGCGGAAAACTGCTATAGCTCACGAGCATTCCGGGGATGGTTGCCACTAGAAAAATAGAAAAGCCAAAGCTCATTCCTCTTTGCATGGCTGTTCCTGTAAAAAGCCCCTTAGCTTTATTCCAAGCCCAAGCCAGAATTATTCCTTGAACAAAAGGATATAAGAAGAACAAAGACATTATTGGATCTTTCCACGGGCGCATAACGCCGGTGTTGTAATAATCAGCGTTGACCGATGGGAAAAGCATAAACAAATAACTAATGCCCATGCCCAAAATAAGGGTGGTAAGACCAGCCAATATTCCGGGCCAAATAATTTTTTTCATAGTATTTTAGTAAATTATTAATTATTTTATATTTTAAACCCTTCTGAAGCTCAAAGAGCGAAGGAGGGGCGACCTATTTTTATTATACCAATTTTTTATTTGGTTCGGGGGCCAGGATTCGAACCTGGATTGACGGCTTCAAAGGCCGCTGTCCGCGGCTCGGCGGTTCGCGGTTAAGCGAGACATCGCCTCGCCGGTCTCGCTGGGGCGGACTGAAGCAGTTCAGTCCTTTCCTGCAGCTCGACCCATTGGACGACTTTTTAAAGATATTTGGTTCGGGGGCCAGGATTCGAACCTGGATTGACGGCTTCAAAGGCCGCTGTCCTACCATTGGACGACCCCCGAATAGATGAACCTTTTTGAACTAACCGATGAATATTTCTCGGCAGAGCCTCGATCAAAAAACTGAAACTTGCTTTGCCGGGGCGACTTTTGTCGCCCGTCGTCCGGCTTGGCCACTGCGCTAGCTCGTGGCTACGCTACGGACGACCCATTGGACGACCCCCGAATAGATGAACGATTATCTTCGGTTCGGTCAGAGCTTATATCAAAAAATCGCCCAGATCAACCCAGACGAAACTACCAGCCTCAAAATTACGGCTCAGGAAACATTGTAGAGCGAGAATTTAAGGCTACAGTTAGCGATTGATCATACTGTAGCCGATCTATATGCCAAGAATAAACATCAAAATTGGAAGTTTCATTAGACCTACCAACAAGAAGCTCAGCTTGCCCATCACCAGTGACATCCTGAATGGTTAATCTGTCTGGATCAGATACAACCATAGTCTGGCCACAGATTTCGTCTTGACTACAAATTGAGTAGATAAAAAGTGTTGCCTCCTTAACCCCAATCCAAGCTACTGACTCACCAATCTGACTACCAGCCGAAATTTTTATAACTTGCGTACCATCACGCATAGCGACATTCTCAGACTCAAGTTCCACTCTGAGTGCTCCATCAAACCTAAGAATAGAATCATCGTACAATCGATAACTACCAGCTTGTCGATCCCAACCAACCAGTGCCACCCGACGCTGTCCGTCAACCACGTAAGCATACACCGACAACGTATCGGAAGTTGGCTCAATCGCTAACTTCTCAATACCTGTCACTTCGTCATTGCTGGAACCTCGAGCAAGTAATGCCACAATATCTGGATCGTCACCAACTGCTAATCGACGATCAAGGACGGTTCCCAATACTGCAGACGCCAAAATGATCGTCCCTAGTCCGGCGATAAAAAGGAAAAACACTGTTCCGTCTGATTTTGGTTTTCTACACCAACTGAACATATTAGTTAGACACGTAGATACCTAGCTGTAGCCAACTTGGTGGTCACGAGTGTCATAAAAGCGACTCCTATCACTTGCAAACCGACCAATGACAACAAATTGACAGTATAAAAAGAAACTAAGTCAACCGAATTAGAACCAAAGAACCGCTGAAGAAACGGTTGAATGATTATAAGTGCCGGATAAAGAAGTAGTACGGTTAAACCAACCGAAACCAGTGTCCAAATTAATGCCTCAACATAAAACGGACCTCGAATAAACCAATTAGACGCACCAACCAATCGCATAATAGAAATCTCTTCTCGATGAGTATAAACCGAAACACGAACTGCGTTCATTACAATCAACAAAGCAATGACGCCGAATGCACAGGTGACGGCCAACAAAAAAATCTCCAACTTACCAGTTATAGCGTTGAGACGAGACACCATGGCCTCGTAATCAGAAAAATCCTTCTCCTCAATTAGGCTGGCAAATAATGGTTGGTTTAAGGTCTGCATGATTGTCGAGTAACCCGAGGTGTCGTGTGCTCTAACAATTAGTGTCGCACCGAACGGATTACCTTCAATCTCCTCAAGCGACTTAACTAGTTCTGATTCCTCTCCATTGTCGATTTTAAATTGTTGTAATGATTCCTCTGGAGAGACGTATTCGACTTCTTTCACTTCTGGTAAACCCAACAGAGCAACTCGAACAGTCTTCACTCGACTCTCATCGACATCTTGGCGAAAATGGACACTTGCATCGATCTTGGATTCGACGGTCGTAACTGCGATCTTACCCAACACGTTCATCAAAACTAACGCATTGATGGATATAACGGTTAAAGTCAATACACTAACTGTCGCTGCAGACAACCAAAAATTACGAAAAAAATCCTGGACCCCAAACTTCATAACCCTCATTAGAAACGATAATTTCATAGAACGTACTTACCTTCTTCGACATCGGAAACCACTAACCCACGATCAATGGTTATAACCCGTCGCTGCAAAGAATTGACCACTTCACGATTATGAGTAACTAACACCACAGTTGTTCCAAAACCATTAATGCGACGCAGTAGATCGATAATCTCCCAAGTATTAATTGAGTCCAAATTACCAGTTGGTTCATCAGCTACAATGATCTTCGGACGGTGTACCAGCGAACGAGCAATAACCACGCGTTGCTGCTCACCACCAGATATTTGTCGCGGATATCGATCGACTTTATCAGTCAGTCCAACAATCTTAAGTGCCTGAGGCACGATAGCTCTAATCCGACTTGATCGAACACCTGCTACTTCCAGGGCAAAAGCCACGTTTTCGTAGACGGTTTTTTTGGGTAATAATTTAAAGTCCTGAAAAACAACACCAATCTGGCGACGCAATAACGGAACTTCGGAAGATCTAACCAATGAAATATCCCAACCTCCAATCACGATTTGACCACTAGACGGACGCTCTTCAGAAATTAAAAGTTTAACCAGTGTAGTCTTGCCGGTACCACTCTGACCGACAATGGAAACGAATTCACCTGGCCTAATATGCAGATTTACATTTTGCAAACCCACAATATTTCCCGGATAAATTTTCGATACATTCTTTAAACGAATCATTCTTCGAAGCTATTATAGAAGCCAAAACCTGACTTCAAAATTGGTCCCTAAACTGAGTCAGACTCTAGACTTGCAAAGCAGTAAGATAAGTATATAATACGTGACGTTATGGGTACAGGTGAAAAAACTAAATATCAAATATTTACTGTCTTAATAAGACAAGCAACGAGATGACAAAGTCGTGCATTCGGCACGGCTAAGTAACAAAGCCGTCGAACAACTGCGGGGTTAGTTCAATGGTAGAACATCTGCTTCCCAAGCAGGTAACGCGGGTTCGATTCCCGTACCCCGCTCCAACAAACTACGCCACCTTAGCTCAGCTGGTAGAGCAATGCTTTCGTAAAGCAGAGGTCCCGGGTTCGATCCCCGGAGGTGGCTCCATAACAAAAAACTCTGCTCAAGGCGGAGTTTTTTGTTATGGAGTGTCTTTACGACTTCACTCGAACCTACTTTATCAAAAATTCGTAATGATGGCTAATTGCACGCGCGGAGCACGTGGT
>MGFG01000002.1 GCA_001791745.1 Candidatus Uhrbacteria bacterium RIFOXYC2_FULL_47_19 | reverse complement strand
CCCCGAAAATCGCTTGGGTATCTAACACCCAACAAGGCACTTCATCAATACCTGTCGAGTGGTGCATTGGTCGCTTGAACTTCGCTAAAGTCCAGCCATTTCTGTCTAGAAATTCATGAAATTTGTCGGGTGGTCATATATAGTCTATTTTTCATTTTTTGGTGAGTGGGTGTCTGTTCGCTATGGCGAACAGGCAGAAAGTTCTAACAACGTCCACCAGGCCTGCCACCACCATATGGTAAGGTCACACGGTTGGCTACCGACGTGGAAAAGCATGCCCTGAAAGCATGTTTTTTGTTTGTTCGCGAACGACGTGGTCTGCCAAACCCGGCACCAAATAAGGTGGCGGGTTTTGCGTTTGGAAATAGGCTAAGTGGCTGGTCTAATTTGTTTCCATTTTATCCCCATGGTGCTTATATATTTCTTTGGTAAGAGTCATAGTCTTTGGTTTTGTCTGACGGATGTATAAATTGTATTTGTTATAGGTGTTCAGGCTGTATCCAGAATATGTTCAGTTTTAGTTTTTCGTTATGTTTTACGTAATTATCTCCGAAAACCGACAGTTCGAGGAGGCCGCCGACTTGATCTGCACCGAGTGCGGCAGGTTGGGGGTGCAGACGTCAGTCTTGACTCTGAACAATCTAGAGATCGAGTCTGTCGGAAGGGGAGACCGGCTGTTCTTCCTGTCCAACGATAGATGTGTCGCGTCGCTGGCCTGCTATGCCGTGGTTTCGGGGGCTAGGGTGCTGAATTGTAGATACCTCAAGGAAGGATGGACCAAGATTGATGTTCAGCTGTGGTTGCCAGAGATAAGTGTCCCCGCGCCGCAGGTGGTCGCTAGGTCCGGTAGTGGAATTGACTTTGATGGAGTGCGGTTTCCTGTATTTGTGAAGACCAACGGCCACGTCGGGAAGGTCTTTCGGGCAGAGGATCGGGCAGAGATGGAGAGAGCCGTATGTGACTTGTCTGACGAAGGTGGCTGGTACGCGGAAGAGGCAATCGACGGGCATGGCAGGAAGATGGTCAAGGCATATTGGGTGTCCAGTCGGAGTTTCGGCCGCGACGGGTCGGAACTGCCGGGAACACGTATTCCTGGCCTCATGGACAGAATCGGCGATGTATTTAGCCTCGACACTTTTTCTGCTGACTTCTTTACGGATGGCGACCGTGCCTGGTGCTTCGACGTGAATCCGGCACCGGCGCACTTCTGGTCGGCCGATGTACGGACGGCTCTGGCCCGACACGTGTCAGACATGAGTGCGTTCGACAGAAGTTTCCGTGATACGTGACGGAATGCAGCAAGGAAACAAAAGACCTCCAGATTCTGGAGGTCTTTTGGTGTTTCGGACGTCCGATGCGTACAAGTCGGCACCTTCAGTCGAACCCGGCGAGTTTCGGGTCAGGCGACATCGGCTGCCCGTCTGACCTGAACAATGACTGACGAGAAGTAATCTCTCAGGTTGTCGTAGCTGAGTTTGTCCGCGACCTCGTCGATGTCGACCCAGACGACCCGGTCGCCGTCGAACTCCGGCCTCAACCTGGAGTCGTCGTCGGATCGCAACAGGAACATGTGCATCACGACACGGTTCCCGCTAGAATGGTCGTACTCCAAGGGCGGCAGCTCTCCCCCCGCATCGCTGACCGGCAGCCCCGTCTCCTCGGCGATTTCACGCACTGTCGTCTCGAGCGCCGACTCGCCCTCCTCGACGTGGCCTTTGGGGAAGGTCCAGTCGTTCTGTTTTGACCGGTAGAGCAGAGCGATCTTTGACGGCTCTTTCTCGGACATGACAATCGCTCCGGCCTTATGAACTCCTGCCATATTCACCTTATAGTTAGTTTTCAAATAAAAAAGCCCCTCAAGCTTACGGCATAAGCCAAGGGGCAGGCAAATGTATACGCTACTCTATTGACAAAACCACGTATCTATATTTAACTCTCAATTGTACCTTTCATGCGTAAGCCCTTTAACGCATGGTGCGGGAAAAGGGTAAGCGAAAACAAAGGAGTACGTCATGGGTAAGCCGATCGGAATCGGTCAGTCTCACAATCTCATTCAGGCTCTCGCCAACAACATCGACTGGAGCAGTGTGGATTCGGAGACCGCCCAGTGGATCATTGAGCATGCGGGTGAAGCGGAAATCACCGCCTTCATCAACAATCGTGCGAAGATCATCGTGGGCGAACCGAGGTTCCTCTCGATCAACCGCTCCAAGCCGTTCAACCCCAAGAAGTTCATCGGCAAAGAATGGAGCTTCTGGCGCGGGCCGGCAGACGGAGACGGGCTCTCGGGCGAGATCGAGCAGGATAGCCGCAGCCTTGCGCTCACCGAGATCGATCTGACGAAGATCAATCTCAAGATCTGCCCCGTTGGCGATGAGAAGTTGCTCAAGGGAGAAGATTTTTTGCAGCGTCTCCGGACGAACGGCGGTATCTCGCTGGATGCAGGCATCTTCCAGACGTTTTGGGAGAATCCGCAGTTGTTCCCCCAAAAGTGGAAGGAGAAGACGAACGGAAACACGACGTACATCTTCTTTCTCGGAACCGTTCTCCGCGACCCGGACGGCCTCCGTTACGTCCTCTGCCTGTTTTGGGAGGGCGTTAGGCTGGGTTGGGACTGCTGCTGGCTCGGCTGCGAGTGGCTCGCCTACGATCCGGCGGCGGTGCTCGCGTAGTATCGTCATGGGCTTAGCACTTAGGACCAGGTTCCTTTGCTTCAGCCCTTGGAACCTTTGTCCTTTGCGCTTGTACTTCCGACGATTTCCGATGGGAGTCCGCACGATTTGTACGGGCTCCCATTTTTAATTGTCGCCCCGCAAAACCCCGGGCGTAAGCCCGGGAGTTCCGTGCCCGCCTTTGGCCTCCTGCCCTCCATGAAGTAAGGTGACGGGGTATGGAGTATCGCAAGCAGGCGCACTGCACGTACCACACGAGGTTCCACCTCGTTTTCGTGACGAGGTACCGCAGGAAGCTGTTCAGGAATAATCTCCGCGCGTACGTGCAGTCAGTCCTGAAAAACGTCACGCGCAAACACCCGGAGATCGACATCCTCGAGATGAATACCGACGAGGACCACATCCACGTCTTGGCCGTCATCCCGCCTCGGATGGCGGTAGCCGACGCCGTGCGCCTGCTCAAGACGAATAACTCCCGCGCCCTCAAGGCGAGGTTCCCCTTCATCTCGAATATGTACGAACACACGGACGTCGGTCTTTGGTCGGACGGTTATTTCGTCTCGACCGTCGGCTGTGATGAGACGACGATCCGCCGGTACATCGAAGCGCAAGGGCAGGAGGACAAAGGACAAACGAAGTTTGTGTGGTAAAGAAACCCCGGGCGTAAGCCCGGGGAGTGTCATTGTGACGGTTGCGACGGTGTTTCGCAGGACCAATGGTTTACACCTTGACCACTAGGGTTGTTATAATGTGCGTCTTTAAGATTTTTGTCTGACTACTTCAACTTCGATGCCCTCCATGTTTGGGTACTTGTTCGGGTGCCTCGCTAGTCGGTATTCCTTTAGATCAGCTACATCTTTTTTAGTTAATTGTCGTTCTTGAAACGCTGATTCTGGATAGTATGGCAGTAAATCTAGTTCAAGAAATAGTTCCTTGATTGGTTTCCAGATCCAGACACGTTCGAGCCAAGTTACATTATCAAGTGAGTGCAGAATCAAAATTAGTAGTAGGATCGCCACAGAGAGGAAGGAGATGAAGATTGTGGAGAAAGTTGTGCCATCATTAATATAGATTAGCGACATCCAAATAACTGCCGCTAGTAGGTATAGCACACCCCATTGGTACCACATCAAGGTATCACGCATGTTTCGAATGATCTCTTTATGGTTAAGTGTTATCTCTTCGATATGAAAAAGCATTCTAGAATAGAGTTCCGTCTGTTTTGTGTTTGTTGGCTTAAGTGCAATTACGGTATTGCGTAGCATGACTAGTTCTGGCATTGTCATTTCGATATCTTTGAGTTTGTAATCAAATTGACGGGTTAGATATCGATCAATGCTTTTTTGTATGGTGCGAGTCACCTTTTCTCCCAGTCCTTTCGAAAAGTGATAAAGGTTAACCAGATGTACGTCGTTGCGGCGCAGACTCATTTGTATGACCGAGATACGCGAATTGCGATTAGCAACAGCAAAACCAAGGTAAATCGCAAACGTGAACGTCGATATAGCTAGAATAGTATCCGCCGTCTCGGATGGTATATCGATATGAATGAATTTTGTTGCAACCAGAAAAATAATGAAGGCAGCCAGCAATTTGATAAACATAGTTTGGTTTACTATTCTATCTCGTTGAATTCACGCACGATAAATATATCATTTTTTTCTGTCGTTTGCAGTGCGGTTTTATGGATGTTGTTTTATTATGAATAACTAGTTTCTTTTCCTTTTAAGAATAGTAGGTTTTGAATTTGTGTTAATTAACAATCTATTAAAAGACTGGAGAATGGTTTTATGTCGACTTTTGAACTGATTAGGATTAAAATATAAGCATTATTTTCAATCATCGAAACGATTAGTCGAGTTGATTCGATGGTGCTAACTCAGAATCTTTTTATTATTTTCTTATGAACCATAAAGAACATACACAGCGATTGAGTTCGTTGTCTCGCCTAGCCTTGCTGTCTGTCGCTGGTTTGATGCTGGTGGCCGGTACTTGGTTAGCTGCGACTGGTGTTAGTGCGGCGACACCTAGGGATTCGGTTATTAAGGCGGCTGGTCCGTCCTCTTCTTTATATTATCTGTCTAATGCTGGCCGTCGGTACGTCTTCCCAAATGAGGGAACCTATTTCAGTTGGTTTACTGATTTTTCTGGCGTGCACGAGGTCTCAATCGACGAACTGATTTCTTATCCATTGGCTGGCAATGTTACTTATCGTCCGGGCATCAGGTTGATTAAGATTCAGACCGATCCTAAGGTCTACGCCGTGGCCCGAGGTGCAGTTTTACGTTGGATCACCTCCGAGTCAGTAGCTCGGAGTCTTTATGGTTTAAATTGGAATAAAAAGATCGATGATGTGCAGGATGCCTTTTTTGTGAACTATACGATTGGTGATCCGATCTATTCGGCCACTGACTACGATCCAGCTGCCGAAGCCGCAGCTTCGAGTACTATCGCCGCCGATTTGGGTGTGGCGGTCAGTTCTGGCGCTAGACAGGCTGATACTTGGCCAGATACTGATGATTCATCAGCTGATTCTTCGAGTTGTATAGCAGATACTTGGTCTTGTGGATCTTGGTCCTCCTGTCCGGCTGGTATTCGAACTCGTTCTTGTATTCGTTCCTTCGATTGTCCAGGTGTGACCACATCTTCGCCGACAACTGTTCAATCTTGCACTGCTGATACAGCTGCGACTTGTACTGCCGACACTTGGTCCTGCTCCGAGTGGGGTAGTTGTTCAGTCCAAGGTTACCGCAGTCGAACTTGTGAGAAGACCT
>MGFG01000001.1 GCA_001791745.1 Candidatus Uhrbacteria bacterium RIFOXYC2_FULL_47_19 | reverse complement strand
ACCCAGGATCCAGAAGCTAATCCCAATCTTTTTACTCCTGGGTCCCGGATACTGCTCGCCACACTCGCAGTTTCGGGACGACAAAAGTGTTTAAGAACGGCTTTAACTAACTTCTGTCATCCCGGGTCGGGACCCAGGATCCAGAAGCTAATCGATCTCAATCCGATCTATTCTCCGCGACGGTATGTGCCGGAGGCCAGTCCGGCCCGAGGACATAAGGTCCCACACATAGTGGGAGGTAGGGCGGGTGGTTTCTTCCCTTCACTTCTTTGACAAGACAGAGAAACCGGGCCGGGGGTCTGGGGGAGAGAAGCTTCCCCAGTTGAAGAGAGATCACTAGGGTTCTCAGGGGACTAGAACTCCCCCGGGTTGAAGAAAGAGGTCTGGGGGAGAGAATCTTCCCCAGTTGAAAGAGAATCCACATCTTAGTGCCGACCTGTTTTGCGTGCTAAACTACTGATGTATGCCAGACCTTACATCTAGAAAGTTACGTATCGCTATAATTGGCGCTCGTTATGTTCCGGTGCGTCAGGGTTCGGGTGGTGTGGAGCGGCACATTGAAGAGCTATCAGCTCGTTTATCTGAATTGGGTCATGATGTGACAGTTTTTGTGCGTGGGCCAGTGGTGTCTAGATATCGTGGTTTTCGTCTCCGGTCGGTGTGGTCACTACCAACGAAACATCTAGACACTTTTACTCGTACTCTTTCAGCAACTTTATTGTCTTTGTCCGGTCAATTCGATGTTATTCATTATCATGGTGTCGGTCCGGCTACACTAGCTTGGTTGCCACGTCTATTGTCTCGTCGAGCCAAGATTGTCGTAACTTTTCACAGCATCGATCGTCAGCATCAGAAATGGGGATTATTTGCTCGTTTGTATTTGAGATTCGGAGAGTGGGCCGCGGTTCGTTTTCCACATCGAACAATCGTCGTTTCGCGCAGTCTTCAAAAATATTGCGATCGGACTTATCAGTCCGATACAAGCTATATACCTAATGGTGTAGAAGTTGTTGAGAAATATCCCGGAAACGATCGACTGGCGAAGTGGGGGCTGAAGCCAAATGGATACTTATTAATGGTAACTAGGTTTGTTCGACAAAAAGGTATTCATTATTTAATTGAGGCTTTCGCTAGACTTCAAACCGATCTGCAGCTAGTTATTGTGGGTGGTGGTGGGTCAGATCGTGATTACGAGGATTATTTGAAATATAAAGCTAGTAGTAGTGACAGTTGTATTGTCTTTACTGGTTTTCAGACTGGCGAAATCTTGAAGCAACTTTTCTCCAATGCTTACTTGTATGTTCATCCATCCGAGTCTGAAGGTTTATGCACGACCATCTTGGAGGCCATGGCTCATGGTAGATGTGTACTGACATCTGATATTCCAGAGAATCGCGAACCACTTGATGGTAGCGGCCTGACGTTTGCGAATACTAATGTTGATGACTTGGCTAATAAACTCCAATCACTCATTAATCATCCTGAGGTTGTTAAGAAGCGTGGTGAGCGGGCTATAAAATGGGTTGCTTTGGAGTACAACTGGGATCGACTAGCTAGAATGACCGAGGAGTTCTACTTTGATTTAGTGACGCCGTCAAAGTGACGAATTTTGAACACAGTGAATAGAGAAAAAGGAGATTGAAAATGGATTTAGCCAGCTTTTGTCGTTGTTTTCTTATTCTCGATAATAAAATTCATACAAGGCTTAATAATTTCTTGACCATTGCCAGAAAGAGCAAAATAGGCCATGATTGCCGAGAAATTAACCCCCGAACTGCATGATTAAGAAAAAGATAGATCGCCGATTTTCTAAGAGCATTCGAACTCACATTCGTCGGCAGAAGGCCGAAATAAGACGTCGTTGTGCCACTCCAGCCGAGTATCAGCGATTAGTTAATGAACTTTATAGTCGATTTGGTGGCGGTAAGATCGGATAACTTTTATGTTGAATAGAAAGTATTTGGAGCAAATCAAGAGTGATAGTACAGCCTATGAAACTGGACGGCGTGAGACTATTCGGTTATCAGACGACATACGCACTGTTTCAAAGCGAGCTATCTTTGCCATGCATCGAGACGATTTAGTAGCTGCAGATCAGTTATTAGTAGAGGCTGTTAAGGGAATTTCTGCCGTTCGTGCTAAATCGCAGGACGGACCACGAATGACGGATGAGGGTTCGTTCCGTGCTGCTCTTGAGGAGTATGTTGAGGCTAGGCTCTATCGTGATTTTTTGAATGGTAAAGAATTAGGACCAATTGAGGTTGCTAATATTGAGGTGCCGTCTGATATTTTTCTCGGTGGATTATGTGACATGATTGGTGAGCTACAAAGAAAACAAGTTAGATTGGCTACCGACGGAAATATTGAAGGTGTTCGAGCTATGCGTGACTTAGCTGAAGATGTGGTTGGTGCATTGCTTGAAATGGACCTGACTGGTTACCTACGTAATAAGTTTGATCAGGTAAAAAATAGTTTTCGTCGTTCTGAAGAGGTTCTCTACGAGCTAAGCGTCCGACGGACATGAATCAGAGCACCGGAGAACTACTGAAGGTGGCAGCTATTGTCCCGGCCCATAACGAAGAGGGGAGAGTCGGTGATGTAGTGCAGGTTCTTGTATCCTCTGGAATGTTTAGCCAAGTGGTCGTAGTTGATGATGGGTCTAGTGATCGAACAGCAATGGAGGCCGAATTGGCTGGAGCAACAGTTTTATTGATTTCAAAAAATATTGGTAAGGCGTCCGCCATGGTTCGTGGTGTGGCGGCAACAACCACTCCGGTGGTTTGTTTTTTTGATGCTGATCTTCTTGGGCTAACAGTGGATCATGTCCGTTCGGTTGTTAGTCCGGTAGTGCGTGGCGAATTAGTTATGAACGTCGGACTTTGTGACAGAAATACTGTAGCTAATTGGTTTGCACGTCGATTACCACTTGTTAGTGGTCAGCGTGCTCTGCGACGGGATGTATTTGAATCAGTGCCCCATCATCAAATGGTAGGTTATGGAGCAGAAATGGCCTTTGATCAATATTGTCGATCTAATCACCAATCGATTGGAGTTGTAGTACTGAAGGGACTTGGTTTTGTTCGTAAGATTCAGAAGGTTGGTTTTTTCTATGGCCTGGTTCAATATATTCGCATGATTCTACAGCTGATTGTTTGGTTGTTAATGGTTAAATTAACGGTTCGACGGTCAAATAAATCAAAAACAAGAGTTGATTTTAGCTAAAGTGACAACTGACCAGATAGAAATGAAGACAACAATAGAAAAATTGACCCCGTCTTGGTTTCGCGGAAAGAAGATTACTGTCATGGGTTTGGGGGTGAATGAGGGTGGTTTGGGTGTAGCTAAATGGTTATTACGACACGGAGCGCGCTTGACTGTGACTGATCTTAAGTCTAGGGCAGCCCTAGCTGTTTCAGTTGAGGCGCTAATGCACACCTATCAAAAAGCAATCGAACGATCAGGTGGAAATACAGTTTATCGACCAAAGTTTGTTTTTGGTCGACACGAGGAGAGTGACTTCATTCGAGCTGATTTGGTAGTTAGAAATCCAGCTGTGCCGGATGATAATTATTATTTGGCTGCTGCCAATCGGGCTGGGGTTCGGGTCGAGATGGATATAGCGATTTTTTTTCTACTGTGTCCAGTGCCAATCATTGGTATTTCTGGAACAAAGGGTAAAAGTACAGTTACTACACTACTTGGAGAAATAGTTAAGCGTTACGACCGTCGTGCGATTATTGCTGGTAACATTCGTCGGTCACCATTTGATGATTTGGATCGACTAATTAGATCTTCCAATCACAGTGGTCATCCAATTCCGGTGATACTAGAGCTGTCATCTTGGCATCTCGATGGTTTAGAGAAGCATCAGCTGAGTCCGCATATTGGTGTTCTTACTAATGTCCTCGAGGATCACTTGAATCGTTATAATGGCTTAGCCGATTACGCGCGATCAAAATCATTACTTTTAGCTTTTCAAAGCAGTGGAGATTTTGCAGTTGTTAATGCAGATGATGCGCGAGTAGTTAAGTTTGGAACCGGTCATCAGACAAATACTAGTTTGGTTTTTGGTGGACAAAGGTTTCCGTTTTCAATCAAACCATTAAAAGGTGATGGTTGTTTTGTGCGTAAAGGGCAGGTGGTTTTGAGTGAACAAGGAATCGAACGGTCGGTCATGTCAGTATCTGATATACCACTTCTTGGTAATCATAATTTATCGAACGTACTAGCCGCCTATGCAGCGGCTCGTAAGGCTGGTGTGCCAATTCGAATTATTTCTACAGTAATCAAAAATTTTTACGGTGTTCCAGGTCGACTTGAATTGGTTGGTGAAGTTGGTGGCGTTAAATACATTAATGACACTACAGCTACCGTGGCCGAAGCTTCGATTAGGGCTATAGAAGCATTTGCTACACAAAAATCATCACGGATAATTCTTTTGGCTGGAGGGGCGGATAAAAAATTGAAATATGGAGAGTGGGGGAGGACGGTTAAACGTCTGGTTAAGTCGGTAGTGTTGTTTCGAGGTACAGCTACACCAAAATTGGAACGAGCACTCAAGACCGCCGGTTTCCGTGGCGAGGTCATTTTAGTTGATTCGATGGCTGAGGCCGTCCAGAGCGCGACTAACTTGGCCCAATCAAATGATACAATTCTGCTTTCGCCGGCCTGTGCTAGTTTTGGCTTGTTCATAAACGAGTTTGATCGAGGTGATCAGTTTGTAGGCGAAGTTAGAAAATTGGTCCGTCATGAACAACGGTCAATCAGTCATTCCAGATCGAGAAGTTCTAAAAAATAAAGAAATGATAACAAAAACCGGCTCTCCCTCATGTGCCGGCTTTTGTTTAATTGTCGATTATTAAACCGATATTCAGGTTTAGGATTGGTTTTGATTTCGTCGGTTACAAGATCGACATGGATTAGTTGTTTCCTCCAGCTCGGTTTTTAGTCCAACTGGAAGGCAGGTCGAGAATTGGTCCACGATATCCAGGTAAGTGCTTACATGTCCCGGATAAGGTATCAGCAAAACTGGCCAAACGACCATCTGCATACAGTCCAACCTGTATGAATGGTGGTAGCTCAGTCTCGGATAACGGTTCAGATAAATCTTCCCAACGAAAGAAGTAAACATTACGGCGGTCATTAGCCTCAAGCGGATGGAATACTGGTAGCAATAATCCAAAAGTCGGCATTTGGCGTTCGATTATACCTATTGCTAACTCTCTTAGCTCGTGAACGGTAAGGGTATTCTCCTCCTCAGTCGCGTGTGACGGCGAATAGCGACCCGATTCCGGACCCATCTGTAAGACAGTTCCATTTTCTGAGTCGACCCAAAATTCGTTTCCTTGATCGTCTGCATAGGCATCTATGGTTAGATCTTGGTTCGGGAAAACGGTTGTTTCACTACCGGTATGACGTAGTTGTCTGGTTCGGCAACCGTAAAGTCGTCCGACACCCTGTTCAGCCCGACGGATTCTATTGGGGTCAAGTTTTGGTCCAATAGTCCGATTCACAGTTTGGACAAATGCCAATTCCTCGACCGTTTCGTCATCGGGTTGGTTATCCGTCTCCTGATCGTCCGACTTTTTACGCACCTCACAGCAAATGGGATGGGCAATCAGTTGGGATATGGCTTCGGAAACGTGTTGCATAACACTGACCGGCGTGGGCGCCCCGTTCTATTGGTCGCCCGAACGCGTTAATTTTATAAAGTGCCCGCGGGTACTCGGACCGTAGGCGATGACTAAGAAAGTGTCAACTTTCTGACACTTTTAGATTAATTTGGCGCTACTTAGCTAAAAAATGCCAAGCGTTTTTTGCCCCTGTGGATAAATAGTAAGGAAATGAATTAAAAAGAAATTACTGACATAAACCACTCTTCGGATTTTTTTGAGCAAAAATAAAGTGCCACTGAATAATTCGTGGCACTTTTGGTTCTAGAAGAAGGTGGAGACGGTGACGAGAGAGAAGCAGGTTCCTTGGCTCGTTTGAGGTGAACGAGACGGGGGGTGACTCCCGTTAAACCAGTACCCGTGAGGGACGTACGGATACAGCTCCTCAATCTCAAGCCGATCGCCTCCACAGTGGCTTTACGCTAGACGAAATAAGCGAAATCATCAAGGGTTTCTATCTGGCTACAACATGTGGCACGATTGCGATTTCAGGTATTTGCAGATTGGCCGATTTTATATCTCATTTTTTAGGGTAAAAAAGTACCCCCAGAACTAGTCTGGGGGTGGAAGAAAGGAGGTGCTGGTTTGGTGCGGAGGCGTGACGGTAGGACGAACGTCTCCAGCGCGGAAGGTTTTCCGGATTCTCGATTCCCCAACGCGGGGAAGTCAAACTCGAGAGCGGGATATGTGCTTCCTTTTAGGCCGCTGCTACGGCTGCTGTGCTTCGTCCTCTTCCGCCTCCGCACCAACCACAACTTAGCTTAGTGGATTTAGACTGTCAAGGGGATATATCGATTTGGTTGACCTGACGAGGTCAGGGTTTTATGTGTTTAAACACAAGCCCCGGTTAGAATAAGTCTGCCGGGGCTTTTAGTTTGAGGGATGAAGGTGGTCGCTGTCCTAGTGACGGCGATTTTCCGTGATCCACTTTCGCCCTCGGGCCAAGATGGGATCGGTGGAGGGTTCGTTCTCTATGATGGAGGTTTCCTCCTCCTCGTCATTGAAGCCTTCCCAAGGATCTTCTCCTCTTTCTTCGTCTGGACCTTCGCTGTCCAGGATGGTGATAATGCCATCCTCCAGGTCGTTGACCCCAGTTTGGGTCCAGCAGCCATTTTCTTGGCGGCCATCCAGCCGACCACCTGGTCCGCATCGGACTACGACGTCCTGGAAGTTTTCGGATAACTCACAGCCCATATTGTGAAGTTCTCCGACAACCAGCGGGTGATCGACTAGTTCCAGGTATCTAGCTTTCTGCGCCATCTCCTCACTCCTTCTGCCATCCACCCTCATGGATGACTGAGGAATCTAGCGCTTTGAGCTCGTTTTGTCAATATCTTGCGGTCTAGCTCCTATAAATAAAAAATTGATCAAAATGAGTCATTTATTAGCTAATCATTGTTTCGGTGGTGGTCTCTGTCTCAAATCGGACCAATGAATTAAAGTAGTGGCATATGAATCAAGATTCCGTTCCAGCTAAGACATTGAAGATTACCTCATTCCCAGTCCCGTTGGGACATGAGGCAATTTTTGAGTCTCTAAAACGGTCTTTCATAAGTAATCGAGCCGTTCATGCTTACTTACTCACTGGTCGGGCGGGGAGCGGTCGATTTGGCTTAGCCCGGGCTCTAGCCGCCCACCTACTCGACACCGACACGCTCGAGTCACAGCCCGATTTTTGCTTGGTCGAGCGTGGACTAGATCCCAAGACCAGCAAACCGCGCACGGTCATCGCCATTGATCAAATTCAGGCTTTGCGTGGTCGTCTATCACGGACTGCTTTTTTAGGTGGTTGGCAAGTGGCGGTCATTCGTGATGCACAGTACCTTAATTGTGAGTCAGGTAATGCACTTTTAAAGACATTGGAGGAGCCGCATGCACAGACCCTGCTTTTACTGACAGCTCTAGATACTGAATCGGTTCTGCCAACAGTACGTTCGCGTTGTCAGGAGATTCATTTACCGCGAGTAGCTACATCAATTATTAGAGATGGATTGGCTGCGATGGGAGTATTATCTTCTGACGCTTCGTTACTAGCACGACTAGCTGACGGTTGTCCGGCGCGGGCGATTCGTTATGTCACTGAACCTCAGTTTTTGATTGAGATGCGTGAGCAACGTGATCAATTATTGACCCTATTTGGTATCGATTATGCTAGCCGATGGCAGATCATCGAAAAAATTTTACCCAAGAAGTTACCCTTTCAAGATGCACAGGAACGCACACGAAATTTTTTAGATCTGACCGCCGAGTTGTTGCGTGATGTGTTGCTTTTTCGTTATAGCCAAACTGAGCGATTAGTTCATCTTGACGCCATTGACGGTATCAGACGATGGTCAGCTTCAAATTTCGATCCGCAGGTTACAGCCGAGGTGTTGCAAAAGTCTAAGCGACAAATTGATAGTAATGTTGGTCCGCGAGCTGTACTTCAAAATTTTGTTTTATCACTGTAGTCGATAACCAGGTGCAGACCTAACAAAGGTCGCATCTCCCTTGTCGCCGTGCTAGAATCAACCCATTGGCGGCGTCTTATGCAGTCGCCGCAGAGTTATTACCCAGCCTAAAGTGACCATAAAACCATGCGTAGAACATCTGTCATTCTACTACCGTTATTGGGAAGTTTAATTTTCTTTGGTGTAGGTTGTGTATCGTTTTCATCAAACGGCGGTTCATCTGTAGGTGGCGAAGGGGGGATTTTTAAAAGTTCGGATCGTGGTGATAGCTGGACTCAGAAGTCAGCTATTCCGACTGTAGGTGACGAGGTTCGTTCGATTTCGACATTTGATATCGTGGCTATTGCTCAAGACCCGCAAGTTGCGGACGCTGTTTATATTGGCACGGTTAATGATGGACTGTTTTATACTTACGACGGGGGGGAATCTTGGCAGCAACCAGCTCAGGTGAGCAAGGGACGAGTGTCGTCGATTGCTGTTAGTTCAAAAAATAAATGTGTTGTCTTTGCTGCCTACAGCAATCGGTTAATTCGAACTGAGGATTGTTCTCGTACTTGGGAGGTTTCTTATCTTGATCCACGACAGGAGCGCAGTCTAACTTCGGTGCAGGTAGATCGTGCTGATCCGA
Source organism: Candidatus Uhrbacteria bacterium RIFOXYC2_FULL_47_19 (assembly GCA_001791745.1). Taxonomy (GTDB): domain Bacteria; phylum Patescibacteriota; class Patescibacteriia; order SG8-24; family SG8-24; genus UBA1561. The sequence continues at coordinate 9,155 of MGFG01000001.1, read as the reverse complement.
ATCAAGTTTGGGTGGCAACCGATGGTGGTGATGTGTTAAGGAGTTCAGATGGTGGACGATCGTGGTCTAGTGTTCGAACTTTCAAGAGTTCGGTGGTCGAAATCGCTTTGGTTGCCTCTGATGGTCGACGTATCTTCGCCGCCACTAAGAGTGATGGTATATGGAGATCAGATGACGCTGGCGCTACTTGGAAGTATTTGAGTGAAGCACACAAAAAAGAATTTTCGAGCAGTACTGAACTAGTAACCGATTTAGCTTTGGGAGTGAGTGATCCAGCGGTTGTGATTGTAGCTAGTCGTTACGGATTACTTCGATCGCGAGACTATGGTGACAATTGGGAGAAGATCCCGATGCTAACTCCACCTAAGAGTACGACTGTCTATACGTTGGCAGTCGATCCCAAAGATTCGAGTTACATCTATTACGGCACAGCCACAACTTTCTATAGTACGTCGAATGGTGGTATTAACTGGGTGCCCAAGACCATGCCAACAACTCGAACTGCCACTGCTCTCATGGTTGACAATATGAATTCAACCGTGCTTTATATGGGAGTAACTAAGTTCAAATAGTAATTCGATTTTTACAGAATTACGTTATGCCAGATGATATCGTTTCCGGGAAGAGTTCGGATTTCAATCGAGCAATCGAACATCTCAAGACAGAGCTTGCTTCATTACGCACTGGCCGAGCTAGTTCAGCTATGGTTGAGAATGTGTCGGTCGAGGCTTATGGTGGTCGAACTACCCTAGTCGGGTTGGCCAGTATAACCATTCCGGACGCACATACAGTTCAAATCGAGCCGTGGGATAAGTCGGTCGTTAAAGATATTGAGCATGCGATCATTGAGGCTAACCTAGGTTTTAATCCGGTTGTAGCTGGAACAGTGATTCGTATTATCATCCCGCCAATGACTGAGGAGAGTCGATTGAAGATGAAAAAGCTCTTGGGTGAGAGACTAGAACATGGACGGATAGCGATTCGTCAGATTCGGGAGGAAGTACGGAGTCAAATTAAGGCGCAGGATATTCCTGAAGATGATAAGTACCGGCTACTTGAGGATCTTGACCGAGTAGCTGCTCAGTTTAATGATCGGATCAAGGAGATTGGAGAGGAGAAGGAAAAGGAAATCATGACCATCTAGCCAGTTATTAGTTTAAGGGGGTTGAACGCGGATCGGTAACGGTCCGTGTTTTTAGTCTTGACATTATGGTTCTAACGATGTAGTTTCTAACGATGTAAAAGGAGTTAGTCATGGTAGATGTAAGGGTAGAGGAGAAAAAAGAAGTTTGATTGCCTGAGTCTGATAATGAGCGTAAAGAACATGTTCAAGCTATAACTGATTTGTTGAGTGAACTGCTCGGTTTAGTCATTGAGGGCTTTGTGACCATTGAAGATCCGAACGTGTACCCTGCTGGCGCAAAAATCAGTGTTAATGGTCATTTAGTAGCCAGACTTAAGGTTGTCTATTGTCCGAAGGCCGAGCGGACCTTTCTTAATCTTGAGGATGCACGACCTGAGCTTTGTGAACTTTGGTAGTTGAGATCAGCGGCCAACCCATCTCTATAACCCCCCTGTTTTGAAAAGGGGGTTTTCTTTTTTTTTACCAGCTTGAGTCTCACATGGGCCCAGAAACTGGATTTACTAATTTTAGTAATAAATTAGATTTGACTATCTGTAATTTACATTTTTAGTCTAGAGTAATGAGCTAAATCTGGCTTATTTTAGGTTAATTTTTACAATTAGCACCAGAGATCCTTGACAAAATGGATATTATCTGTTATAGTGCTTTGTTGATCAAAAAGTATTCCTGATCGACGACATGGAGGGGGACCCATCGTTAACCAACCGAGCTTGTCCGGAAGGTGCGATGTTGATGTGAAGTCGTTTGAAGTCGGCTCCGGCTGACAGCTCTCGACTAGAGCATCCTAGGTTTAGGCGTCTGCTTCGGCGGATTTTACCCTAAATCTTCCGTCTCCAGTTCGTTGGTCAGGAGTTTTTTATAACCGAATCAAAAATACCAGTTGCTCCCGAGCGGAGATATGGAGGGGGACAGGCTTCAGCCGACCGGTTTCCGGTTAGTGCTGTTGCTCGACGTGAAAATTGGCCATCATCGGCTCAGGCTGAAGATGGACCAATGGAAACGTCTCGTCCAGGCATCCCTAGCGGATTACCCTGGATTCCGTCTCCATATCGTCGACCGGGAGTTTTGTGTTTTTTGGTCGGCAGAAGGAGGAGAGGAATGCGAATTTCGGAACGGCAGGCCACCCGTCGACCCGAAGCGTCAGGTCGGGTCTTTGAGATCGGCCTGGAGCCGGGGGAGACCTTGGCAGCTTTGGTGGCGGCGGTCGTTCGGACCGTGGACCAGTCTAGCTGGGAGACCGCCAGTGTTCGCCCATATAAGGGCGGGCTGATCGTTGGCGAGCCGCGGCGGCAGTACGTGCTAGCGATCAAAGCTTTCGGGTCCAGCATGGCGGTGCTGGCGGCGGTCTGCTGCCCACGGCCGGCTGAATTTGTCAGTTGGGTCCGGGTCGTTTATGAAGCGGATCGGCGAGCTCGTCGGTCCGCCGAGATCGAGATTGACGTGTCGGAATTTTTTTGACGACACGTCACTAAAAGTAGGCTTGATAAGCCGTTCGGTGGGTTCTTCCACTGGGCGGCTTTTCGTTTTCTTTAGTTTCAGTCAAATCAGTTAATTTTATTTAATTATCGGTCACGAAATTGGTTCACAACCAAGTCAGTTCGGGTTCAACTCTCGCCTTGCCGCCTCATCAGGCTCGTGCTACATTTTCGCCATATGACCGATAAAAATATGACTGAAGGATTGATGGATAAAATCGTTTCTTTAGCTAAACGACGTGGTTTTTTGTTTCCTGGTTCGGAAATTTATGGTGGTGTTGGCTCGACTTATGATTATGGACCATTGGGTGTCCTACTTAAGAACAACGTGCGTCGGGCTTGGTGGGAAGCTATAGTTCAGCGTCGTGCTGATGTTGTTGGTCTTGATGCAGCTATCATTATGAATCCCAAGACTTGGGAAGCGTCTGGTCATTTGCAGGGCTTCACTGATCCGCTAGTGGACTGCAAAGGTTGCAAGAAGCGGTTTCGGGCTGACCATCTAGTTGAAGCGCATATCGCTGGTATGCCTGGCTTGAAGGAAGATCAGATCAGTATTAAGGATTTAAAGTGTCCGGAGTGCGGTGGTGAGCTGACTGACATTCGTGAGTTTAACTTGATGTTTAAGACGTCGATTGGTCCGCTCGAAGATGCAGCTTCGACCGTTTATTTGCGACCGGAGACCGCTCAAGGTATCTTCGTCAACTTCGGCAATGTGTTGCAGACTTCGCGCCGCAAGCTACCGTTCGGCATCGCCCAGGTTGGCAAGTCGTTTCGTAACGAGATTACACCCGGCAATTTCATTTTTCGTACTCGTGAGTTTGAGCAGATGGAGATGGAATTTTTTGTTAAACCAGGCACGGATGAGGAGTGGTTCGAGACCTGGAAGCAGTTTATGTTAGATTGGTTTGTTGAGCTTGGAGTAAAGTCGGATAAATTGCGTTTTTATGAGCATCCTAAGGAGAAGTTATCGCACTATTCCAAACGGACGGTAGATTTGGAATACGAGTATCCATGGGGTTGGGGTGAACTATGGGGTTGTGCTAATCGGACTGACTTTGATCTAAAGCAGCATTCCAAGTTCAGCGGACAGGACCTGTCATACCGTGACCAGGAGACCAACGAGAAGTATTTTCCGTACGTGATTGAGCCGGCATTGGGATTGGATCGATCAGTGTTAACCTTCCTACTTGATGCTTACGAGGAGATCGATGGTGGTCGGACTACTACCACTGAGTCAGCCAAGGAGACTGAAACCGTACTGCGTTTTCATCCGGCTATTGCACCGATCAAGGCGGCTGTCCTACCGCTTTCTAAGAAAGCGCCACTCACCGAGTTGGCTGAGGGGATTCGCAAGACGTTATCCAAACGGTTTATGGTTCAGTACGACGAAACTGGTTCAGTTGGTCGTCGTTACCGTCGTCAAGATGAGATTGGTACGCCGTACTGCATAACTGTAGATTTTGATACACCCGAAGATGGCAAGGTCACAGTTCGTGATCGTGACACCATGGCCCAGGAACGAGTGGCGATTGATGAGTTGTCCGACCTGATCGGCGAGCGTTGCGCGCTTTAAAGTTTAGTCACTATTGGTTGAGGTGGTGATAGTACTGGAATAATTCTTCGACACAGATTCATGAGTTTTAGAAAGGTAAGGCTCAAAAATGGAATAAGGGTCATGATGGTCCCACATGCCGATACGGCAGCGGTGACCGTTTTGGCTTTGTATGAAGTTGGTTCGCGGTATGAGAATGCAGCGTTGTCTGGTGCCTCACATTTTATTGAGCACATGATGTTTAAGGGTACATCTCGTCGACCGGCAACACTCGACATTTCGCGTGACTTGGATTCGGTCGGCGCCGACTACAACGCCTTCACCTCTAAAGATTACACCGGTTATTATATTAAGTTGCAGTCGGGTCAGATTGGATTAGCGGTCGACATGCTTGAAGACATGATTTATCATTCGTCGTTTAGGGCGACTGATGTCGGCTCCGAACGTCAGGTCATTCTTGAAGAATTGCGAATGTATGAGGATAACCCGATGATGTTGGTTGAAGAGTTGGTTGAGGAAGAGTTGTATCGCGGTTCTCCGTTGGGTCAGCGCATTGGTGGTACAGTCGAGTCGGTTTCTGGATTGTCTAGAACCGATCTGCTTGGACTGCGTGATCGTTATTATGTTCCGTCGCGAACTGTCCTGGCGGTGGCTGGGCAATTTGATGAAGCCAAGACAATCGATCTACTTGAGAGTACCTTTGGGCAAGTCAAAGCCAGTGGTAGTGGTCGTGGTTATGAGCGGTTTGATTTAGCTCGAGCCAGTTTTCGTCGACCACGTATTCGTATTGAAAAACGTGACACCGAGCAAGTTCAGGTGGCAATTTCGTTTCCGGCGTTTGCTTATGGGGATCCGGATTTAGCAGCCGCCAAGGTCATGAGTACCATTCTAGGCGGAACGATGAGTTCGCGGTTGTTTACGACGGTACGAGAAAAGGAAGGTCTGTGTTATTTTATTCGTTCGCAGGTTAATCCTTATCAAGATATTGGGGATGTAACTATTCAATCTGGGCTATCTAAGGAACGAGTGGAACTAGCTTTGTGTTTGACCTTCCGGGAGATCAAGCGACTGGTTCGTCGTGGTGTCACGGCTGCAGAACTCAAACTGGCACAAGAATACATTAGAGGTAGGACGCTTTTGGCTCTGGAGGATTCAAGTCGTCTAGCAGATTGGTTTGCTAAACAAGAGTTATTAACCAAACGAACCGAGACTCCGGATGAACGTTTAGTTAAGATAAAATCGGTTAGTCGAGCTGATGTTCAGCGTGTAGCCAAGAAGATATTTAATCGTAATCGTTTGGCTATGTCGGTCATTGGTCCTTTCGATAGTCCAGAAAGTTTTTTGGCTACGACCAAAGAATTGTAACTCTTCAATTTATGGGTAAGAAGTATTTGATTGCCAATTGGAAAATGCAGCTTTCGATCAACGAGAGTCGTTCGTTGGCACAGGAGTTAGTAGAACGCCTGGCTTTAATTAAAACTGATACATCGATAGTGGTTTGTCCGTCCGGGCCAGTATTAAGTCAGGTGGCCGGAGTAATTCGTGGATCAGATTTGTTATTAGGTGCACAGAATTCTTTTTGGGAAGACCGTGGTGCGTATACCGGAGAGGTTTCCCCGGCTAACTTAAAAGAACTAGGTTGCTCTTTTTGTCTGGTTGGACATTCGGAACGTCGTGAGTATTTAGGTGAAACCGATGAAATGGTCGGACGTAAGGTTGCTGCGTTACTGACTCAGGACATTACACCTATTATTTGTATTGGAGAGACCGAGGATGAGAGGGATGATGGACGACGTGAGGAAGTATTGGTTCAACAATTATCTTTAGCTTTAGCTGATGCTTTTCGTCAACCTCACAATGGTCAGCATTTTATTGTGGCTTATGAGCCAATTTGGATGATTGGTAGCGGACAAATGATTGAGTCAGAGGATGTAATAGCCTCGGCTCAATTGATTCGTAAGACACTAAATGAATTGTGTACTGCAGCCGTGGCCGATAAATTTTGTACCGTTATCTACGGAGGCTCAGTTGATACCATTAATCTTTCTGGATTTTTATCTTGTTCAGGAATTGATGGTGCTCTGGTTGGTGGTACGTCGTTAACCGCTGATAATTTTATGAGTTTAGTAGAGATAGCATCACGCTCTTGATATCTATGTTTTTTTATTTGGTTTTGCTGGCGATAATTATTGTCTGTGCAGGTATCATGGCTTTGATTTTTGTTCGTAAGTTTCCGCAGTTGACACTGATTGAGACCGAATCGATGCCTCAGGTTCAGAATTCGGCTCGTAAAAAACAGATCATGGACGAGCGTGTCAGTCGTGCAGCTAAGAAATTTGTTGTAGGAACACTCAAATTTTTGTCACCACTAGTTACTCGTCTACGTGATTCTTTTCGTCGATTAGTACATCATCTTACTACTCTCGATCGTCAGTTTAAGAATGAACAACCTCTTAAACCCGAACAACGTCAAAACAGGATAGATCGTCTGCGTAAGTCAGCAGCCAAGCTAGTTGAACAAGAGAAGTTTGGCGAAGCAGAGAAGAAGTTGATTGAGATACTGACTTTTGACGAGATGAATGAGGATGTGTACCGTGATCTAGGCGAGCTCTATTTGTTCACTAAAAAGTGGGATCGTGCTAGAGAAACTTACGCTTTTTTGATTAGGGTGTTGGTTCGGAGGTTGTGTGGTCAATCAGTGACCGAATCGCATGGTGTGCCAGTACCGAAACGGGAGTCATTTGCCGAGACTTGTGTGGCCGGAGCACCAGAGCACGCTGAAATTGCCCGTGAATTCGCCAATTTTAGCCATGTCTGCAGTGCAAGCAATGACTGGGGTGCGGCCAAGGTTGGATTAAAGACTTCATTGTCATTCGAGCCGTCCAATCCAAGGTATCTTGATTTGCTGGTCGAGGCATGTATAATGGACGGCGATAAGGATAGGGCTATAGCGGCATTGGAACGTCTGCGTGTGGTCAATCCTGAGAATCAAAAGTTGAGAGTGTTACAAGAAAGGATATTGGCGCTTGAACCGAAGCGTGAGTAGAATAGGTGTGATTCAGTGAAAAAAGGATAAAATGGCATGATTTTCATGCCGACGTAGCTCAGTTGGTAGAGCAACTCCATGGTAAGGAGTAGGTCACCGGTTCAAGTCCGGTCGTCGGCTCCATGTCCGCTGGTCCTTAAAGGATTGGGCGGGCTTCACTTCTCTAGGTCTAGGCGGCATAGGACGCAAGCCGATTAAGAGGGCAGGTTCCGGAGCGGTCAAACGGGGCAGACTGTAAATCTGCTGGCTCAGCCTTCCTAGGTTCGAATCCTAGCCTGCCCACCATGCCACCTTAGCTCAGCTGGTTAGAGCACCAGTTTTGTAAACTGGATGTCCTGGGTTCGAACCCCAGAGGTGGCTCCATCTGAGAGTAAGAGTAACGGCACGAGTCTGGACAGATGTGGACAGACCTGCTAATATCCCGCGTGTCGTAATGGACTGGTAAAAAGTTTATGTCTCAAGACAATCTCGTAAAATTAGAGTGTGGTCAGTGTGGACGTGTGACTCATCGGACTCACAAGAATAAAAAGACACTCAAAGCTATTCGGTTGGAGTTGTCTAAGTTCTGTCAGTGGTGCAAGAAACATATTGCCCATAAGGAAACGAAGTAGATGGGTCGAGGCAAGACGGGGACTAAGGTCGCCGTTTTTGCGTAGTGGACAGTTGGGTCAAAATCAGTTACAAAAGATGTGTTATGGGGGCTTAGTTAAATGGTATAACAGAGGTCTCCAAAACCTCGGTCGTGGGTTCGATTCCTACAGCCCCTGCCACAAAGACGAGCGGCCTTTCGGTCGGTCGTCTTTGTGTTTGGGACATGAAGGGAATCGAACGGGTTGAAAGTGAGGCCGAGGTCCGATCGTTCGACCGGACCGACGGCCGAACGCCGGACGGTGCAAGGTCGAGGTGGAGCGAGGACTGAACTGCTTCAGTCCGAGACATCGAGACCGGCGAGGCGATGTTTCGCCTGACCGTGAACCGACGAGCCGCGGCGCAGCGCCGGACGCAACCCCGGGCAAGGAAGGACGGCGTCCGACCGGCCGACGCGTAATTCCCTCCGCCCTTGCTGCGTCCCGTACGAAACGGTACGGGACAGAGCCCGCCGCCTTATCTTGATAGGGTGGCGGGTTTTGGGTTTGGGGCAGGCTTGAGTCAATCCAGCCTCATTCATTATGCTTACCGTCGTAAGCGGTAAGGAGTTTTCTCTATGCTGATTATAGTGACGGGGCTTCCGGCAACGGGCAAGACGACCATCGCGAGGAGCATTTCGGCGCGGATCAGGGCCCCTCTCTTCTCGAAGGACGAATACAAGGAGACGCTCTTTGACTCTCTAGGGACCAAAGATCGCGAGTGGTCGAGATCGATCGGCAGGGCGGCGATCGACTTGATGTATAGTGACGTCGCCTCGTGCATGAGGGTTGGCCTGACGTGCGTCGTCGAATCGAATTTCAAGCCGGAGTTCGACAACGAAAGGATGGGTAAGCTTCTCGACGAGTATCGCGTTTCGTCCGTTCAGGTGCTCTGCAAGGCGGATGGGAGCGTCGTCTACGACCGCTTTTCCCAGAGGGCCAGCTCCGGGGACCGGCATCCCGGGCATAACGACGCGGGCAGCCTCGATGAATTCCGTCCGGTGCTGATGCGGGGGCGCGCGGAGCCGCTCGCTGTGCCGGGCCCGCTGATCGAAATAGACACGACTGATTTCGGTAGTGTGGACGTGGATGCCCTCGTTAGAGAGCTGTCGGCTCAGCTTGTTTTATAGTCTGGTGCCGTCATTAAAGTTCGAACAATGTCCACCAGCCCCTGCCACGTCCGGAAAGCCGCCGTAAAAGGCGGTTTTTTTGGTTATCCTATAAACCCCCAGCGAAGCTGGGGTGTACGTTTGAAGGCGACGCCTTAAGCTAAAGCCGCCCGGTAGGGCGGCTTTAGCAGAAAGCTTTACGC